>DATDBO010000001.1:0-20988 GCA_036524775.1 Solirubrobacterales bacterium
GGATTCTGCGGCGGCCTCGCTTCGCTCGGCCTCTCCATCTAAATCTCAGGAACGGGGAGAGGATCTCCAATGAGAGGGCTAGGCTTCGCCCGTGAGCGGTCCCGAGGAGAACGTCGAGCCGGCGAGCCTCGACCCCGCCGCCAAGGCCGAGCTCGACCGCGCCTTCGCCGACCTCTACCGCGACCACCTCAAGGACGTCTACTCCTACGCCTACTACCGGGTCGGCAACCAGCACGACGCAGAGGACCTCACCGAGCAGGCCTTCCTGCAGGCCTACCGCCACTTCGACCGCGCCCGGCGCGAGTCCGACGGGCGACCGCTGCGGCCCTGGTTGATCCGCATCGCCCACAACCTGGCGCTGAACTACTACCGCGACCGCTCGCGGCGGCCCCAGACGCCGCTGGAGAGCGCCGACCCGATCCCCGCCCGGCACGGGACCGAGGCGATCGCCGAGGGGCGCGAGGAGCTGCGCCAGGTGATCGCCAAGCTCGACGACCTGCCCGACGACCGTCGCGACGCGCTGATCATGCGCTTCGCGCTCGGCATGGACAACCGCGAGATCGCGCGGGCGCTGGGGCGCAGCGACGGCGCGACGAAGGTGCTGATCCACCGTGCTATCAAGCAGCTCGAGGAGGCGATGGCGGATGAGTGAGGCGAGCGAGAGGCTGACCGGCAGCACCTGGGACGTCGAGGGCCTGCTCGGCGACGCGCTGCGGCCGATGGAGCCGCCGGAGCGCCTCTCCGGCCGCTTCGAGGACACGCTCGCCGCGGTGACGCAGGCGGCGGCCGCGGAGCTCTCCGACTGGGCCGAGGAGCTCTCCGAGAGCGAGCTGCGGGCGTTGCGCGACCCGCGCAACTGGGTGCGGCCGGTGGTCGCGGTGGGCGCCGGGGGGATAGCCGGCGGTGCCCTCGTCCTGCTCGAGATGCGCCGCCGCGGGCGCCGCGAGACGAAGGGCCGGCTGCGCTCGGTCACCGGCCGCGTCGGCCACTAGAGCAACGTGCCGAGCACCGCGACCGCGCCGTAGACGCAGACCAGGCCGATCGCGTAGCGCTTCGAGGCGAAGCCGGCGAGAACCAAGCCGACCGCGCCGGTCAGCACGTGGAAGACGTTGGCCCAGCCGTTGACGGCGAGCAGGCCGAGGGCATCGCGCACGTCGTCGGGCCGCTCGAAGGAAGCGTCGAAGAAGAAGCCGGCGATCCCGTAGGCGACGAGAGCCGCCCCGGCCAGGGCGGCGAAGAGCCGAGCGGGGCTGGCCTCCTCCATCGGCGGCGATTGTAGGCTGCCCGTCCGCGATGGAGACTTGCTACCGGCACCCCAACCGCGAGACGGGAGTCTCCTGCTCGAACTGCGGTCGGCCGATCTGCCCCGACTGCATGACGCCGACTCCGGTCGGAATGCGCTGCCCCGAGTGCGCCCGCGAGCGCACCAAGGTGACCAGGGGGGCCGCCGCCCCCGGTCGCTACGACGCCCCCGCGACCTACGTCCTGATCGCGCTCAACGTCGTCGCCTACCTGATCGAGATCGCGGGCGGAGGGGGCGGCCTCAGCCCCGGGACCAGCTCGGTCCTAATCGATTTCGGCCTCTTCGGCCCGTCGGTTGCCGAAGGCGAGTGGTACCGGCTGCTGACCTCCGGCTTCCTTCACGCGAGCGTCTTCCACATCGGCTTCAACATGTTCGCCCTCTACTTCCTCGGCCGCATCCTCGAGCCGGGGATCGGCACGCCGCGCTTCGTCGCGCTCTACTTCGCCTCGCTCTTCGCGGGCTCCTTCGGGGCCCTGCTGCTCGATCCGAACGCGCTCACGATCGGCGCTTCGGGCGCGGTCTTCGGCGTCTTCGGCGCGACCTTCGTGATCGCCCGCCACCGGGGTATCGAGAACCTCGCCGCCTCGGTCGGGCTGATCCTCGTGCTCAACCTGGCGATCACCTTCGGCAACCCGGAAATCAGCATCGGCGGCCACCTCGGCGGCCTCGCCGCCGGCGCGCTCTGCGCCCTCGCGATCGTCGCCGGCGAGCGCGGCATGCTCGGCCCGCGCCGCCTGCCGCTGGAGCTGGCGGCGATGATCGCGATCGCCGCCATCTCGGTCGTCGCCGGCGTCGCCGTCGCGTAGCCAGCGGGGGCGTTCGGTCTAGGGGGACCGCACCTCCGCGAAGCCGATGTTGCCCGGCGGGTCGACGAGATCGGGATGCAGGACGTGGCCGAGCAGCTCGACCCCGTCGACCAGGCGCGGGCCCGGCCGCGAGAAGGTCGAGGCCGCGTCGACCGCGTAGACGCGGCCCGCGCCCAGCTTCGCGATCCGGTCCCAGTGCGCGACCGCGTGGGCGTGCGCTTCGCTCACGTACCAGCCGCACGGCATCGCGATCACCACGTCGGGCCTGAGCCCGGAGAGCGCTCCCCACTGGACCTCCGGGGACTTCAGGCCCGGCGGCCCGGCGACGTCGTCGCCGCCCGCGATCGAGATCATCTCCGGCACCCAGTGGCCGCCGACGAACGGCGGGTCGAGCCACTCCAGCGCGATCACCCGCGGCGTCGGGGTGCCCGCGACGGCGGCGCGGACGCTCGCCAGGCGCCCCTCCAGCTCGCCCCGCATCGCGTGTGCCTCGCCGGCGAGCCCGGTCGCCTCGCCGAGGCGGACGACGTCCTCGAGCATCTCGCCGAGCGTGCTCGGGTCCTGCTGCAGGACGCGCGGCCGGCTCGGCAGGCGCGCCGCGACCTCGGCCACCTCCTCGTAGGAGACGGCGCATACGTCGCAGATCGCTTGCGTGACGATCAGGTCGGGCGCGACCTCGGCCAGCCGCTCCTCGTCGAGCTCGTAGAGCGCCCGGCCTTCGCCCACCGTGGCCTTGACCGCGCTGTCGATCTCGCGCTCGTCGAGGCCCTCGGCGAGCACGGTGCGGGTCAGGTGGGGAAGCGAGCGGGCCTGCGAGGGGAAATCGCACTCGTGCGTGACTGCGACGACGCGGTCGCCCAGGCCGAGGGCGAAGAGCATCTCCGTTGCGGATGGGACGAGGCTGGCGATGCGCATGCGGCGCTCAATATCTCACCCCGGCGTTCCGCGGGCCGGGAGGCTATATTCACCAATTGCCGAATGGCCGAAGACGACCTTCCCCGAAGTACCGGGCCACATAGCCGATGAGCGCATTGCTGCTCGTCCTGCTGCTTCTGCTGCTGGCCGTCAACGGCTTCTTCGTCGCGGCCGAGTTCGCGCTCGTGCGCAGCCGCCGCGGCAAAATCGAGCAGCTCGCCGAGGAAGGCGAGCGCGGCGCCGAGGAGGTGATCGAGCAGCTCGACAAGATCGACGAATCGCTCTCCGCCTGCCAGATCGGGATCACGATGGCCTCGATCGGGATCGGCTTCCTCGGCGAGCCCGCGCTCGCCGAGCTGCTCGAGCCGGCCTTCGGCGGCCTCTCCCACGGTCTCGCGGTCGGGCTTTCCGTCGGCATCGCCTTCGCCCTGGTCACGGCGCTGCACATCAGCGTCGGCGAGCAGGTCCCGAAGATGCTGGCGATCAGCAAAGCGGAGCGGACCGCCCGCCGCGTCTCCCGCCCGCTCAACTGGTTCCGCGTCGCGACCGCTCCGGTGACGATCACCTTGAGCGCCTTCTCGAACGCGATCGTCCGCCTCTTCGGCGTCGACCCGACCAACATCGACGAGCAGCACACCGCCGAGGACCTCAAGCAGATCATCGACAGCTCGCGCATCGGCGGCACCCTCGATCCGGGCGAGGCGGGGATGCTCGGCGGCGTCTTCCACCTGCACGAGCAGGAGGCGCGCGAGGTGATGACGCCGATCCCGGCGGTCGTCACGGTCGACGCGGCCGAGACGGTCGAGACCGCGCTGCGCCGCTGCGTCACCTCGGGCCACACCCGCCTGGTTGTGATCGAGGAAGACAACCCCGACCGGGTCAAGGGCATCGTCCACAACAACAGCCTCGCCCGCCTCTACATGAGCGACGGGCCGGAGGCGCAGATCGAGCCGGTCGTGCGCGACGCCGTGATCGTCCCCGAGACGCGCCCGCTCGACGACCTGCTGCACGACCTGCAGGTGCAGCGCACCTCGCTGGCGGTGATCGTCGACGAGTACGGCCGCACGGTCGGCATCGTCACCGTCGAGGACATCCTCGAGGAGGTGGTGGGGGAGATCGAGGACGAGACCGACCCGCGCGCCGCGGCGATGCGGCAGCTGGCCGGCGGCGAGTGGTTCGTCCGCGGGCACGTCTCGCTCGGCGATCTCGCCGACCGCGGCATCGAGCTGCCGGTCGACACCGACGCCTACAACTCGATCGGCGGCTACGTCTTCGGCGAGCTCGGCAGGCTGCCCAAGCGCGGCGACTCGATCAAGGCCAACGGCTACACGATCCGGGTCGAGTCGGTGCGCGAGAACCGGGTCGAGGCGGTGCGGATCAGCGGCAGCGGCGGCGAGGGTTCCGTCCGGCCCGCGGCCTAGGTTCCCCGAGCAACCCGCGTTACGCCTAACCCTGGAGGTGCCGCATGTGGGTTGTGCGCTTGAGCGACAAGCAGTTGGAGGTCCTGAGAGCGCTGCTGCGCTCCGAGGAGCATCTCGGCCCCGCGCTCAAGGGGGCAGTCGAGGCGCTCGACCTGGCCCGTTGGGACGACCTGCCCGAGGCCGAGCTGCCCTGGGAGGAGATCGAGGCAACCGCCCGTCGCCAGGGCTGCTCGCCCGCGGACGTCATCTGGGACCGCGCCGGTAAGCGCTAGTCGTAGCTGTAGAAGCCGGCGCCGCTCTTGCGGCCGAGCTTGCCTTCGCCGACCATCTTCACCAGCAGCTCAGGGGGCTTCTGGTAGTCCTCGGAGGAAGCCTCGAAAAGGGTGTCGCCGATCGCCTTGCAGACGTCGAGGCCGACGAAGTCGAGCAGTGCCAGCGGGCCCATCGGGTGGCCCGCGCCGAGCTTCATGCAGGTGTCGATCTCCCCGGCCTCCATGCCGGTTTGTTCCATGAAGCGGACGGCATCGAAGAGGTAGGGGAAGAGAAGCCGGTTGACGACGAAGCCGGCCTGGTCGGGGACCTCGACCGCGGTCTTGCCCAGCGCCGCGCACCAGGCGAGCGCCCGCTCGCGGACCCCGTCGGTGTTGTCCGGGAAGCAGACCTCGACCAGCTTCATCCGCGGCACCGGGTTGAAGACGTGCAGGCCGTAGAGGCGGCCGGAGATGTCGGCTGCCTGGGCGATCTCGGCGATGCTGAGCGAGGAGGTCGTGGTGGCGAGGTCGGCGTTCGGGCCCAGATGGGCGGCGACGGCGCTCAGCACCTCGCCCTTCGGCTCGACCTCCTCGATCACCGCCTCGACGACGACGTCGCACTCGGCAAGGTCCTTGGGGTCGGTGGTGACCCGCAGCCGCGATGCCTCGGCGCCCTCGATCTTGGCGCAGGCGGCAACGACTTTCTCCTCCGCCCGCCAAGCCGAAGCCTCGCTCCGCGCCAGCAGGATCGTGTCTGCCGTGGTCGTCGCCACGGCCGCCAAACCGGTGGCGATCGCGCCGCTGCCGGCGATCCCCGGCGCCTCGTATCCCGTCCCCGCGCTCATTCGAGACGGGTTCCTATCACGTCCTCTGCTGTGCGGTCGGCTTGCCTGGGTTGAGGCTTGTTAGCGTTCCGGCCAATGCGAGCGATTCGAAGCGCAGCGAGCTATCCGCTGCGGCGCTGGCCGCGAATGTCGAAGGCAGCGGTCTGGGCCGCGGCGTTGCTTGTAGCTGTAGTCGTGGCGGGGAACGCGTATGTGCTCTGGCTGGCGCCAAAGGGGGAGGCGACCGACAAGGTGACTGACGTGCCGCGGGCCGAAGTGGCCATCGTGCCTGGGGCGCTGGTGAAGCCCGATGGGGAAATGAGCCAGATGCTGGCGGACCGGGTGTGGCGGGCGTCTGCGCTGTGGCATGCGGGGAAGGTGGACAAGATTTTGGTTTCGGGTGACCACCACACCTGGGCGTACGACGAGCCGGACACCATGCGCAAGGCGCTGGTTGCCGATGGAGTCGACCCCAGGGATGTCTTCGAGGATCACGCCGGCTCCGACACCTGGGCAACGATGGTGCGAGCCCGCGGCATCTTCGAGATCCGAGACGCGGTGGTCGTCACCCAGGGCTTCCATATGTCGCGGGCGCTGTTCCTCGCCGACGCGGCGGAGATCGATGCGACCGGGCTCACCGCCGACCTGCACGAGTGGGGCTACCAGGGCCGCAAGAGTAAGGCGCGCGAGGTGCTCTCCCGTCTCAAGGCGATCGCCGACGTAACCCTTGACACGCCCGCCATGGCCGGCCCCAAGATCCCGATCTCCACCACCGACGGCCGCGAAAGCTGGGGCCCGCCACCGCCGCCCGGCGTCCCGCCTGCCGGCTCCCCGGGCCGCTGACCCGCCACCGGGCGGGCGCTCAGCCGCAGTGGTCGAGTGAGCTCACGTAGAAGCGCTGATAGGCAGGCCAGTGGGCGTCCCAGTAGGAGCCTTCGTGGCCGCCGGGCCACGAGTGGGCACTGACGTCGGTGCCGCCGGCCTCGAGCGCATCTACAAAGCCCTCGTTGTAGACGCGGAACGGATCCTCGCTGCCGTAGTCATTCCAGATCCGCGTGTCGCCGAAGGCGTCGGGGTCCTCCTGGACGATCCTAACCACGTCGTTGCGCTCGAAGTCCGCTACGTCGTCGAAGGCGCCCGGCGCGGTTTCGCCGGCCTCAAACCAGAGCGCCGCCGAGTGCCCGCCGACGGCGCAGAAGCGTCCCGGGTGCTTCAGGCCCAGGTCGTAGGCGCCGAAGCCGCCCATCGAGATGCCGCCGATCGCGATCCGGCGCGGGTCGATCCCGAACCGCTCGACCACCACCGGAATCACTTCCCGCATCACATATGTGCCCCACCTGGCGCCGCGCCGGTTGTGCCAGTAGCCGTGAACCCCGCCCTCGGGGAAGGCGAAGACCGGGCCGCGTCCGCGCAATTCCGGCAGACCGGCGAAGACTGCGTCGTTGAAGGCCCCCTCAGAGCCACCGCGCCCGTGCAGGAAGACCAGCAGCCAGCGCTCTCCCGACCGCCCCGCCTGCTTTGGCACGATCACGTTGACGCCGAGCTCCCGTCCCACCGCTTGGCTCTGGACCTCCAGATGGACTAGCCGCGAGCCGTGCTTGTCGATCGGCGCGAGCACGGTCGCCGTCAAGGCCAGGTAGACGAGCATCGCCGCCACGACCGCGATGATCGCGAGCGCGACGGCGCGCCGTCTGTGGATTTGCCCGCGGGTCGGTCGGCGGGAGCGTTGGAATCTTCCCTGCGGCGTGATCGATCGCCCTCCGGCGCGTAGCTTAGGGATCTGTCGGCAATAAGGGTTTGGCTGACTGACCAGTCAATTGGCTACCCTGGGAGGGAATCGGCGACGAACGGAGGCTTCGATGTCAGGCAACGGAAACGGCAAGTTCGGCGGGCGCGAGGTCGTCATCGTCGAGGCGGTCCGCACGCCGATCGGCCGCGGCCACGAGGAGAAGGGCTACTACAAGGACGTCCACGCCTCCAACCTGCTCGCCAGGGCCTACGCCGAGGTCATCCAGCGCGCCGGGATCGACCCCGCCGAGGTCGAGGACGTCGTCTCCGGCTGCGTGCAGCAGTTCGGCGAGCAGGGCGTCAACATCGCCCGCAACGCCTGGCTCGAGGCCGGCCTGCCGATCGAGACCCCCGCGGCCACGGTCGACCGCCAGTGCGGCTCCGGCCAGCAGGCGGTCAACTACGCCGCCGCGATGATCGCCTCCGGCGTCCACGACACGATGGTCGCGGGCGGGGTCGAGCACATGGGCCACATCTCCTTCGCCGACAGCTACAAGGTGATGGAGGAGCACGGGCTGGCCTTCTCGCCGCAGCTGATGGAGCGCTACAACCTCGTCCCGCAGGGCATCTCCGCCGAGATGATCGCCGACAAGTGGGAGATCCCCCGCTCCGAGCTCGACGAGATCGGCCTGCGGTCACATCAACTCGCCGCCGTGGCGACCGAGGAGGGCCGATTCGAGCGCGAGATCGTCCCGTTCAGCGTCAACGGCGACGTCTACGCGACCGACCAGGGCATCCGTCCCGACACCTCGCTGGAGAAGCTGGCCGCATTGAAGCCCGCCTTCAAGGAGGACGGCAAGATCACCGCCGGCAACTCCTCGCAGGTCTCCGACGGCGCCGCCGCGGTGCTCTTGATGACGCGCGAGAAGGCCGACGCGCTGGGGCTGAAGCCGCGGGCGCGGATCTACGACCAGACCACCGTCGGCGTAGACCCGGTGATCATGCTGACCGGCCCGATCCCGGCGACGCAGAAGCTGCTCGAGCGCAACGGGATGGCGATGGAGGACATCGACCTGGTCGAGATCAACGAGGCCTTCGCCTCGGTCCTCGCCGCCTGGCGCCGGGAGCTCGACCCCGATATGGACCGGGTCAACGTCAACGGCGGCGCGATCGCGCTCGGCCACCCGCTCGGCTCCAGCGGCGCCCGCCTGATCACCACCCTGCTGCACGAGCTCGAGCGCTCCGACAAGGAGACCGGGCTGGTGACGATGTGCTGCGGGGGCGGGCTCGGCACGGGGACCTTGATCGAGCGCTTCTGAGTGGCAGCGCCCTAGCGGCAATGTCCTAATGCGAGGGCTAGATGTCCTTGCGGACACTCGTGTACAGCGAAAGGATCGCCGTATGCGCGAGGTTGTCATGCTCGGCTTCGACGGCTTCCAGCTGCTCGACCTCGCGGGCCCGGCGGACGTCTTTGACGCCGCGAGCCGCATCGTCGGCAGGTCGGACGGCTATCGAGTCACGGTCGCCACTCCGGGTGGCAACGACGTGCGCGCCTCCTGCGGCGTGCGGGTCGCCGCCGACGCCGACATCACAACGATGGACGCAACTGGTGTCGACACCCTGCTCATCTCCGGCGGCATCGCGGTCGAGGAGCCGCTCGTCGACCGCGGCCTGATCGAGTCCCTGCCGCCGATCGCCGCGGAGGCGCGACGTACCTCCTCGGTCTGTGGCGGCGCCTTCCTGCTCGCCGAGGCCGGCCTGCTCGACGGGCGCCGCGCGACCACCCACTGGGTCGGCTGCGAGGAGCTGACCCGGCGTTACCCCCGGGTCACCGTGGAACCCGACCGGATCTTCGTCCGCGACGGCCACGTCGTCACCTCCGCCGGCGTCACCGCCGGAATCGACCTGGCATTGGCCCTGGTCGAGGAGGACCACGGCACCGAAGTCGCGCGCACCGCCGCCCGCTGGCTGATCGTCTTCCTGCAACGCCCCGGCGGGCAGTCGCAGTTCTCGCAGCGACTGGAAACGCCGGTCCCGAGCGAGTCGGTGCTGCGGCCGATCGTCGACGAGATCGTCGCCGAACCGGGTGGCGACCACCGCGTGCCGGCGCTTGCCGAGAAGGCCTCGCTCTCGACCCGGCAGCTGACGAGGCTGTTCGTCAAGCAGGTGCACACGACCCCCGGCCGCTTCGTCGAACGGGTGCGCGTCGAGGCGGCCCGCTCCCAGTTGGACGCCGGCGCCGGCTCGATCGAGGCGATCGCGGCGAGCTGCGGCTTCGGCACGCCCGAGACGATGCGCCGCGCCTTCCGCCGCGTGCTCGGGATCGGCCCGAGCGAATACCGGGAGCGCTTCGGCGCGATCGAGACTCCCCCGGATGGCCGCTAGTCTCCCTGCCGATGGACCTGAGCCTCTCACCGTCTGAGCGCGAGTTCCGCGACGAGGTCCGGACCTGGCTGGAAGAGAACCATCCGGGGCCCGAGCCGGAGACCGGCCTGGAGGAGGTGATGGCCTTCCGCCGCGAGTGGCAGGGCAAGCTGCACGAGGCGGGCTGGGCCGGGATCTCCTGGCCGAAGGAGTACGGCGGCCGTGGCGCGACCCTGATCGAGCAGGCGATCTTCGTCGGCGAGGCGGCGCGCCAGGAAGCGCCCAGCCCGGCCAACGTGCTCGGCCTGGCGATGGGCGGCCCTGTGGTGATCGCCCACGGCACCGAGGAGCAGAAGGCCCGCTACCTGGAGCCGATCCTCACCGCCGAGGAGATCTGGTGCCAGGGCTTCTCCGAGCCCGAGTCGGGCTCCGACCTGGCCTCGCTGAAGACGAAGGCGGTCAAGGACGGCGACGAGTGGGTCGTCACCGGGCAGAAGGTCTGGACGACCTTCGCCCAGTACGCGAAGTGGTGCATGCTCGTCGCCCGCACCGACCCCGACGCACCCAAGCACAAGGGCCTCACCTACTTCCTGATGGACATGGAGCAGGAGGGGGTCGAGGCCAAGCCGCTGGTGCAGATCACCGGCGAGGGCGAGTTCAACGAGGTCTTCATCGAGGGCGCGCGGATCCCCGACGAGAACGTCGTCGGCGGCGTCGGCAACGGCTGGTCGGTGGCGATCACGACGCTGATGAACGAGCGCGCCGGGCTCGCCTTCGGCGCGATCGCGCAGATCGCTAACAGCCTCAAGCGCCTCGCCCAGCTGGCCAGGGAGACCCGCGTCAACGGTCACGCGGCTGCCGAAGACCCGGTCATCCGTCAACGCCTCGCCCAATTGCAGATCGAGGCCGAGACGATGCGGCTCAACGCCTACCGCGGCCTGACCAAGACGATGCAGTCGGGCATTCCCGGCCCGGAGGGCTCGCTGGGCAAGTGGCAGTGGGCCGACATCAACCAGCGGATCAGCGAGCTGGCGCTCGAGATCGAGGGCGCCTACGCGCCGCTCGACCGCGGCGCCGAGCACGCAGTCGCGGGCGGCGCCTGGCAGTACGGCTTCCTGCGCTCGCGCGCCAACTCGATCGAGGGCGGCACCACCGACATCCTCAAGAACATCATCGCCGAGCGGGTGCTCGGCCTGCCGAGGCTGCGCTGAGCGGCCGGTACCGACGCTGACCATGTACTTCGACCTCACCGACGAGCAGCAGGCGATCCGCTCGACCGCGCGCGAGTTCCTCGCCGCCCGCTACAAGTCGGAGCGGATCCGCGCGCTGGCCGAGAGCGAGCAGGGCTTCGAGCAGTCCGACTGGGAGGAGATGGCCGAGCTCGGCTGGCCCGGCCTGGCGCTGCCCGAGGAGTGGGGCGGGCAGGGACTCGGCATCGTCGACCTCGCTGTCCTCTTCGAGGAGATGGGCTACGCACTCGCCCCCTCGCCGCTGCTCTCGACCACCGTCGCCGGCCTGGCGCTGGCGGCCAACGGCACGGACGAGCAGAAGGAGAAGTGGCTGCGTCCGCTGGCACGCGGCGAGGCGCGCGGCACGGTCGCCCTCTTCGACGCCGGCACGCCGGCGACGATCGGCGAGTTCGCGATGGAGGCCAAGGCCGACGGCGACGGCGTCGTCCTCGACGGCGAGAAGGTGCTGGTGATCGACGCGGCGAGCGCCGACTTCCTCCTCGTCGCCACCGCCGACGGGCGGCGCCACATCGTCGAGCGCGACGCCGAGGGGGTCGGCGTGATCGCGGAAAAGTCGATCGACCCGACCCGCCGCCTCTACTCGGTCCGCTTCGACGGGGTCCGGGTCGCGCCCGAGGCGACCCTCGAGGGCACCCAGGCCGATTACCTGCCGGTGCTCTGGCGCATCTGCGTCGCGCTTGCCGCCGAGTCGACCGGGATCGCCCAGCGGACGATGGAGATGGCGGTCTCCTACGCCAAGGACCGCGAGCAGTTCGGCCGGCCGATCGGCGCCTACCAGGCCGTCTCGCACCGCTGCGCGCAGATGCTGCTGGAGACGGAGAACGCGCGCTCGGCCGTCTACGGGGCCGCCTGGGCGGCCGACGCCGAGCCGGAGTCGCTGCCGCTGGCCGCCTCGATGGCCAAGGCATACGCCTCCGACGCCGGCTGGCGTGTTCCCGACGCCTCGATCCAGGTGCACGGCGGGATCGGCTTCACCTGGGAGCACGACCTGCACTTCTTCCTCAAGCGCGGCAAGGCCAACGCGGCGACCTTCGGCACGCCGAGCTGGCACCGCGACCGCGTCGCCGACCTGGTCCTGGCCGAGACGGGCGCGCCGGTCCCCGCCTGAGCGGGAGCGGTCGGAGGATGGGCGCGCTGGACCGCATCTCGGTCGCCGCGATCGGCACCACGGTCGCCGACCTCGAGGCCGAGGCGAAGCGGGCCGAGGCCGCCGGCGTCGAGTGCGTCTGGGCGCCGGAGCTGTTCCGCTCCTCGGTCACCCAGGCCGCCTACCTGGCCGGTCGCACCGAGACGATCGGCGTCGCGACCGGGATCGCCTGGGCCTTCACCCGCAGCCCCTTCATCCTCGCCGTCTCCGCCCTCGACGTCGACGAGATGTCGAGCGGCCGCTTCCGGCTCGGCCTCGGCTCGGGCGTCAAGCGGCTCAACGAAACCTGGCACAACGCCGAGTACGGCAAGCCGGCGCCGCACCTGCGCGAGGCGATCGAGGCGACGCGCCTGATCATGCAGCAGGCGGGGAAGGGCGAGCCGATCCGCTTCGAGGGTGAGTACTACGACATCGACATCAAGGGCTGGATCCGCCCCCATCCGGCGCCGCGCGAGTCGGTGCCGATCTACACCGCCGGCGTGCAGGGGGGGATGTGCCGGATGGCGGGCGACGTCGCCGACGGCCTGATCGGCCACCCGATCCAGAGCCTGCGCTGGATCGACGAGGTCGTCGTCTCCTCCTTCGAGGAGGGGTTGAAGCGCTCCGGCCGCGAGCGGGCCGCGTTCGACTACCTGCCGACCGTCTGCTGCGCGATCGACGACGACGAGGCGAAGGCGATCGAGATGGCGCGCCGCACGATCTCCTTCTACGCCACGGTCAGGACCTACATGCCCCTCTGGGAGCTGCACGGCTTCGCCGACAACGCGGTCGAGGCGGGCGAGGCGTTCCGCCGCGGCGACCTGGCCGCCGTCCCCGCCGCGATCAGCGACGAGATGGTCGAGGCCTACTGCGCCGCCGGCCCGCTCGACAAGGTCCGCGCCCGCGTCGAGGCGACGGCGGAGCGCGCCGACGGCCTCTTCCTCACCCCGCCCACCTACTTCATCTCACCCGAGGAGCTGAGCGAGTACCAGAACCGCCTGATCGACGCCTTCGGCCCCGCGGCCTAATCAGCTGCCGTAGCGCCGCGCCGTCCAGGCGGTTACGTTCGCCCAGACGAAGACCGCGACGAAGGCGAGGACCAGCGCGACGACGGCGCGCAGCGGCCCGGACGCGTCGAGGGCGTTGGCGCCTGCGCAGAAGCCCCGGACGACCGCGGCGAGAACGACCAGGACAAGCAGGGCCAGCGCCGCGGCGAGCCCCGGCCGCAGCCAGAGGAGGCGGAAGAATTTCTGCCGGCCGGCACGCAGTTTGCGCAGGTAGGCGGCGTCGGGCGCGCTGATCGTCTCGGTCAGCGCGGCAAAGTCCCAAGCGTGGTCCTCGGTTGGGACGAGGCTCGGCTCCCCGAGGGCGTCGAAGCCGCGCAGCCCCAGCTCTTTGTCGCTCATCAGGTAGCCGTCGAGCTCGAGCGAGTGGGCCTCGGTGTCGCTGAAGAAATCGAGGTCGGTGCGGACTTCCGAGAGCGCCCGCTGCACATCGGGATCGACGCCGAACTCTGTCGTCGCGTATTCCGGCTCGCGCTCGCTCGTCGGCGTGGCCTGGTCCGGTCCGGGGGAGAGAGCCGGCGCGTCGAGGCCCTTGCGCAGGTGCATCAGCGCGTACTTCCTCTCCCCGCTGGGTAGGTAGGTCAGCTGCTCGTCGCGGATCCGGTCGCCGGCGATGCTCGCCGAGCGGGCGAGCGAGAGCGGCAACCAGCTCCGCGGCCGCCGTTTGTCCTTGAGCTGGCCCGATGCGTCACTGACGATGAGGCGCGTGCAGCGCCGGTCGAGCAGGCCCTGCACCCCCTGGTTGTCCTGCACGCCGCCGTCGACGAGGCGCACGCGGATCGCACCGTCGTCGTTGCGGTACATCCCGCTGATCGCCAGCGGGTAGAAGGCTCCGGGCACGCAGGCGGAGGCGGCGACGGCGAGCCCCAGGGGGAAGCCCGCCTGGCGCGCGGGTACGTGTGGCGCCGGCGCCGTTCGGCCGCTCTCGGGATCCCTGGGCGGGAAGTAGCCTGGGGCCAGGCGCATGTTCGTGTCGGTCTCCCGCACGATCGTCGCCCGGCGCGGATCGCTCGGCAGCGGCTCGCCCATGCGGATCGCCTCGAAACGCCAGTTGTGGCCGCTGTTGAGCGTGGTGGCGTTGATCAGCAGCGCCGGCACCTTCGCCCGCCGTTTGCCGTTGCCCTTCTCCTCGTCCTCGAGGTCGAAGGTCGCGTCGCCGCCTGGTTCGACCAGCAACTCGCGCATCTCGATCTGCTCCTCGCGGTTCGCCGAGCGACGCCGGCGCGACTCCTCCCAGGCCTGCTTGTAGAGGTGGCGGTCGTAGAGGTCGCCGATCCGGTCGCTGCGAGAGTAGCCGGGGGAGAGCAGCATCTGCAGGTTCTTCCCCGGGTTGGCGAAGATCCGCGCGCGGATGTCCTTGCGCACGGCGTCGCGCAGCATGCGCTCGACCTCTGCCACTAGCCGAACGTAGTCATCGCCGCTGATCTCGGCGTCCGTTTTTTCGTTGAGCAAGCGGCGCAGGCGCAGGTAGTAAGCGGCGCCGACGATCGAACCACCGGATACCGTCGAGATGACCTCGACCTTGGGCAACAGCCCGGTCTCGGCCAGCCTGGCGAGCACACCAACGTGGAAGAAGGCGGCCCGGAACCCGCCACCCGACAGCGCCAACCCGATCATTGACCGCAGCCTAGTTGACTAATCCATCCCGTGCTGTTCTTTATCGAGGCCGAGCTACTCGTCGCGCGGCGTGATGCGGAAGATCGAGACGACCTCGGCCTGGTGCGCCTCGGGGTGGGCGACGTAGGCGCTGGGGCCGCCGCCGAACCAGCCGGAGGCTTCGTTGTCGCCGACGAAGATGCCGGGGTGGTGCTTGCCGTCGCCGTCCTCGACCCAGACCTTGTCGCCCTCCTTGAAGCCGTGCGGCGCGTCGCTCACGGCGGAGAGGATAGACCCCCGGAGAGACTGTGGCCCCGGCCCCTGGGCTTCGTCAAGGGGCCGGGCCACAGCGCCGCCCGTCCTATGGGCAGACGACGACCAGGTGGAAGTCCGCGTCCTCGGGCGCGCCTTTCTCGTCGCGCGTGCGCACTTCGACCGCGTTGGCGTTGGCGGGCGAGGTGTTGGTCTGGGCGAAGCCCGCGCCGGGCGGGGTGGTGCCGGCGTTGTTGCGCGCGGAGACGTTGGCGCAGCCGCTGATGTTGACCGGGAAGCCGACGCTCACCGCGCCGCCGCCCTCGGTCGCCGTGATGCCGCCGTCGCTGGCACGCACCAGCGAGGCGTTGCCGGGGTTCGGCGGGTTGTTGACAACCGCCCAGTAGGTATGGGAGGCCCGCCGCGCCGCGGGCACGGTGCCGAGCTTGTTGGTGTTGATCTGGAACCCGGTCAGCGTCTTGCGCTTCAGCTTGCCGCCGCCGATCGTCTGTTTCTTGATCGCGCCGCCGTTGATGTTCTGGGCGGCGATCGCGGTCCCGCCCAAGGCGACGATCAGCGCGATCGACGCGACGATCATCGCCGGCGAGGGCGCCCTTCTCCTCAGCTTGCTCATCTCGCTCCCCTTTCGGCCCGGTTTCGAGGACGTTCCAGGTGGAGTACCCCCGGAAACGACGCTCAATCAGGGGGCCGCTACCCGGGCAGGGCGGCGACGAATCTCTCGAACTTCGCGACGTCCGTGACGGCGGGGCCGTGGCCGGGCAGGATCAGCGAGGGCTTCAGCTCGGCCAGCTTGCGGATCGAGCGGCGGTTCTCGGCCGGGTCGTAGGTGAAGATCGTCGGCGGCTCGGCGATCATCGGCCGGCCGGTGGCGTAGCTCATGTTGCGGATCACGTCGCCGCAGATCGCCACCCGGTCGGAGTCGCGGAAGAAGATCACCTCGCCGCGCGCGTGGCCGGGGGCGTGGACGACGCGGAACCCGGCCACCTCGTCGCCCTCGTTCAGCACCCGCTCCACCTCGTAGGGCGGGCCCTGCCAGAAGCGCTTGATCAAGCGGTTGAAGGGGTTGTCGGCGTGGGCCTCCTGCACCGGCCGCCGACCCTCCATCGCATCGACGTCGTCGGCGTGGCAGGCGAGCGGGATGCCGCGCGCCTCGCAGACGTCCTTGGCGACGCCCTGGTGGTCGGGGTGGACGTGGGTCAAGGCGAGCAGCGAGAGGTCGCGGCCCTCGATCTCGGCGAAGACGCGCCGTCGGTCCCAGCGGGTGCCGGCGTCGATCAGCACGTCCCCGGCGAGGTAGACGTTGACGCTCGGCGCCGGGAACTGCTTCAGCCGCCAGACCCCCGGCGCGAGCTGCTTCACCCGTGGCCGATCCCGGTCGTGCCGCGCGGGTCCCCGCTGTGCTCGGCGAGGTCTTCCAGCGCGGCGATCTTGCGCTCGCCTTCGAGGCGGGCGGGATGGTCGGCGGGCAGCGGCTCGATCAGGCGGCGGATGCGGTTGCGGACCTGCAGCGCGAAGTGGGGGGTGGAGGCGCCGGCGAGGGCGCGGATGTCCTCGACCGTCACCTCGTGCCCGCCGCCGAGCAGGTCGGGGTTCTCGGCCTCGCTCATTCGCCGTCGCCGATCTTGGCCAGCGCCGCCAGCTCGTCGATCTCGGCCTGCTGGTTCACGTCGATGGCCTCCTCGTCTCCGATCACCCAAACGTGGTTGTAGAAGGCGCGCGTGGGATCGGTCGTGTAGCCCGGCTTGACGTCGAGCAGGTACCCGCGCAGCGCCGGGGGAAGCGTATCGGCGCTGTCGGTGAGCAGCAGCGGACCCCAGGTCCCCGAAGCCGAGAGCGGCGCCGCCGCTGCGGCGCCGAGCGGCTCGTCGGAGCGGGCGACGACGAAGCCGTGGCCGGGGTCGTTTACGTTCCAGCCGAAGTCGCCGTCGGCGTAGCGGGCGAAGGCGATCGCGCCGGAGATCGGGTCCTCGCCGGAGACGCGGCTCACGTCGCGCGAGATCCCGCCGATCTCGCGGACCACGTCGGAGGAGATCGCCGAGGAGGGCCCGAGCACGTAGACGGGGACCCTGGGCCGGCGCCGCAGCGCCGCCGCGGTCGGCGCCGGCAGCTCGTCCCGCTCGGCGAAGAGGACGGGGTCGCCCGATCGCGCCGCCCAGGCGGCGGCCGGCATCGCGAAGGCCGCTTGCGAGGCGGGGGCGACGACGAAGTGGCGTGGCGGCTCGCCGAGCAGCTCCTCGCGCAGCGCGGCGATCGACGCCGCCGCATCCGCGCCCCCCGACGCGCCCACGCGACGCGTTCGCAGGCCCGCCGGGGCGGGCGCCGTGCCGACGAGGAACGCCTGGACGCCCTTCGTCTCCTTGTTGCCCTGCGGGTCGAGCGTCGCGAGCGCCTCCTCGGTCGGCTCAGGGAGCTCGCCGTTCTCGGCGATCAGGACGGGCGCCCCGAGCGGCGCCGCGATCAGCGCCGCGGCGGCGATCGCGCCGTGCCACTCGGCGTCGTCGACCAAGGCGACCGCCGCCGGCCGCTGGGAGGGCTTGGCGGAGGGAAAGGCGGCGAGCGCGACCGCAGCCGCGTTCGAGGCGGGGTCGGCGCCGCCGACGCGGGTCGTGTTGGCCGTGGCGAAGGCTGGGTAGCCGAGCTCCTCGGGCGCCTCCCCGGGGGAGCCGGGCGTCGCGCCGACGACCGGCGCCGGCGTCTCGATCCCGCCGCTCTCCTCGCCGCCCCCACCGCCGAGGATCGCGGCGACGACGAAGACGACGGCGAGCAGGAACAGCCCCGCGACCGCCTTCAGCGCGCCGGGAATGGGCTCGCGTCGTCGCTTCGGCGGTTTGGCGGGCGGCGAGGGCGCCTTGCGCTTGTCCGCCGGCTTCGCTCGCTCCGCCGGGACGTCGGCGTTGATCGGTCGTGCCACGGCAGGCACGCTAATGCCTCGCCTGCCTCTTCTGACTGGCTGGTTGGTCAGCTAAACTCTCGGAGACTGGTTGACTGACCAGTCAATCAACGACTGAAAGCGCGGCCGAACGAGGAGATCATGGATTTCTCACTGAACGAGGAGCAGCAGGAGCACAAAGACCGTTGCCGGGCCTTCGCCCGCGATGTGATCCGTCCCGCGGCGCGCAAGCACGACGAAGAGGAGAGCACCCCTTGGGAGGTGATCAAGGAGGCGCGCAAGCAGGGATTCGGCAGCCTCGAGAGCATCCAGCTTTCGGCCGCCGATCCAGAGGGCCAGTTCCAGGTGATCTCCGCCGAGGAGTTCCACTGGGGCTGCGCCGGCACCGCCCTGGCGATCTCCGGCTCCGGCCTCGCCGCCGCCGGCATCGCCTCCTCCGGCACCCCCGAGCAGATCGCCCAGTGGGTGCCCGAGTGCTTCGGGGTCGGCGACGAGGTCAAGCTCGGCGCCTACGCGGTCACCGAGCCGCAGGCCGGCTCCGACGTGAAGAGCCTCAAGACGACCGCCGAGCGCGACGGCGACGAGTGGGTCCTCAACGGCACCAAGGTCTTCATCACCAACGGCGGCATCGCCGACGTCCACGTCGTCGTCGCCACCGTCGACCCCTCGCTGGGCACCCGCGGCCAGGCCTCCTTCGTCGTCGGCAAGGACACGCCCGGCCTCACCCAGGGCAAGAAGGAGTCGAAGCTCGGCATCCGCGCCTCGCACACCGCTGAGATCATCCTCGAGGACTGCCGCATCCCGGTCGAGAACCTGCTCGGCGGTGAGGAAAAGCTCGAGAAGAAGCTGCAGCGCGGCCGCGAAGGTAAGAAATCGCGCGGCGCCGACGCGCTCGCCACCTTCGAGATCACCCGGCCGCTGGTCGGCGCCTCGGCGCTCGGCATCGCCCAGGCGGCCTACGAGTGGACCCTCGAATACCTCGACGGCCGCTCCGAGGGCGGCACGCCGCTGCTGCAGACGCAGCGCATCCAGCAGACGCTGGCCGACGTCGCCACCGAGATCGAGGCGGCGCGCCTGCTCGTCCAGCGGGCCGCCTGGATGGGCCGCAACGGCATCCCGATGCGCGGCGGCCAGGGCTCGATGTCGAAGCTCAAGGCGGGCGACGTGACGATGTGGGCGACGACCACGCTGATGGACCTGGTCGGCCCCGACGCCTGGAGCACCGAGTACCCGCTGGAGAAGTTCTTCCGCGACGCCAAGATCTACCAGTTGTTCGAGGGCACGGCGGAGATCCAGCGGATGGTCATCTCGCGCATGCAGGCACGCGAGTACGCCGAGCGTTTGGGGTACGCCGCGGAAGTCGTGGCGGAGGCGGAGAAGGCCGCTGCTGACAAAGAGCCTGTTGCGGCGTAGGGACGGGGGTCCCCTCCGCGAACCCGCATTGGGGCCTGCCTTGAGGGTTCTTACCGGGGAGGGCTCCAATGTTCCCGGAGGGGACCCCCGTCCCTACGCAAGGCCGGTTGCAAGGGCCGCACGGTTGCTTAGCTAGCCTGCGCGCGATGCGGAAGACCTACTTGGCCGCAGTTTGTGCGGCTTTTTTCGTGCTGCTCGTGCCCACGGGGGCGCCGGCCGCGGATCTCGAATCCGAATTGAGCGAGAAGGAAGCGAAGCTCTCCGAGGTTCGCGAGCGCAAGGGCGTGCTGACGACGACGATCTCGCGCTACCGCGACCGGATCGAACGGCTGACCGATGAGGTCGCCGTGTTGCGCTCTCAGGAGGCCGAGGCCGAGGCGAGGCTCGCCGCCAAGCAGGCCGAGCTCGACCAGGCGGTCGACGAGCTCGAGGTCGCCAAGAAGCACCTCGCGGTCGTCAGGGCGCGCCTCAAGCGGGCGTTGGTCGCCCTGCGCGAGCGGCTCGTCGCCATCTACGAGGCGGGCACCCCCGACATCCTCAGCGTCCTGGTCGAGTCCGGCGGCTACGACGAGCTGGTCAACCGAACCGAGTACCTGAACCGGATCAACGGGCTCGACGAAGCGGTCGTGACGCGCGTGCGCGACCTGCGCGACCAGGTCAAGCGCACCGTCGCCCGCCTGCGCTCGGCCAAGAACCGGATCGAAGCGGCGCGCGACTCGATCGCCGCCGAAGAGCAGGCGCTGGCGAGCGCGCGCTCAGCCGTTCAGAGCCGTCAGGCCGAGCTGGTCTCCGTGCGTCGCCAACGCGAGGCGGCGCTGGCGACGATCAATGACCACGAGCACGAGATCGAGGGCAACCTCGCCGAGATCCAGGCCGAGCTCGCCGCCACGCTCGGCGCCTCCGCGTCGGCGCCGCTGCCCGCCGGGCCGATCCGCTACGGCTCGGGCAGGCTGATCTGGCCGGTCGACGGCCCCGTCGTCTCGGGCTTCGGCATGCGCTGGGGGCGGATGCACGAGGGCATCGACATCGCCGTCCCGGCGGGGACGCCGATCCGCGCCGCCGACGCGGGAACCGTCGTCCTCGTCCAGTCCGACGCGGAAAGCGGCGGCTACGGCAACTTCACCTGCCTCGATCACGGCGGCGGCCTGCAGACCTGTTACGCCCACCAGTCCTCGTTCGCGATCACCTCGGGGAGCGTCTCGCAGGGCGACACGATCGGCTACGTAGGCTGCACCGGCCACTGCTACGGCGACCACCTCCACTTCGAGGTCCGCATCAGCGGCGCGCCGACCGACCCGCTCGGCTACCTGTAAGAGCCCCGACTCTTTGGGGGATACTTAAAATTAGTAGGAATTCCAGCTATTGGTCTGGACTGACGGTGAATCAATGGGACCCTTGGGTAGGAGGCCACTGAATGATTCGTCAGGCGCAGACTTATCTCGTCGGAGCGGTGTCGGGTACGACGCTGATCGTGGCCGCCGTATTGGCCTTTGTGGCGCTTGTTTCGCTGCAGGGACTGCGCGATTGGCCACTGGCGGGTATCGGTGGAGGCGACGAGGCGGCGGAGACCGATGTCATTCCGGTGCAGCCCGCTGCCGTTGGCGCGGGCGCGGCCGACGACCAAGGCGCTGTCGGCACGACGTCCGGCGCCGGCAAAGCCGGTACCAGGGCCGCCGGTGCGAACGGCGGCTCGACCTCGCCTGCCGCCGGCTCGCCGGTCGCCGGTGCGCCCGGCGCCGGGGCGCCGGGCGCGTCCCCCGCCGG
>DATDBO010000002.1:0-57509 GCA_036524775.1 Solirubrobacterales bacterium
GAGCATATCACTCAGTTTGCTATCTAATTTGTCCTCTACCGCTATACTTGGTCCGATGGTTGCCTCTCCCAGGCATAAGACGTCGTTCGAGATCGACACCGCCAAGGTCGACGCGGCGAAGGAGATCCTCGGCACCAGGACGCTGACCGACACGGTGGACGCCGCCCTGTCGGAGGTCGTCAGATCGCGCCAGCGGCGCCAGCTCGTCGAGCTGCTCTTCCGGCCGGGGGCGCTGGAGCTCGACGATCCGGAGACGATGGCCGACGCCTGGCGCTAGCGGGGTCCCGCGGTGCCCACCTTCCTTGCCGACAAGAGCGCCTTGACCCGGCGTGAGACACGACCCGAGGTACGCGACCTGTTGGAACCGCTGCTGGTCGCGGGAGAGATCGCGACTTGCGGCATGGTCGACTTGGAGCTGCTCTACAGCGCTCGGGACCGGCCGACCTACCGTGCTCTCGTCGAGGCGTTGCGCGGGATGCCGAGGGTGCCTCTCGAGGAGGCCGCGGTAACCCGCGCCCTCGAAGTGCAGGCCATGCTCGCCGAGCGCTCCCAGCACCGCGCCGTGCCGCTCCCCGACCTACTGGTGGCCGCCTGCGCAGAGCGTGCCGGCTTGGCCGTCCTCCACTACGACGCCGACTTCGAGCGAATCGCCGAGCTCACCGGCCAGCACACCCAATGGATCGTCCCGCGCGGCAGCGTCTCGTAGGTCATTCCCAGATCACGGTCACGTCGTAGTCGTCGAATGCCGGGTCCGCGGTGACGACCGGCAGTCGCTCCAACTGGGCCTGCGCGATCAGCAGCCGGTCGAAGGGATCGCCGTGGTGATGCGGCAGGGAACGCACATGCCAAGCATGCTCAGGTGCGATCGGTAGCAGCTCGAAGCCGATCTCCTCGATTCGCTCGGGCAGATCCTGAGGCGCGTCGAGCTTGCCCAGGGCAAGCTTGATCGCGATCTCCCAGACGCTCGCCATGCTGACCATGGCCTCTGCGGCCTCGAGTCGGGTTCGCATCGCCCCCGAGATTCGCCGACGATCGCCGAGCGCGAACCAAAGCAAAACATGGCTATCGACCAGCAGACGAGCCAACGATCACTTTTCGTACTCGGCGAATTCCTCCAGCGGCTCGTCGAAGCCCTCGCGAATGCGGATTTCGCCCTTCATCGAGCCGAACCCGTGCACCCCGCCGCGCTTCGCCTTCAACGGTCCGAGCTGTGCGACTGGCTCGCGGCCGCGGCGCACGACGATCTCCTCGCCTTCTTCCGCTCGGCGAACGAGCTTGGAAAACTGCGTCTTCGCCTCATGGATGTTGACGCTTGTCGCCACGGCGGCGAGGATAGCAAGGTTAGTCCACTTGGTCCAGTTACTCCAGGTTGACCATCACGTGCTTGATCTCGGTGTAGTCCTCGAGGGCGTAGATGGAGAGGTCCTTGCCGTAGCCGGATTGCTTGTAGCCGCCGTGGGGCATCTCGGAGACGAGCGGGATGTGGTCGTTGATCCAGACGCAGCCGAAGCGCAGGGCGTTGGCGACGCGCATCGCGCGGCCCACGTCGCGGGTCCACACGGATGAGGCGAGGCCGTAGCGGGTGCCGTTCGCCCACTCGATCGCCTTCTGCTCGTCGTCGAACGGCTGCACGGTGATCACCGGGCCGAAGATCTCGTCCTGGACCATCTCGTCGCCCTGCTCGAGGCCGGCGACGACGGCGGGCTCGAGAAAGTAGCCGGGCAGGTCGGGCTGCGAGCCGCCGGTGACGACCTCGGCGTTGCCGGGCTTGCGCTCGAGGAAGCCCTCGACCCGCTCGCGCTGTCGCTGGGAGTTGAGCGGGCCGAGGGTGGTGTCGGCGGATCGGGTGTCGCCGAGTACGAGTCCTTTCGCTTCGCCGACCAAGCCGTTGACGACGTCGTCGTAGACGCCCTTGGCGGCGAGCACGCGGGTTGCCGCGGTGCAGTCCTGGCCGGCGTTGTAGTAACCGGTTCCCGCGATCGTCTCCAGCGCGGTCTCCATATCCACGTCGTCGAAGACGATCACCGGCGCCTTGCCGCCCAGCTCGAGGTGGACGCGCTTGAGCGTGTCGGCAGCTGCCTTGGCGATCCACTTGCCGGTCGGCGGCGAGCCGGTCAGGCAGATCATCTCGACGTCGGGATGGGTGACCAGCTCGGCCCCGGTCGGCTCGCCGTGGCCGCCGATCGCGTTGAACACGCCCGGCGGCAGCAGCTCGGCGCACCACTCGGCGAAGAGCAGCGTGCTCAGCGGCGTCGTCTCGGCCGGCTTCAGCACGACCGTGTTGCCCGCGCCGAGCGCCGGGCCGATCTTCCAGATCGCCATCATCAGCGGGTAGTTCCAGGGGGTGATCTGGCCGACGACGCCATGCGGCTCGCGGCGGATGAAGGAGGTGTGGCCCTCCATGTACTCGCCCGCAGCGCGGCCCTCCAGGCAGCGCGCCGCGCCGGCGAAGAAGCGCAGCTGGTCGGCCATCACCGGGATTTCGTCCTCGATCACCGCGGCGCGCGGCTTGCCCGCGTCGGCGGCTTCGAGGTCGGCGATCTCTTCGCCGCGTTCCTCGATCAGGTCGGCCATCCGCAAGAGCGCCCGTGCCCGTTCGCCCGGCGGCGTCGCCGCCCAGCCCTCGAAGGCGCCCTTGGCCGCCGCGACCGCGGCGTCGACGTCGGCCTTGGTCGAGAGCGGCGCTTCGGCGATCGCCTCGCCGGTCGCCGGGTCGATCACGTCCTCCATCCCCCCCTCGGCCGGCTCGACCGGCTTGCCGCCGATGAAGTTCCTCAACTTCGTCTTCGTCGCCGCTGCCATCCTCAGCGCACCTCCGCTCTCTCTTCGATTTCAAGTGCTTTCTCGATCGGCACGCCGCTCATCCCGACCGCCTCGGCAACCGCCGGGTGGGTCACCCGGCCGTTCGCCACGTTGACCCCCGGCCGCAGCCCGGGGTCGCGCCGGATCGCCCCCTCGACACCCTGGTCGGCGAGCGCGATCGCGTAGGGCAGGGTCGCGTTGGTCAGCGCCTGAGTCGCGGTGATCGGGACCGCGCCGGGCATGTTGGTGACGCAGTAGTGGATGACCCCGTCGACCTCGAAGGTCGGGTCGTGGTGGGTGGTCGGGCGCGAGGTCTCGAAGCAGCCGCCCTGGTCGATCGCGACGTCGACCAGCACCGCGCCCGACTTCATCAGCGCCAGCTGCTCGCGCCGCACTACATAAGGGGCGCGGGCGCCGTGGACGAGGACGGCGCCGACCACGAGGTCGACCCGCGGCAGCATCTCCTCCACCGCCAGCGTGGTCGAGTAGACGGTCGAGCAGGCGCCCGCGAAGGCGACGTCGAGCTCGCGCAGGCGGTCGACCGACTTGTCGTAGACGAAGACGTCGGCCCCCATCCCGATCGCGACAAAGGCGGCGTTCATGCCGACCACGCCGCCGCCGATCACCATCACGTTGGCCGCCGCGACGCCGGGCACCCCGCCGAGCAGGATCCCGCGCCCGCCGAGAGGCTTCTCCAGCATGAAGGCGCCTGCCTGGGTGGCGATCTTGCCGGCGATCTCGCTCATCGGCGCCAGCAGCGGCAGCCGGCCGCGCGCGTCCTCGACCGTCTCGTAGGCGACGCAGGTCGCGCCGGACTCGCAGAGGCCACGGGTCTGCTCGGGGTCCGGCGCGAGGTGCAGGTAGGCGAAGAGCAGCTGGCCGCGCCGCAGCATCTCGATCTCGCTCGGCTGCGGCTCCTTCACCTTCAGCACCATCCCCGCCTCGGCGAAGACGGTCGCCGCGTCGGGGACGATGCGGGCTCCTTGCGACTCGAAGTCCTCGTCGGCGATCGCGCTGCCCTCCCCCGCGCCCGCCTCGATCAGCACCAGGTGGCCGTGCTCGACCATCTCGCGCACGCCCGCCGGGGTGATCGCGACCCGGTACTCGTCGGGCTTGATCTCCCTGGGGACGCCGACGATCATCGCCCGCTCCGCCCCGCGTGGCGGCGCGTGCCCCTCACGTCCCGACCAGCTCCCTCGCCCGCAGCGCCAGCCAGAACTCGATCCGGTCGTGGGCGCGCGAGAGGTCGCGCCCGGTCAGTTCCTCGACCTTGCGCATCCGGTAGCGCAGCGTGTGGCGGTGGCAGTAGACCTCGCGCGCGGCGCGCTCCCACTGGCCGTTCTGCTCGATGAAGGCCTCGAGCGAGCGCAGCAGCTCGCCGCCGTACTCCGCGTCGCCGGACTCGATCGGGCCGAGCACGCTGTCGCAGTAGAGCTTCAGCGCCTCGTCGTCCTGGATCGAGAGCAGCAGGGTGAAGGCGCCGAGGTCGCGCCAGGAGGCGACGTCGGGTTCGCTGCCGTTTTCGGTGAACGCGGTCGCCTCGAGCGCGCAGCGCGCCTCGTGGAAGGAGTGGCGCAGGTCCTCGGGCGGGGCGGGGCGGCTCGCCGCGGCGCGCACCGAGCCGCGATCCTTGATCAGCGCTTTGCGCGCTTCGGAGGCGAGGTCGACCGGGTCGCGGTCGGCGGCGTCGACGACGGCGCAGAGCAGCTCGCGGGTGCCGCTCGAGTGCGGGGCGACGACGGCCGGGCAGGCGTCGGCGGCGAGCGCTCGCTCCAGCGCCGGCTCCGCCGCGGCCGGGTCGTCGAGGTCGAAGACGAGCACCGCCGCTTCGTCGCCGATGCCGAAGGGCTCGAGCCGGCGGCGCAGCTCGGAGGGATCCAGTCGGCCTCCGAGCGCGCCGGCCAGCACATCCCCCGCCAAGCGCCGCTCGGTCTCACGCGCGACTCGTCGCCGCATCAGCTCCAGCGCGACGACGGCGACGGCCTGCTGCAGGATCAGCCGCTCGAAGTCGCCGAGGCCGCCCGAGTCGCGCACCATCACGACCCAGGCCTGAGGCGGGCCGCCACCCGGCGAGATCACCGGGTGGGCTAGAGCCCGGCCCGCCACAGAGGGATGCGTCGGCACGAAGGGGTGGCCGTCGGCGATGTGGGAAAGCGCTTCCTCGCGGATCGCGTTGACCGCCTCGCTGGAGAGCTGGCGTCGAAAGCCGCGCCCGGCGATGCGCTCGCCACGGTTGTTGAGGATCGCCACGGTGCCGCCGACCGCGGAGGCGATCGTCGCGACGATCTCCTCCAGGCCGCGCTCTTCGAGGACCAGCCGCTCGAGCCGCCGCTGCACGGCGATGCCGCGCTGCAGCACCTCGTACTGCTCGTTGACGAGCTTGGCGAAGGCCTTCTCGGTGATCGCGATGAAGGGCGTCGAGTAGGGCACCTCGAAGAGCGGGAAGTCGCGTTTCTTCGCCTCCTCGACCAGCGCTTTCGGCATTTTCTTGTGGTTGAAGCCGGTGCCGAAGCCGAGCCCGGCGAGGTTGTGCTCGGCGAGCAGGCGGACGAAGGCGCGCTGCTTGGCGGCGGTGTCGAGCGGGATGCCGGTGGTCAGCATCAGCTCGCCGCCGGAGAGCCACGGCGTCGGATCCTCCAGCTCGGAGATGTGGATCCAGCGCAGCGGCGCCTCGGCCGAGCCGGCGCCGGTGGCGAGCTCGAGGCCGACCTCGTCGAGCAGGCTCTGCACGGTCAGCATCGCGCCGCCTATCTCCGGACGCGCTCCCAGGCGTCCGTCAGTACCCCCCGCAACACGTCGTGGATTTCTTCGAACTGCTCGGTGTCGGAGATCAGCGGCGGCGCCAGCTGGATCACCGGGTCGCCGCGGTCGTCGGCACGGCAGATCAGCCCCCGCTTGTAGAGCTCGCCGGAGAGGTAGCCGCGCAGCAGATCCTCGGCTTCGTCCTCGTCGAAGCTCTCCTTGGTCTCCTTGTCCTTGACCAGCTCGATCGCCTGGAAGAAGCCCGCGCCGCGCACGTCGCCGACGATCGGCAGGTCGTGCAGGGTCTCCAGCATCGCGCGCAGCTCGCCCTCCTTGGCGAGCACGTGGCCGCAGAGGTCCTCGCGCTCGTAGAGGTCGAGGTTGGCCGTCGCCACCGCGGCGGCCACCGGGTGCCCGGCGAAGGTGAAGCCGTGGGCGAAGGAGGCGTCGCCCTGCATGAAGGGCTCGGCGACGCGGTCGGCGGCGATCATCGCGCCCATCGGCGCGTAGGCCGAGGTCAACGCCTTGGCGAGCGTGACGATGTCGGGCTGGTAGCCGAACCGTTCGCAGCCGAACATGTGGCCGAGCCGACCGAAGGCGCAGATCACCTCGTCGGAGATCATCAGCACGTCGTGGCGGTCGCAGATCTCGCGCACCCGCTGGAAGTAGCCCTCGGGCGGGACGAAGCAGCCGCCGGCGTTCTGCACCGGCTCGAGGATCACCGCGGCGACCGTCTCCGGGCCCTCGAAGACGATCCGCTCCTCGATCGCGTCCGCCGCCCAGAGCGGGTGGCGGTCCTGCGGCCAGCGGTAGAGGTTGGTGTTGGGGACGTGGCAGCCGCCCGGCGTGAGCGGCTCGAAGGGGGTGCGCAGCTCGGTGATCCCGGTGGCGGAGAGGGCGCCGAGCGAGGTGCCGTGGTAAGCGATCTCGCGCGCGATCACTTTGTGCTTCTGGCCTTTGCCGAGGGCGCGGTGGTAGTTGCGGGCCAGCTTCAGCGCCGACTCGACCGCCTCCGAGCCACCCGAGGTGAAGAAGACGCGGTTGAGTTCGCCGGGAGCGAGCGAGGCGAGGCGGGCGGCCAGCTCGATCGCGCCGGGGTGGGCGTAGCTCCACAGGGTGTAGAAGTCGAGCTGCTCGACCTGGCGGGCGGCGGCCTCGCCAAGCTCGGTGCGACCATGGCCGGCGTTGACGCAGAAGAGCGCGGAGAGGCCGTCGAGGTAGCGGTTGCCGTGGTCGTCGTAGACGTAGCAGCCCTCGCCGCGAACGATGATCGGGATCTCGTGGTCGGGCCCGTAGGAGCCCATTCGCGAGAAGTGGAGCCAGAGGTGTCGCATCGCCAGCTGCTGCAGTCCGGCGTCGACTTTCGGAGTCGACTGCGAGGCGATGGCCATGTGGGTTTGCTCCTCTCGTCCTACGACGTTCTGGACAAAGCTAGCTCGGTTTACCCACGCATGCAAGTGTTCGTTGGGTCAAGCCAGAGCGAGATGCTTGTACAAATCGTATAAGGCACCCCATGCCCTTTTGGACAGGCCCCCCCTTGGATTGAGCGCCAATACGCCGTACCGTCGTACTGCGATGAACAGCGAGATACCGAGCGTCGAGCTGCGCGCGGTGAGCAAGCGCTTCGGCGACCTGACCGCCGTCGACGAGGTCAGCCTCGACTTGGCCGGCGGCGAGTTCTTCACCCTGCTCGGCCCGAGCGGCTGCGGCAAGACGACGACGCTGCGGATGGTCGCCGGCTTCGAGCGGCCCGACGCGGGCGAGATCCGGATCGAGGGCACCGACGTGGCGGGCCTGCCCCCGCACCGCCGCCCGACCAACACCGTCTTCCAGAGCTATGCGCTCTTCCCCCACCTGAGCGTGCGCGACAACGTCGCCTTCGGCCTGAAGCGCAAGAAGGTCGCGAAGGAGGAGATCGGCCGGCGGGTCGAGGCCGAGCTGGAGCGGGTCGGGCTCAGTGCCGAGGCCGGCCGGCGCCCCGCGCAGCTCTCCGGCGGCCAGCAGCAGCGGGTCGCACTGGCGCGGGCGCTGGTCAACCTGCCCAAGGTGCTGCTGCTCGACGAGCCGCTCGGCGCGCTCGACCTGAAGCTGCGCAAGGAACTCCAGGTCGAGCTGAAGCGGATCCAGCGCGAGGTCGGGATCACCTTCGTCTACGTCACCCACGACCAGGAGGAGGCGCTGACGATGAGCGACCGGATCGCGGTGATGAACCGCGGCCGGGTCGAGCAGGTGGCAAGTCCCGAGGAGGTCTACGAGCGCCCGGCGACGACCTTCGTCGCCGGCTTCATCGGCGTCTCGAACCTGATGCCGGTGGGCGATGGTCGCTACGCGGTCGTGCGGCCCGAGAAGCTGCGGGTCGAAACGCTCGAGGCGGGCGTCTCCGGGGACGGGAACAGCGGCGGCGCGGCGATATCGAACGGCGAGACGCGGGTCGAGGGCGTCGTCGAGAGCTCGCTCTACCTCGGCACCTCGACCCAGATCGCGGTCGACCTCGGCCAGGGGGTGCGGATGACCGCGCTCGTCCCCAACGCCGACGAGGAGCAACGGCAGCGGTTGCCGGGAGGTGGCGCCCGGGTAGCCCTCAGCTGGGAGCCCGAGCACATGCACTTGGTGCGCGAAAGCTTGCAACGAGAGAGAGAAGGTGGGTCGGATGGAGAGTCGTAAATCACTCGTGGTGGCACTGGTGGTCCTGGCGCTTAGCCTGGGCCTCGCGGCCTGCGGCGACGACACGGTCGGCGGCGGTCGCGAAGGCGAGGTCGAAACCGCCAAGGGCGGCAAAGCGACCGGGTCGCTGGCGATCTCCAACTGGCCGGGCTACATCGACCCGGGGCCGAAAGGCACCGTCGCCGAGTTCGAAGAGGAGACCGGGGTCAAGGTCGACTACATCGAGGACATCAACTCGAACGACGGCTTCTTCGGCAAGCTCCAGCCGCAGCTCGAACAGGGCGAATCGGGCGGCCGCAGCGTCTTCGTCGTCGCCGACTACATGGCGAAACAGATGTACGACCTCGGCTACCTGCAGGAGATCAACCACGCCGATCTGCCGACGGTCTTCGAAACCCTGTCGCCCGGCCTCGAG
Source organism: Solirubrobacterales bacterium (assembly GCA_036524775.1). Classification (GTDB taxonomy): domain Bacteria; phylum Actinomycetota; class Thermoleophilia; order Solirubrobacterales; family 70-9; genus VRUE01. Next base: position 8,624 of record DATDBO010000002.1, read on the forward strand.
AGCCCGGAATTCGACCCCGGGCGCAAGTTCTCGGTGCCGTGGCAGGGCGGCATGACCGGGATCTGGGTCGACACCGCGAAGGCGCCCGAGATCCGCTCGGTCAACGATCTCTTCGACCCGAAATACAAGGGCAAGGTGACGATGCTGGACGAACTGCGCGAAACCCCGGCTCTGGTGATGCTCGCCGAAGGGGTCGACCCCGCCGAGGCCGGCGCGGACCAGTGGCTCAAGGCGATCGACAAACTCAAGGCGGCCGCCGACTCCGGGCAGATCAGGAAATTCACCGGCAACGAGTACACCGAGGACCTGACCGCGGGCAACATCGTCGCCGCGATCGGGTGGTCGGGCGACGCCTCGATCATCGAAAACGAGAACGCCGAATGGCGGATGCCGGCCGAGGGCTGCACGCAGTGGATGGAAAACATGGTGATCCCGGTCGGCGCCCCCAACACCGCCGCGGCGCTCGCCTGGATGGACTTCGTCTACCGGCCGGAGGTGGCGGTCGACATCACCGGATACGTCGAATACATCTCACCGGTGCAGGGCGTCAAAGAGCTGCTCGAGAAACGGGGGTCGCCGCTCGCGGAGAGCGAGATCGTCTTCCCGACCGAGCAGTTCACCAGCAAGTGCACGGGTCAGATCACGCCTCCTGAGTTCGAACGGGTCAACGAGGCCTGGCAGGACGTGCTGACCGGGTGACGCCGTGAGCGCGCGAAGGGAGTGACGCAGCGATGAGCCTGAGGCAGCGCCTGGTCCCCTATTGGTTGCTGGGACCGGGGCTGCTCTGGCTCGTCCTCTTCTTCGTCGTGCCGATGTACTTCATGGGCGAACTGGCGCTGCGCTCCGGCACCCTCACCACCGGCTACACCTTCGACTGGGCCTGGTCGAACTTCCCCGACTCGCTCTCCGGCAACACCGAGCAGATCGGCCGCTCCTTCCTCTACGCCGGCGTGGCGACGGTGCTGGCGCTGCTGATCGCCTACCCGCTCGCCTACGCGATCGCCTTCCGCGCCGGCCGTTGGCGGACGCTGCTGCTGTTCGCCGTGATCGCCCCCTTCTTCACCACGTACCTGATCCGCACGATCGCCTGGAAGACGATCCTCAGCGACTCCAGCCCGGTGGTCGACGTGCTGCAGACGCTGGCGCTGATCCCGCCCGACGGGAAGGTGCTCGCCACCTCGGGCGCGGTGATCGCCGGGCTCACCTACAACTTCCTCCCCTTCATGGTGCTGCCGCTCTACGCCAACCTCGAGCGGCTCGACCTGCGCCTGGTCGAGGCAGCGAAGGACCTCTACTCCTCCTCGCGACAGGCCTTCCTGCGGGTGACGCTGCCGCTGACCATGCCGGGGATCGTCGCCGGCGTCCTGCTCACCTTCATCCCCGCCTTCGGCGACTACGTCAACGCGCAGCTGCTGGGCGGCACCCAGCAGGCGATGGTCGGCAACGTGATCCAGTCGCTCTACCTCAATCAGCGCGACTACCCCGAGGCCGCGGCGCTCTCCTTCCTGATGATGGCGGCGATCCTGGTCATCGTCCTCGTCTACATCCGCCTTGCCGGGACGGGCGCCTTCATGGGCGACGAGGAGGAGGCGGCCCGATGAGCGCAGCCGGGCGGGCCTGGGGATGGCTGCGGCGCAACGCGCTGATCCTGTACGCCTGCCTCGCCGTTGCCTACATGCTGATCCCGATCGTCGTGATCGCCGTCTTCTCCTTCGGCGCCACTCCCAAAGGCAAACTCACCTTCGGCCTCGACAACGGCTTCACCACCGAGTACTGGAGCAGCGCCTTCTCGCTGCCCGAGCTGAACGACGCCCTCTCCACCAGCCTGCGCCTGGCGACGTTCTCGACCGTGATCGCGACCGTGATCGGGACGCTGATGGCGATCGCGCTGGTGCGCCACCGCTTCCATGGGCGGCGGCTGGCGAACCTGCTGATCGTGATCCCGATGGCGACGCCCGAGGTGGTGATCGGCGCCGCGCTGCTCTCGATGTTCATCTTCTACACGTTCGCGCTCGGCTTCACCACGCTGCTGATCGCCCACGTGATGTTCTCGATCAGCTTCGTCGTCGTCGTGGTGCGCTCGCGGCTGATCGGCTTCGACCGCCACCTCGAGGAGGCGGCGGCGGACCTGGGGGCGACGCCGCTGGCGACCTTCCGCACCGTGACCCTGCCGCTGCTGGCGCCGGGTATCGTCGCCGCGGCGTTGCTCGCCTTCGCCCTCTCGATCGACGACTTCGTGATCTCCAACTTCAACTCCGGGACGACGGTGACCTTCCCGCTCTACGTGTACGGGGTGAGCCTGCGCGGCATCCCGGTGCAGGTCAACGCGCTGGCGACGATGCTGTTCGTCGTCTCGGCCGCGGCGGCGGCGCTCGTCCTCTGGCAGCAACGGCGGGCGGAGCGAATGGCTACGGTGCGGCCCGAGCCGGTCGTCCCGGCCCCCGGCGTGGCGCCGGCACGATGAGCACCGTCGAGGTCGCACGGCTGGCCAACTACGTCGGCGGGGCGTGGCGCCCGGCCGACGCGGTCGACACGCTCGACGACGTCGACCCGGTCAGCGGCGAGGTCGCGGCGCTGGTGCCGCTCTCGGGCGAGCGCCATGTGCGCGAGGCGGTCGAAGCGGCGCGGGCGGCGCAACCCGAGTGGCGCGCGGTGCCGCCGCAGCGGCGGGCGCGGGCGGTTCTGGCGCTGCGCGAGGAGCTCGAACGGCGTCGCGAGGAGCTGGTCGCGCTGGTCTGCGCCGACATGGGCAAGACGCTCGCCGACGCCGACGGCGAGGTCGGCCGCGGGATCGAGTCGGTCGAGTCGGCGGCGGCGATCCCGCACCTGCTCAAGGGCGAGACGCTCGAGGGGGTGGCGGACGGGGTCGACGTCGAGCTGGTGCGCCAGCCGGTCGGCGTGGTCGCCGCGATCACGCCCTTCAACTTCCCGGCGATGATCCCGCTCTGGTTCCTGCCCTACGCGATCGCCTGCGGCAACTCGTTCGTGCTGAAGCCCTCCGAGCAGGACCCGCGCCCGGCGGCGCTGATCGTCGAGATCGCCGCCTCGATCGAGGCGATCCCCCCGGGGGTCGTCAACCTCGTCCACGGCGGTCGCGACGCGGTCAGCGCGATCCTCGCCGACCCGGGCATCGACGCGGTCTCCTTCGTCGGCCGGGCCGAGACGGCGCGGATCGTCGCCGAAGGCGCCGCCGCGACCGGCAAGCGCGTGCAGGCGCTGGGCGGGGCGAAGAACTCGCTGGTGGTGATGCCCGACGCCGACCTGGACCGGGCGTTGCCGGCGATCATGGGCTCGGCCTTCGGTGCGGCGGGGCAACGCTGCCTGGCGGGCTCAGTCTGCGTGGTGGTCGGGGACGAGGCGCGACGGGTGGAGGTGCGCGGGGCGCTTGTCGCGGCAGCCGCGGCGCTGACCGTCGGCCCCGGCGACGATCCGGCGAGCGACGTCTGCCCGATGGTCTCGGCCGCAGCCCGTGAGAACGTGGCGGCCGGGATCGGCCGCGGCGCCGAGAACGGCGCTCAATTGCTCCTCGACGGTCGCGAAGCGACGGGCGGGAACGCCGGTGCGGACGCGGTCGACGTAGGCGGCGCGGCCGGGACGTATCTCGGGCCAACTATCGCAGTCGCCGAGCGAGAGTCCGAGCTCGCCCGCGAGGAGCTGTTCGGGCCGCTGCTGACCGTGGTCGAGGTCGACGATCTCGACGCCGCCCTCGACTTCCTCAACGGCTCGCGCTACGGCAACGCGGGCGCGATCTTCACCGCCTCAGGCGAGGCAGCTCGGCGCTACCGCTACGGCGCCGAAGCAGGAATGCTCGGCGTCAACGTCGGCGTCCCCGCCCCGGTCGCCTGGTTCCCGTTCAGCGGCTGGAAGGACTCGATGGCCGGCGACCTGCACGCCAACGGGATGGACGCCGTCGACTTCTACACCCGCAAGAAGGTAGTCACCAGTCGGTGGTAGGGCACGGGAGTCGCCTCGCCGATTGCCGCCACCGCCTTCGGCGGTGGAATCTGGTGCCGCTTCGCGGCGGGGATCACCCTGCCCGGGGCCGCTTCGCGAGGCATCGTCGAGGCGACTCCCGTGCCCTGACTACCGGCCGATGTGAAAGCCGATCAGCTTGGGCATCCGCGAGATCAATGAGCTGAGTGGGTTCGGGCGCTGACCGACTAGCTCGGCCTCCTCTTTCTTCACCAGCGCACGGCGAATCACCTCCCCACCCAGCCAGTGGAAGGGCTCAGGGGGGACTCGTTGGGGAGACAGGTCGACTATCGGGAGGCGGGCGTGATCGTCGCGGCGGTCCAGGGCCAGTGAGGCGAGGGTTCGGGCGACCATGTAGGCGGGGCCTACACCGTTGCCCGTATAGCCGGCGGCGGCGAAGGCGCGGCCGTGCAGGGGCATGACAACCGGCAGATGGGTTGGGGAGACGTCTATTGGGCCGCCCCAGGCGTGGGTTATGCGGCGGCCCGTCAGCCCCGGGAAGTACTCGTGGAGACGGGCAGTCGTGGCGGCGATCACGTCGGGGTCGAGCTCGGCGCGGCCGTGGAGGCGGGCGCCCATCGCTATCCGACCGCCACCCCACCCGAAGGCGATGCGGCCGTCGGGGGTGGTGCGGAAATAGTCGATCAGGGCGCGGCTGTCGGTGATGCACTCGCCCCCGGTCCAACCGATCTCCTCGAGCAGCTCGGGCACCGGCTCGGTGAGGACGATGTGCGAGGAGGTGACGGTGAGGGAGTCGCGCAGCGGCCCCCCCGGTGCCTTGGCCGCGCCGCCGATCGCGACGACCGCCGCCCCGGCGCGAACCGTGCCGGCGGCGGTGTGCGCAACCGCGCCGACGAGGCGGCGCACCGGCGAGCGCTCGTATATCTCCACTCCGGCGGCAAGCAAACGCTCCCGCAGCCCGAACGCCAACCGCGCCGGCTGCACGGTCGCCGCATCCGGGTAGAACGCCCCGCCGCGAAAGGCCGGCGATGCGCAACGCTCGGCAACCTCGGCAGGCCTTAGCGGCTGCACGCATTCCTGGCCCAGGTCGCCGCACGCAGCCCAAGCCTCGTCCCAGGCGCCGTCATGCGCGGGCGCGGTCGAGACCTGCAGGTACCCCCCACGCCGAAACCAAGCGTCCACCCCCTCGTCCCGACAAAACACCTCGACCCCGTCGATCGCATCGCGAGCCGCCCGCGCCACCGCCAACGCCCCCGCGTCCCCCCACCGCCCCCGCATGTTCGGCAGCGAAAACCACATCGAGTTGCAAAACCCCCCATTCCGCCCACTCGGCCCATTCCCGCAAACGTCCCCCTCCAGCACCACGACCGAGGCGTTCGGCTCCAACTTCTTGACATGCCAGGCCGCCCAAAGCCCGGTGTACCCACCCCCGATCACCACCACGTCCGCACTCCGCTCCCCATCCAGCGGCGGCAGCGACTCGACCGGCCCGGCCTCCTCGAGCCAGTAGCCATGAGCGGTGTGCTCCATGCAGGGAGGGTAGGGGTGTCCCTCGAACCGGCGGATACTCAAAACGGCGGTCTCATTAGACCGCCGTTTGTCGGGGTGAGGGACACCCCTACCCTCCCCATAGACTGGGGCCCCGTGGCCACCTTCGACGCCCTCGCCGACCTCCCCCTGGAGATCGAGGGCTACGAGCTGGAGGCCCTCGAACACACCGTCCCCGGCTTCGAACGGCTCAGCACCGTCATCCACCTCCGCGGCAGCGGCGAGGAAGGGCTCGGCGAGGACGTCACCTACGACGCGGTCGACCACATCGCCCTGCAGGACGCCGGCCCGATGCTCGACCTGACCGGCCACGCCACCCTGGGCGAGCTCTGCCGCTTCATGGCCGACGTCGACACCTTCCCTGCCGAGCCGCAGCGCGAGGTCTCGCGCCGCTACCGGCGCTGGGCCTTCGAGTCGGCGGCGCTCGACCTGGCCCTGCGCCAGGCGGGGCTCGGCCTCGCGAAGGCGCTGAAGCGCGAACCGCAGCCGGTCGAGTTCGTCTGCTCGATGCGCCTCGCCGGCGGGCCGGACGAGCCCTCCTCGATCGAGACGCTGCGGCGCAAGCTCGACCGCTACCCGGACCTGCGCTTCAAGCTCGACCCGGTCAACGACTGGGACGACGCGCTGATCGCGACGCTGGTCGAAACCGGCGCGGTCGACTCGCTCGACCTGAAGGGCTTCTACAAAGGCACCGTGGTCGACGTCGAAACCGACCCCGAGCTGTACCGCAAGCTGATCGAGGCCTTCCCGGAGGCCTGGCTGGAGGACCCCGACGTGACCGAGGAGACGCGGCCGCTGCTGGAGCCCGTGCGCGACCGGCTCACCTGGGACGCGCCGATCCACTCGATCGCCGACATCGAGGCGCTGCCCTGGCCGCCGCGGATGGTCAACGTCAAGCCCTCGCGGATCGGCGGCCTGCGCGACCTCTGCGAGACCTACGACTACTGCGCCGAACGCCGCATCGGCGCCTACGGCGGCGGCCAGTGGGAGCTCGGCGTCGGCCGCGGCCAGATCCAGGTCCTCGCCGCGCTTTTCCACCCGGACACGCCGAACGACACTGCCCCGCGCGGCTACAACGAGGCCGACCCGCCCGAGGGCCTGCCGACCAGCCCGCTGCTGCCGCAGTTGACGCCGACCGGCTTTCGGTGGGCCGAATGACCGTTAGGCAAGCCTGACGCCTGCTTCGGCCGACCGAATTCCGAATTTCGGTTACGTTCCGACGACCGTTCCCGACGAAGGAGAACCATGGCCGAGAAAAGCTTCGCCGCCGCCCTCAACGAGCAGATCGCCAACGAGTTCGCCGCTTCCCAGCAGTACGTCGGGATGGCCGTCTACTACGACGCGGAAACGCTGCCTCGCCTCGCCCAGTTCTTCTACAGGCAGGCGCTGGAGGAGCGCGAACACGCGATGATGATGGTCCAGTACCTGCTCGACGTCGGCGAGGAGGTCCACATCCCGGACGTCAAGTCGCAGGAGACGAGCTACTCCGACGGGGTCACGCCGGTGAAGAAGGCGCTCGAGCAGGAGGAACGGGTCAGCAACGAGATCTTCGCCCTGTTCGAGCTGGCGCGCGAGGTCAAGGACTACCGCGCCGAGCACTTCATGCAGTGGTTCGTCAAAGAGCAGGTCGAGGAGGTGGCGCTGATGGGCGACCTCTTGAACGTCGTGGAGAGGGCCAAAGCGAACCTGCTGCTGGCGGAGGACTACATCGCGCGGGAGAATCCCGGCGAGGAGGGTTCGGATCCGACCGCGCCTCCTGCGGCGGGTTCGGCGGCGTAGGAGGGCGGGGGTCGCCTCGCCGAGTGCCCGCCACCGCCTTCGGCGGTGGAATTTGGTGCCGCTTCGCGGCGGGGATCACCCTGCCGGGGCCGCTTCGCGAGGCATCGTCGAGGCGACCCCCGCCCTCCCCGTCAGCCCAGCCAGCCGGCTCGCTTGCGCATCGCGGTGATGCGCCTGAACTCGGCGATGTCCTCACGGAGCGCAGCTGGAGCCGGGGCAGGTAGGAAGCGGGCTGGGAGTGGGGACTCGACTACGCCGTCCTCGCTCTTGGCGACGCGGTAGGCGCGGGCGCCGCGTTGGGCGGTTACTGCTGACGGGGGGCCTTGGCCCTCCCAGATCAGGCCGGCGTAGTCGTCTAAGCCGTAGCCGCCGGGCATGCCGCCGGCGACGGCGTCGAGGTAGGCGGCGCGGCGGTCGGGTTCGTTGTTGTAGTGGACGCAGAGGCTGCCGCCGAGGAGGCCGAGGCCCGCGCCGGGCTCCGCCTTGCCCGAGGACTTGGTGATGCCGGCCTCGAACCAGCACATCGCCCCGGCGCTCTGGCCGGCGAGGACGACCCCCTGCCGCCAGGCGAGGCTGAGGATCGCGCTCAGCTCGTGCGCTTCCCAGACCGCGAGCAGGTTGAGCAGGCTGCCGCCGCCGACGTAGATCAGGTCCTGCGCGAGCAGGTGGTCGCGCAGCTCGATCGGCCGCGTGCCGAGGCGGAAGAGCGAGAGGTCGGAGGGCTCACAGGGACGCTCGCCGAAAGCGGTGTAGAAGCGGCCGATCTGCTCGGAGGTGTCGCCGCTGGCGGTCGGCAAGATGCATATCCGCGGCCGGCCGCCGGCCCGCGTCGTCGCCAGCCGCAGCATCAGCTCGCAGACAGCCCGGTCCTGGGGGCGGGCGGTGAAGTCGTGGCCGCCGAGGGTGAGAACGCGGGCGATCAAGCGGCGACCGCCGTCGACATCGCCTCGGGCAGCGGCAGCAGAGGGGGCGCCTTGGCGTCGCCCAGCCAGGTCGTCGCGATCCTCATCTCGACGACCCGCTCGCCGACCGCGTCGAGGCGGTAGCCGCGCGCCTCGGGCCGCGCAGCGACGACCCGGCTCAGCTCGCCGCCGACGAAGTGCAGGGCGGCGCCGTCCTCGGCCGCGTAGCCGCCGCGCATGCCGGCGCGAATGAAGTCGCGGTAGGCGCGCCGGCGGGAGCTGGCGCGGCCCGAGCCCGCCCCCCGTCCCGAGGGCCCCTCGTAGTGGACGCAGTTGCTGAACGGCAGCAGGCCCAAGCCCTCGACCCGCCGCGGGGCGCCGTGGAATCCCGTCACCGCCTCGGCGAACCAACAGAGCGAGCCGGCGGAGAGGCCGCAGAGGACGACGCCGCGCTCCCACGCCTCGCGCAGGATCGCGTCGATCCCGTGCGCCCGCCAGACGCCGAGCAGGCTGACGACGCTGCCGCCGCCGACGTAGACCAGGTCCTGTTCCAGGATGTGCGCGCGCAGGTCCTCCGGCCCCTGCTCGCGCCGGAACAGCGAGACGTGGCTGGCCTCACAGCGGTCGGCGCCGAAGGCGCGGTAGAAGCGCACCACGTAGTGGTCGGCATCGCCGCTGGCCGAGGGCAGGAAGCAGACCCTCGGCCGCACCGCCCCGGTCAGCCCGAGCACGTACTCGTCGAGCAGCGGGTTGCCCGATTCCATCGAGAACCCGCCCCCACCGAAGGCGACTATCTGACGCAGGGTCCTCATCCTCAAATGGTCCCGACGCCCCGCCCGGGGGTCCTTGTACAGCGGTCCGAAGTTTTGAGTGAGCCACTCGCCCGGCGTACAGGGGCTCAACCTCCAGCCGTGCTCGGCCGAGCTGCCGTTCTGCTGTCGTCTTCGGTTCCCCCTCGGCAGCGGTGGCGGAGCACTGTAAAATCCGGCGTCTTACTTGGCGGCTGGCACAAGGCAAAGGCGTTGCAGATGGGGCGGAGCGGGGGCGCTGGCCGTCATCTTGGCGCTTGCCTTCGTGCCGACAGCTCACGCCGACGCGAACTGGTCTTTCGATCCGCCGAGCTGGGATTTCGGAACGGTAGTGCCGGGTACCGGTCCAACGCCGCCCAAAGCCTTCACGCTCACCAATACTGGAGATGTCGAGTTGTCGGCGATCTTCGTCAGTGTCGGGAGCGGCGACGGTGCTGGTTTTGGACTGGCCGGCAACACCTGCGGGAAACTCGGCCCCGGCGACAGCTGTGAAATCAGTGTTGACTTCGAGCCCTCGAGTCCTGGGACGAAGGAAGGGCAGCTTCAGGTTGCAAGCCAAGGCGGGTTGGCCCCACCGGCTTCCGTTGAGCTCCGCGGCTATGGCGCCGGGCCCGAGGTCTCAGTCGCCCCAAGCTCACACGCCTTCTTCGGGTTGCCGCTCGGCGGGATCTCAGCGCCTCATACCTTCAGCGTCACCAATACCGGAAGTCTCGACCTGACGATCTCATGGCTGGCGATGGTGCTCTACATCCATGGCGACGAAGACCAATTCGAGCTGAGCGGCGGCACTTGCGCCTCGGGGCTGGTCTTGCCGCCCGGTCACGCCTGCACCATCGAGGCGCGCTTTGCGCCGACGCGATATGGGTCGCTAATGGGCGACCTTCTGATCGCCAGCGACGCACCGGGCTCGCCGTACGTCGTGACGCTGAGCGGGTTCGGAATCCGACCTGCCGAGCCCGGTCCTCCTCCCTTTCTCGAACCGCGGGTCTCGATTATTCGCGGCCCAGCGAAGGGAACGAACAGCCGCCGCGCCGTCTTCTGGCTGCGCACTTCTGCAGCAGCGGCGGCGATCGTCTGCAAACTCGACAGCCAGCAGTGGTTTAGGCGCTGCGAGTCGCCGATCAGCTATCGCAACCTCCGCCCGGGCCGTCACCGGTTCCTTGTCCGCGCCTTCGACGCCCAAGGCCGCTGGGGGCCGCCTACGGTCTTTCGCTGGCGAGTTCTCGAGAGAGCGTGTGCCGCGCTGCGCGCGCGCCCGATCCACGCCGCGGCGTCCTGTCACCGCAGCGGCTCTCAGTAGCCGGGGCTGCGCTTCGTCGCCTTGCGCTCGGCGGGGTGCGCGCCGCCCTTCTCGTCGAGCGTCTTGCAGGCTTCGGCGATGTCGTCGGCGAGACGGTCGACCTGGGCGCGGCCGAGGGTCTCCTTGACCAGCGCCCGCATCACCTTCACGTCTTGGGCGTCGGGGGGCATCGTGTAGGCGGGGAGCATCCAGCCCCGCTCGGCCGAGAGCTGCCAGGAGACGTCGAACTCGTCGTAGTCCTTGCCGTCGCGCAGCTTGAAGGCGACCAGCGGCAGCTGCTCCTTCTCGGCGCCGATCAGCTCGAAGTTGCCGTTCGCCTCCAGCCTCTCCGCCAGCGCCCGGGCGTTCTGCTCCATCGCCTTCATGATGTGGGTGTAGCCCTCGCGCCCGAGCCGGACGAAGTTGTAGTACTGGGCGAGGACCATCGAGGCGCCGGTCGAGAAGTTGAGCGTGAAGGTCGCGTCCGTCTTGCCGAGGTAGTTCTCGTAGAAGACGAGGTCCTCGGCGAGGTCCGCCGGCTCGCGGAAGACGAGCCAGCCGATGCCGGGGTAGACGAGGCCGAACTTGTGCCCGGAGACGTTGATCGAGCGCACCTGCTCGAGGCGGAAGTCCCACTCGGAGTCCGGATAGAGGAAGGGCCAGACGAAGCCGCCGCTGGCGGCGTCGACGTGCAGCGGCACGTCGAGCCCCCGCTCGCCCTTGAGGTCGACGAGCAGCCGGTTGATCCCGACGATGTCGTCGGCGTGGCCGGTGAAGGTCGTGCCGAGCACGGCCGCGACGCCGATCGTGTTCTCGTCGACGTGGGGCTGCACGTCCTCCGGCCCGATCGTGTACTTGTCGTCGCGCAGCGGCACGATGCGCGGCTCGACGTCGAAGTAGCGGCAGAACTTCTCCCAGACGACGTGCACGTCGCCGCCAAAGACGAGGTTCGGCCGGTCGACGGGCTTCGATTCGGCCTCGCGGCGCTGCTTCCACTTCCACTTCAGCGAGAGCGCGCCGAGCATGATCGCCTCGGAGGAGCCCTGGGTGCGACAGCCGGTCGTCTCGCCGGGGGCGTGGTAGAGGTCGGCGAGCATGCGGATGCAGCGCTGCTCGATCTCGGCCGAGATCGGATACTCGGCGTGGTCGATGAAGTTGCGGTAGAGGTTCTCGGCGATGATCCGCTGCGCCTCGGGCTCCATCCAGGTGGTGACGAAGGTCGCCAGGTTGCGCCAGGGATCCCCCTCGAGGACGAGTTCCTCGTCGACCAGGCGCATCGCGTCAAGGGCCGGCATGCCTGAGGTCGGGAAGTCGCCGGCGGGGGCGTCTTCGGTGAGGAAGCGGTTGCCGTAGAGCTTCGCGGCGTCCTCGCCATCGCCTGGGTCGCTCATGGGCCCAGTCTAGGCCGGCCGCAATGGCCAAGCCGAATCCCGCCCTGGTTCCCATGCGGAGCCGATTTGTTAACTCGGTACTGGAACGTCCACGGAATCTCGCCCGGGGTGTACAATCGCGTTTACCGAAACACCGTTGTCTGCCCGAGGAGTCCCGATGTCCCGCCCCGCTTCGCCCCAAGCCCCGCCCCCCGATCTCGGCGGCCTGATCGAGCAGGAGCACCTCCCCGCCGGCCGCCAGGACCTCGCCGAGCCGCTGATCGCCCACTCTCAGCGCGAACGGATACTCGTCGCGATGGCCGACACCTGCGCGACGAAGGGCTACAACGCGACGACGATCGCCGACATCTGCGAGCCCGCCGGCGTCTCCCGCGCCACCTTCTACGAGCTCTTCAAGGACAAGGAGGACTGCTTCCACGCGGCGATGGAGGTTTCGCTGGCCGATGCGATGGGCCGCATCGTCTCCGCCTACTCGCCCGACAAGCCCTGGGCGACGATGGTCCGCGACGCCGCCGCCGAGTTCCTCGACCTGCTGGCGAGCCGCCCCGCCTTCGCCCGCATGGCGCTGGTCGAGGCGCCCGCCTCCGGCGAGCGCGCCTTCGAGCTCTACGCCTCGGGCAAGCGCGTGCTGCAATCGCTGCTCGACCGCGGCCGCGAGGACCCGGTCGAGGAGGAAGCGATCCCCTCCAGCGCCGGCCGCGCGGCTCTGTCCGGCGCCGAGGCGCTGATCGTCGGCCAGATCCTCGCCGGCAACGCCGAGCGGCTGCGCGAGCTGCTTCCCGACGTCGTCTACATCACCACCGTCCCCTACCTCGGCCAGGAGGAGGCGCTGCGCCAGTCGCGCGAGGCCGAGAAGCTCCTCAGCCCACCCGGAGGCTGACCGGGGTGGCGCAGGCGGGGGTGGGAGACCGGTGGCGCCCTCCGCGCGGGCGTCACCGCTTGCCGGCGGAGGTCGTCGCCCGCTCGCAGCGCGAGCGCCTGCTCGAGGCGGCAGTGCGAGTCGTCGCGGCGAAGGGCTACGGCGCGATGACCGTGGGTGATCTGACCAAGGGTGCCGGCGTCTCGCGCACGACCTTCTACGAGCTGTTCGAGGACAAGGAGGCCTGCTTCCTCGCCGCCTACGACGCCGCGGTCGAGACGCTGGTGCGGCGGGTCGTGCGCGCTTACGAGTCCGAGCAGGGCTGGCCCGAACGCGCCGCCGCCGGGCTGCGCGAGCTGCTCCAGGCGCTGGCCGAGGAGCCGGCGCTCGCGCGCCTCTCGCTGGTCGACATCGGCAACGCGGGCCCGGCCGCGCAGCGCCGCTACCGGGCCGCGATCCAGCGCCTGACGCCGCTCTTCGAGGAGGGGCGCGACTTCGCCCCGGGCGGGCGCGGCCTGCCGGCGAACACCTCGCGGATGGCGATCGGCGGGGTCACCGGCCTGATCGCCGAGGAGATCGTCGCGGGGCGCGCCGAGCAGCTCCCCGGCTTGCTTTCGGACGCCCTTTTTGCCACGCTGGTTCCATATATCGGCCCGGATGCGGCTACCAGGGAGGTGGACAGGCTGACTCGATAAACGTTCACGTACACGTTGCCGCTATGATGCATATACCCGAGAGTTCAACCCTGGCGGGTCCGATGGCAGGCAGCGAAACGCGGCGGCGACTGATCCTCGAAGCGATGGTTCGAGTCGTCGGCAGCAAGGGCTACAAGCAGACCTCGGTCGCCGACGTGATCGAGGCGGCGGGTGTCTCCCGCACCACCTTCTACAAGCACTTCGAGGACAAGCACGAGTGCTTCCTCGCCGCCTACGACCTGCTGACCGAGCAGGTGCTCGAGCGGGTGGTCGCCGAGTGCGACGGCGAGGGGGCCTGGGTCGAGCGGGTGCGGATCGGCCTCTCGACGATCGTCGAGATGTTCGCCCTCGACCCGGCGCTGGCGCGGACCGCGGTCGTCGAGGTGGCGGCGGCGGGCGCCGACGCGAGGCAGCGGCACTGGAACGCGATCGTCCGCTTCACCGAGTTCCTCGAGGACGGCGAGGAGCTGGCGGGCGGGCGCGAGCTGCCGGAGAACATTTCGCTGATGGCGGCCGGCGCCGTATCGGGGCTGATCTTCGACGAGCTGCTCACCGGCCGAGCCGAGCGACTGCCGCGACTGCTCCCCGACCTGCTCTTCGCCCTGCTCGTCCCCTACATCGGCCCCGGCGCCGCGACCGAAGAGATGCGCAGGGCGGCGGCGGGCTGAAGCGCAGCGGCCGGCCGAGGGCCCCGCGCCCTCGCCGGCTCGCCCGCCTCCCCGGGCTCGTTAGAGGGCGCCGATCTCGCGGCGCAACTTGGCGCGGACGCGGTGCAGGCGCACCTTGACCGTGCCGAGGGGTATCCCCAGGCGATGGGCTATCGCCTCCTGGGTCATGTCCTCGTCGTAGCGCAGCCGCACCAGCTGGCGGTCGCGTTGGTTCAGCCGATCCAACGCCGCGTGCAAGTCCGCACGTTCCACCGTCGCCAGGACGCGCTCGTCTTCGTCGCCGTGCGTCACCTCGATCGTGTCGATCGGAGCCGGCCGTTTGCGCGCGAACTCGCGCAGCGCCTCGTTGCGGACGATCGTGGCGAGCCACGACTTTCGCGCCGCGCTGTTGCGCAGTGTCGACCGTTTGCGCCAGGCCCGCAGCATCGAGTCCTGCGCGATGTCCTCCGCCTCTGTCCTGTTCCTCGCGTATCGGAACGCGAAGCCGAGGCAGAGCCGGTGGACCTCGTCCCAGTCCCAGGACTCGCTCGGATCCGCTCCCCATCCAACCCGATGATCGAGACGACGTACCTCCACGATCGGAGCACACTAGCATATTTGAGCAATGAAACGATTGTGGACTAATCCTGGTCACGACGGTCATGGATGCAGCAGCAGCAGTCTCGCCGGGGGAGCAGTGGGCCGAACGGGCCTACGAGGCGCTCGCCCCCGTCTATGACGATTTCACCGCCCACCACGACTACGAGCTGTGGCTGGGCAACCTCCTTCCCATCGCCCGTCGCCACGGGTTGAGCGGGCGGCGCCTGCTCGACGTCGGCTGCGGCACCGGGAAGAGCTTCCTGCCGATGCTCGCGAGGGGTTGGGAGGTGACCGCTTGCGACATCTCGCCGTCGATGCTGGCCCTGGCCGAGTCCAAGGCCGGCGGCGCGGCGCGCCTCAGCGTGGCGGACATGCGGGAGCTGCCTTCGTTCGGCGAGTTCGATCTCGTCTGGGCGCTGGACGACGCGGTCAACTACCTGCTCAGCGGGGAGGAACTGGGGAAGGCCCTGCGCGGGATGCGGGCCAACCTGGCCCCCGGCGGGCTGCTGATGTTCGACGTCAACACCCTGCAGGCCTACCGCACCTTCTTCGCCGAAGAGCAACAGGTGCAGCGGGGCGGGCGGCGGCTCGTCTGGCGCGGCCAGGCCTCGCCGGACACGCCGCCCGGGGCGATCAGCGAAGCCCGTTTCGAAGCAGAGCCCGGCGACGACGGGGACCGCACGGATGTCGAGACCCACGTCCACCGCCAGCGCCACTTCCCCGAAGCCGAAGTGCGCGAGCTGCTCGAGCAAGCCGGGCTGGAATGCTTGGATGCCTACGGTCACGGGTACGACGCCGTGCCGAAGCAGCCGGTCGAAGAACTGGTGCACACGAAGGTTGTGTACTTCGCCCGGCGGGCCGGCATCGAGTCAAACGACACTAACTAACACCTGACAGACGTCCCCGCACCGTCGGTCCCGATACTGACAGTATGTAGTACGGCGGTGGGTGAAGCATTACCCAAATAGTCCAATTTATGTTTTCTCTGTAGTTAGTTTCGGGACCTTTCTGGGTACGCACTAAGTGTGCAATCAAAGGTAGACAGCTGTCCACCAAAGCGGCATAGCTATCTACTTATATTCTGTAGACTCATAGGGAAATAGCTGACAGGCTCGGCGCGTGTCGGAGGCGGCTCTAAAGGCTCTTGGCCAAGCGATTCGGACGCGGCGGGGCGAAATCGACGGTCTCTCCCAGGAGGGGCTCGCCGACCTTGCCGGAATGCATCGCACTTACGTCAGCGAGATCGAGCGCGGGTTGCGTAACCCGAGCTTCCGCAACCTGCACAAGATCGCGGCCGCACTGGAAGTGCCCCTCTCGGAGCTGGTCGCCCAGGCCGAGCGCAGTACTGCGTAGCTCGCCAAAAGTGTGAGGTGATACGGGAGCGACGGGACTCGAACCCGCGACCTCCGGCGTGACAGGCCGGCGCTCTAACCAACTGAGCTACGCCCCCAGGGAGACGGGCGAATCGATCGCCCGCGGGGATTATCTCAGGGTCGCTGGACTTGCAGCTTGAAGGCTCCCGGGGCTGAGCGCCGGGGGCGGATCGCCACGCGCAGGCGGGACTGGCCGCAGACGGTGAAGTTGAGCCTGTGGCCGAAGCTGAGGCCGTGGCGGGACGTTCGCAGCACGCGCCCCGCCGGGTTGAGCAGGCTGAGGCCGTACTGCGGCCGACCGGCGGGACGCAGGCTGACCGTGCCGTCGAGCGGCGTCGCGAACGTCCTCACCGCGGCGCCCTCGCGCCGCGCCGGCAGCCGCCCGCGCAGGCCGAAGGCCTTCCGCCCCGACCAGGGGTCGAGCGCGTCTTCGCGAATCGCCGCGAAGGCGCCTGCATCGGGCTCGAGCGCGTCCACCCAACGCCAGCGGACGCCGCTGTCGGGGAAGCGCAGGAAGGCGAAGCTCTCGGCGAAGGCCTCGCCGGGATCGCGGAAGTAGTGCAGGCCGTTGCTGCCGGCGAAGAGGCCGCCGCCCCGTGTCCGCCGACAGACGTTCTCGTAGCTGGCCCAGCGCGGCGTCCCCCAATCGATCGCCGGCGGGAAGGGCGGCGGGCTTTCGCGCCGGCTCGCGAGGTGATGCCCGTACTCGTGGGCAAGGACGAACTCGCGCGTGGCGCCTTCCGGCGAGAGGGCGCCATCGCCGCTGATCACGGCTTTGCTCTCGCTCGCGTAGTAGCAGGCCAGGGCGCCGTAGCCGCACTCGAATTCGAGCTGGGAGGGGGTGTCGAGCTGGACGGTGAGCAGGCTCATCTCCGTCCCGTGGACCAGCGTGCCGAGGAAGTCGGCGATCGGCTGGGGGTCGGTGGCATTGCAGCTGAGGCGGCAGGCTGCCGTGACCGAGATCGCGACCGTTTCGCCGCTGCCGTCGTCGATCGGGTAGCGCGCCGTGGCGGCGCTGTCGGAGATCCGCGCCGCGCCGGAGCTCGGCGCCTCGATCACGGTGTCGCGCGGCACCGTCGCGCCCGGGTCGCGCGCCCTCGCCGCCCCGCTTGCCGGGAGGGCGAGGAGGAGGATCATGGCTATGCCCGCAAGCGCCCCCGCCGGGCGCTTGCTCAAGGAGCGGGCCCCGGGGGAATCTCGTAGGCGACCGCGAGCAAGGAAGCGGAGAGCGGGCGGCGCGCCGGCAATGCGCGGCTCGTCAGCGCGCCGCCCCCTCGCTTCGCCCGGCGACCCGCCCAGCGCGGACGTACCGGGTCGAAGTCGAGCAGCGAGCGCCAGGTGTCGGTGCCGATCCTGCCGTCGACCAAGAGGCCGGCGCTCGCCTGGAAGTCGCGGACCGCGGCCCGCGTCTGCTTGCCGAAGATGCCCGTCACCGGCAGCTGTGGCGCGATCGCCGCGCGCAGGTGCGCCTGCGCCCAGACGACCAGGTCGCCGGAGCTGCCGCGCTTCAGCAGCGGGTGGTCGGTGACCGGCTCGTAGCCGGTGACCGGGCCGTCGATCGGCGCGCCGAGGGCGCCCCAGCCGGCGCTCGTCGTCTCCTGCCAGTCCCACCAGCTCGGCGCCAGACCGCCGTAGTTGTGGGCGAGGCGGCGGAAGCGAACGATCTCACGCCGATTGGCGCCGCCGTAGGTCTGCCCGAGCGGGTAGAGCGGGTGCCCCCAGAGCCGGTTGAAGAGGAAGGTGTGCTCGTAGACGGCGCGGACCGAGGTGCCGATCGCCCGCCAGTACATCTGCGGCTGGTTGGCGGTCGCCCCGCCGGGCCCGAAGAAGACCGAGTAGGGGAAGGACGGGTGGTAGTCGACGTAGGGGAAGGCGGCGAGCGAGAGCGGGAAGGCGGCGCCGATGCGGGCGCGCAGGGTGCGGACGTAACGGTCGGCCGCGGCGTACTTGCCCTGATAGGCGCCCTCGGCGTCGATCACGAGGCAGTCGGCGCCCCGGCGCACGGCGGCGGCGCCGACCTTGGCCTCGTCTACGGGCTGGTCGCCGTAGACGAACTGCCAGGCGCAGACGTCGAGGCCGCCGCGGTGCAGCGCCCCGACCAGCGCTTTGTTGAACTGCGACCAGGTGTCGTCGCCGTCGCCCGACTTTATGTAGAGCGTGCCGATGCCGGCCTGTCTGGCGCGGGCGACGATCCTGTCGATGCTGCCGCCCTCGGAGCGGTCGACGTACCAGATCCACATGCCGTGGCGGTCGAAGGGCGTGCGCTTGGCGGGGTCGGCGGCAATGCCGTCCGCGCCGCCCGAAGCGGCTAAGGAAGCGCGCGTGTCAGCCGTCAGCGCCATCACCAGCAAAATCGCCAGGAGCACCAGGCGGAGCCCTGGCGCCAGTGTGCTGCCGGCTCTCACGTCAACTTTCAACACGGTAGCTCGCGTCGCGCTGCGGCGCCAGGAATTCGGCCCCCACGACCGTACCCGAGTCTGGTCGCGACGCCTGGCACGGAGAAATTATGTACGCGGGGGACCGCGCCGGCGCCCCGGCGCGTACGGTTTGGCGCACAGATTGCAACCCGAGGAGGAGCGCCTTGATCGTCGAGAGGACCGAGAACCCGATGTGGCTGTCGAACGCCTACCTGGTCGCCGACGGCGCCGGGGGCAAGGGTGTGCTGATCGACGGCAACGACGAGCTGGGGCCGCTGCTCGAGCTGGCCGAGCGTGAGGGGATCGAGATCGTCCGCATCCTCGTCACCCACCCGCACGGCGACCACGTCGCGGGCCTCGCCGAGGCGCGCTCGCGGCTCGGCGACCCGCCGGTGGTCGCCCACGCCGAGACCGCGGCGGAGATCGACCTGGACGTCGCCGAGACGATCGCCGACGGCGAGAAGCTCAGCGTCGGCGGGCTCGAGGTCGAGGCCATCCTCACCCCCGGCCACGCCGCCGGTCACCTCGCCTTCCTCGTCGACGGCAGCGACGTCTTCACCGCCGACGTCCTCTTCAAGGGGACGGTGGGCGGGACGATGGCGCCGGGAGCGAGCGGCTTCGCCGACCTGCAGGACTCGGTGATGCGGCTGATGGAGCTGCCGCCGGAGACGCGGGTCCACCCCGGCCACCGCGAGCCGACGACGATCGGCGAGGAGTGGGAGGGCAACCCCTTCGTGCGGATCTGGCGCGGCCTGGAGGAAACCGGCGCGGAGGAGGTCACCGTCTGGGACCGGCCGGCGACGCTGAAGCTCTGGGCGCCCGACTACGACGGCGGCAACAAGGCCTGGATCGTCTTCGGCGACGACGGCACCGAGGCGATAGTCGGCGGCTCGCAGGTGGTGCGTGGCTGAGCCGCAGCAGACCAGCGCCCCGGAGCTGAAGGCGAAGATCGAGGCCGAACGCGGCGGCCGTCCCTTCCTCGTCTTCCGCGACGGCGCGGGCGAGCAGCGGATCGTCGTCGTCGCGGAGGGGACCGACGTGCTCTGGATCGGCCGCGGCGATTCGGCCGACCTGCGGCTCGACTGGGACGAGGAGGTCTCGGCGCTGCACGCCCAAATCGAGGTGGTGCGCGACGAGTGCACGCTGCTCGACGACGGCCTCTCGCGCAACGGCTCCTTCGTCGGCGAGCAGCGGGTCGACGGGCGGAGGCGGCTGCGCGATGGCGACACGCTGCGCTTCGGCCGCACCACGGTCCTCTTCCGCCGCCCCGGCGAGGGCGCGCCGGAAGCGACCGTCGCGGCCGGCCAGATCCCGGGCGCGGCGACGATCTCCCCCGGGCAGCGGCGCGTCCTGCTCGCCCTCTGCCGTCCATATAAGGAGGGCGACTCCTTCGCCACGCCGGCGACCAACCAGGCGATCGCCGACGAGCTGCACCTCAGCGTCGACGCGGTCAAGACCCACATGCGGGCGCTCTTCGAGAAGCTCGAGGTCGAGGACCTGCCGCAGAACCGCAAGCGGGTCGCGCTGATCGAGCGCGCCCTGCAGAGCGGCGCTATCAGCCGGCGCGAGCTCTGATCGCCGCCTCCGAGGCTGCAAGCGCGGGACCACGGACGTATGTGCGATAGGAGCGGTCGCGCTCAGGCCTGACACTGCCTTGATGCTCCTGCCCTTGGCGCTGGCCACCTCCGACGTCAAAACCTTCTTCTTCGACTGGTACCCCGTCTTCGGGGTCGTCTTCATGTTCTGTCTGCTGATCGTCTTCGTGACGCTGCTGCGCGGCACGCTCGGCGCGACCAAGCCGGAGACGGTCAAGGCGAGCAAGACCAAGCCGGTGCTGTGGGAGGAGGTGCAGGGGGTCGACGCGGCCAAGGAAGAGCTGATCGACGTGGCCGAATGGCTGCGCGAACCCGAGCGCTTCGCAGCCCTCGGCGCGCAGGCGCCACGCGGGGTGCTGCTCTTCGGCCCGCCGGGGACCGGCAAGACGATGCTGGCGCGGGCCGTGGCGGCGCAGGCCGGCGTCGACTTCTTCTCCGCCTCGGGCTCGAGCTTCGTGGAGATGTTCGTGGGGAGGGGCGCCGCCCGCATCCGCCGCCTGTTCAAGGAGGCGCGCAAGTCGGGCCGGGCCGTCATCTTCATCGACGAGCTCGACGCGGTAGGGGGGGCGCGCAGCGGTGGTGGCGGGGACGGGGGCTCGAGCGAGCGCGAGCAGGCGCTGAACCAGCTGCTGGTCGAGCTCGACGGCTTCGAGAAGGACCCCGGGACGGTGATCGTGATCGCCGCCTCCAACTACGTCGACAAGCTCGACAAGGCGCTGCTGCGGCCGGGTCGGTTCGACCGCCAGGTGCTGGTGGCGCCGCCCGACCGCGTCGGCCGCGAGGCGATCCTGCGCGCCCACGCCAAGGGCAAGCCGCTGGGCGAGGACCTCGACCTGACCGACGTGGCGCGCAAGACGACCGGGATGACCGGCGCCCAGCTGGCCAACGCGCTGAACGAGGCGGCGATCATCGCCGGGCGAGCCGGGCGCAAGGCGATGGCGCGCGAGGACCTCGACGAGGCGCTGCTGCGCCAGTCGGTCGGCTCGCAGCAGGCGCGGCGGCTGGGCCAGCAGGAGCGGCGGATCGTCGCCTACCACGAGGCCGGGCACGCGCTCTGCCGGCGCTTGCTCGGGCTCGACCCGCCGGAGATCCTCAGCATCGTGCCGCGCGGGCCGGCGCTCGGCTTCGTCGGCCACTCGCCGCAGGAGGACACCTACCTGAAGTCGCGCGAGGAGCTGCTCGACGAGCTGGTCACGCTGCTGGGCGGGCGCGCCGCCGAGGAGGACGTGATGGGGACCTCCTACTCGGGCGCGGTCGACGACCTCGCGCGGGTGCACATGGTCTGCCGCCAGATGGTCACCGAGTTCGGCATGGGAGTGGCGCTCGACGCCGACGGGGCGCCGCCGATCGCGCTGCCGACCGGCGACTACGCCGTCTCCGACCGCACCCGGCGCGACGTCGACGTGGCATCGATGACGCTGGCGCGCGAGGCCTACCGGCGGGCGCGGGCGCTGCTGCACGCCAACCGCGAGTGCCTCGACGACCTCGCCGCCAACGCGCTCGAGCGCGAGACGCTGACCCGCGAGGACCTCGACGAGATCTTCGCCGCGCACGAGCTGCGCGAGAGCGAAGCGCCGCGGGAGATCGCCGCCGGGGTCGTGCTCTCCGCTGAGCCGCGGTCGCCGGAGTAGCCTTCGCGCTCAGTGAACGCTGAGCGGAACGCCGAGCAGCACTACTTCCCGCCCGGGCGCTCGATGGCGCACCGGGTCCACGGCGATCGCGCCGTCGGGCTGCTCTACGGGCAGCGGGCGCTGCTGATCGGCGCC
The DNA here is from genome assembly GCA_036524775.1 of Solirubrobacterales bacterium. Lineage (GTDB taxonomy): Bacteria > Actinomycetota > Thermoleophilia > Solirubrobacterales > 70-9 > VRUE01. The sequence continues at coordinate 30,217 of DATDBO010000002.1, forward strand.
CTCGAACCGCTCACCTACACCGGCACGATGCTCTCCACCCGCTCGGGCGACCGGCCCTTCGAGCGGCTTGCGCGCACGGCGAAGATCCAGGAGACGGTCTTCCTCGGCACGCGGGCGGAGGCCGACGAGGCGCTGGCGCGGGTGCGCCGCGTGCACGAGACGATCGCGGGCGAGCTGCCCGAGGCGGCCGGCGCCCACCCCGCGGGCACTCCCTACTCCGCCTTCGACCCGGAGCTGATGCTGTGGACGCTGGCGGTGATCGCCGACTCGGGGCGGCAGATGTACGAGACGCTGGTGCGGCCGCTCGATCCCGACGAGCGCGAGCGGCTCTGGCAGGACTACGTGCGCTTCGGCGAGCTGTTCGGCCTGCCGCGCAGCGCGGTGCCGGCGAGCCACCGCGAGTTCAAGGCCTGGTTCGACGGCAAGCTCGCGGCGCCCGACCTGCAGGCGACCGAGCACGGCCTGGAGATGGCGCCGCTGGTCGCCTTCCGCCAACCGGTGCCGGCGGCGGCGCGGGGCAACCTCGCCGTGCAGAACCACCTGATCAAGGGAACGCTGCCGCCGCGCGTGCGGGATATCTTCGGCATCCGCTGGAGCCGCGCGCACGAGTCGAGCTTCCGCGCCCTTGCCGCCGCCCACCGCCGCGCCCGCCGCGCCTTCCCCCGGCGCATGCGCCGCGGCCGCAACGACGTCTTCTTCGACGTGGTCACGAAGGCCGAGCGGGAGCGCGGCGGCACGGTTACGCCGCAGCTCGGCGTCTAGGAGGAGACCGAGAAGCGGGCGCCGGCGCGCTCGAAGCGGGGGATGCTCTGCGTGCCCAGCGCGGTGGCCGGAGTGAGGCAGCCGGCGCGCTGCGGGGTCGCGCCCTCCTCGGCGAGGAGCAGGCCGACCTCGCCGAGCAGCTTGGCGGTGGTCAGGTAGCCGGGGTGGCCGTCGGCATCGAGGTCGACGCGGACGTGCCGGCCGCCGGTCGTGCGCGCTTCGGCGATCAGCTGCCAGGTCCACTCCTCGAGCTTGCTGCCCTGGGGGCCGAAGCCGGCCGACGGCAGGGCCCGGCGCATGATCGCTGCGGCGCGCCGGCGCAGCGACGGCCCCGTGCAGGTGAGGCCGCGGAAGCCCGCCTGCATTCCGGCGAGCGCCCCGGCCGCGACGTAGCGCAACGGCAGGCTGGCGCTGCCGCCGGGGATGCCGATCCCCTCGCGGTAGCGCAGCGGCTCGGCCCCGTCGCCGCGCTCGGCGGCGAGCAGCGCGGCGGTGCGATGGATCACGGCCGGATTGATGAAGGCCAGCGGGGTCATCGGCGCGAGCACGTCGCCCCGGGCGTTGACCCGCGGGGCGAGGGCGATCGGGCTGCGCCGGCGAACGGCGTCGGCGCGCTCGGGGTCGGGGATCAGCGCCGCCGGGTCGGCGATCCGGGAAGCGTCCTCCCGGTCGAGCGCCTCGGCAATGCTCTGCATGGTGCCGCCGGAGATCAGGTCCTGGAGGCCGATGCGGCCGGCGGGCTGCCGGGTGACGACGTCGACGTCGGCCTCGGCCACGCCTTCGCCCCAGCGCTCGCGCGCGGTCTCGTCTGCGAGCAGCACGGCGATGTCGGGCGGCAGCGCCTCGAAGCCGCAGGTCGGGACGACCTTCACCCCGGCCGCCGCGGCGCGCTCGTGGAAGGTGTCGACCACGTGGCGCATGAACGGCGTCTCCCCGGTCAGGTCGACGTAGTGGGTGCCGTTCGCGACGCAGGCCTCGATCACCGGCTCGCCGTAGAGGGCGTAGGGGCCGACGAGGTCGAGGACGACGCGGGTGCGCCCCGCCATCGCCGCCAGCGAGGCCGGGTCGCCGACGTCGGCGACGATCGTCTCGGGGGCGGTCACGCCGATCTCGCCGAGGACGCGCTCGAGCTTGGCGGGATCGCGCCCGGCGACCGCCCAGCGAGCGCCCACCTCCCCGGCCCGCTCGGCCAGGTAAGCGGCGACGCGCCGACCGGTGACCCCGGTAGCGCCGAAGACGACGACGGACAGATCCCGCTCGCTCACAGGCGTGAAGTTAACCGTCGCCCTCGACGCGCGCCTTCAGCTCGCCCGGGCGAGCATTGACCAGCATCGCCCGCGCGGCGGCCTCGACCGGCCCGCGGATGAGCATCCCGAGCACCCGCCCGGGATCGCCGTCCAGCGTGTAGGTGGCCCGCGTCCGGCCGCCGCCGAGGTCCTCCAGCAGCCAGGACCCCTCGACCGACTTCAGGTCGCCCTTCTCCTGAGTCCACGAGAGGCGCGTGGGCGGCTCGTAGCTGAACCGCACCTGCGTCTTCACGTGCCGGACCTTGATGTCGCTCTCGCTCTCGACCAGCGTCGGGCGACCGTCGCCGTCGCGCTCCAGCGCCGTCACCGCCACCAGGCCGCCCTGCCAATCGGGCGCGGTCAGCACGTCCTCGACGACCGCCCAGACCTCGTCCAGGGGAGCCTCGATCTCCGCGCTTGCGGTTCCACCCATGTGTGCCATCTAGTGGGCGGTGCCGGGCTCGAACCAGCGACCTCCTGCTTGTAAGGCAGGCGCTCTCCCAACTGAGCTAACCGCCCGGACCGACGATCCTGAGCGCAGGATAGCCCACGGACAAAGGCCCGCTCGGAGTTTGTCCACTGCGGCGCAACGCCGGCCGGCCCGACATGAAATCTTTGGGGCTTCGCCCAGTCCACCAGTCGAGAAAGGGTCCCCCCGATGACGCGTCGTCTTGCTCGCCTCGCTGACATCTCCTACCGCTACCGCGGCCGCATGGTGCTCGTTTGGATCGTCGCGGCTTTCGTGATCATCGGGCTTGGCTCCTCGCTCGCGGGCGAGTACGAAGCCGACTACAACACCCCCGGCTCCGAGTCGAAGGCGGCGAGCGACCTGACCGAGAGCGAGTTCGGCGGCTACTCCGGCCAGGAAGTGTTCGTCGTCTGGAAAGACCCGGCAGGCGCCAACAGTCCGGCGGCGCGCAAGCAGGTCAACGCCTTCTTCGCCGAGGTGAAGGGCATCGACGACCTCGAGCCGCCGGCCGCGACCCGCGTCTCCGACGACGGCACGATCGCGACGACGACGCTGCCGCTGACCGTGCCCGGCTGGGAGGTTTCCAAGGAGGACGGCGAAAAGCTGGTTTCGGCCGCCGAAGACAACAGCGGCAACGGGGTGCAGATCGAGCTGGGCGGCGACCCGATCTACCGCGCCCAGGAAGGGGCGAGCCCCGAGGGGCTCGGCTTCCTCGGCGCCGCGATCGTGCTGCTGATTGCCTTCGGCTCGGTGGTCGCCGCGGGCCTGCCGCTGGCGATCGCCCTGATCGGACTCGGCATCACCTCGGGCGGCCTGATCGTCCTGCTTGCCAACGTCATCGCCGTCCCCGACTGGACCACCGCGGTCTCCGGGCTGATCGGGATCGGCGTCGGCATCGACTACTCGCTGCTCGTCCTCACCCGCTTCCGCACGGCGCTCAACGACGGCAAGGACCGCCACGACGCGGTCGTCGAGGCGGTCACGACCGCGGGGCGCAGCGTGATCATCGCCGGCTGCACCGTGGTGATCGCCGTGCTCGGGCTCTTCCTCACCGGCCTCCCCTACATGTACGGGGTCGCGATCTCGGCCTCGCTGGCGGTGCTCGTCGTGATGCTCGCGGCGGTGACGCTGCTGCCGGCGCTGCTCTCCTACCTGGGACCGAGGGTCGATCGGCTGCGGATCCCCTTCCTCGGCCGGGGGCTGAAGACCGAAGGAGACGGCGAATCGCCCGCCGCGCGTTGGAGCCATGCGGTCCAGCGGCGACCGTGGACGGCGGCGATCGTCGCCACCGCGATCCTGCTGGCGCTGGCGGCGCCGGCGCTGGGCATGCGCCTCGGCTTCCCCGACGCCGGCAACGACCCACCGGAGACGATGACGCGCCAGTCCTATGACCTGATCAGCGAGGGCTTCGGGCCGGGCGCCAACGGCCCGCTCGTGATCGTCGCCGAGCTGCCCGACCCGGCGGCGGAGAGCGACGTCGATGCGCTGGCGGCACAGCTGCGCAAGGAAGAGGGAGTCGACTTCGTCGCCGCTCCGCAGGTCAACCAGGAGGGCACCGCCGCGCTCCTCAACGTGATCCCGACCACCTCGCCCCAGGCCGAGGCGACGACGGAACTGGTCGAACGGCTGCGCAACACCGTCGTGCCCGAAGCGCTGGCCGGCACGGGCGTGACGGCGGAGATCGGCGGGGTGACCGCCGCGCTTGAGGATCAGAGCGACTACATCGTCGACCGCATGCCGCTGTTCATCGCGGCCGTCGTCGGTCTCTCCTTCCTGCTCCTGCTGATCGCCTTCCACTCGCCGCTGATCTCGCTGAAGGCGGGGATCATGAACCTGCTCTCGGTGAGCGCCGCCTACGGGGTGATGACCCTGGTCGCGCAGGGCGGCGCGGTCGGCCAGCTGATCGGGATCGACCACGAGGTGCCCGTGGCGCCGTTCATGCCGGTGATGATGTTTGCGATCCTCTTCGGCCTCTCGATGGACTACGAGGTCTTCCTGATCTCGCGCATCCGCGAGGAGTACCTGAAGGATGGCGACACGCGGCGGGCGGTCGCCGACGGCCTGGCGAAGACCGCCCGGGTGATCACCGCGGCGGCGGCGATCATGGTCGTCGTCTTCCTCGCCTTCGTCGCCTCGCCGGAAGTGTTCCTGAAGCTGTTCGGGATCGGGCTCGCGTCGGCGATCTTCCTCGACGCGACCGTGGTGCGAATGGTCCTGGTGCCGGCTGTGATGCAGCTGCTCGGCAGCCGCAACTGGTGGATCCCGGATTGGCTGGAGCGGCGCCTGCCGCGGCTCGACGTCGAGCCCGTCGGGATCGGCAGCGCCGAGGGGAGGGCGTAGATTCGGCCTCCCCTGGCGGGGTAGCCGAAGCGAAGAGCGTCCACCGGTCCGAGAGGAGAAGGCCATGAAGCAGAAGATCGTCCCCAACCTGTGGTTCGACACCGAGGCCGAGGAGGCCGCCGAGTTCTACTGCTCGGTATTCGACGACTCGCGGATCCTCAACGTCACCCACTACACCGAGTCCGCCCCGCGCGAGGAGGGCATGGTGATGACGGTCGAGTTCGAGATCGAAGGCCAGCGCTTCGTCGGCATCAACGGCGGCCAGGAGTTCAAGTTCGACGAGGCGGTCTCCTTCGCGATCGAATGCGAGACCCAGGAGGAAATCGACTACTACTGGGACAAGCTGACCGAGGGCGGCGAGGAGAGCGTGTGCGGCTGGCTCAAGGACCGCTTCGGCCTCTCCTGGCAGGTCGTGCCGACCGGCATCGAGGAGGTCTTCGCCGACCCCGACAAGGAGCGCGCCGACCGCGCGATGAAGGCAATGCTGGGCATGCGCAAGATCGACCTGGCCGCGCTGCGGGGTGCCGCCGCGGGCAGTCCGGCGGGCTGACGAGAAGGAGGGGATTCGCGATGGAGATGCCGCCCGTGGTGTCCGCTGAGGAGTGGGAGGCCGCCCACCAGGAGCTGCTGGTGAAGGAGAAGGAGCTGACCAGGGCCCGCGACGCGCTGGCCGCCGAGCGCCGGCGCATGCCGAGGATGGAGGTGGAGAAGGACTATCGCTTCGAGGGGCCGAACGGTCCGGCCGGCCTGCTCGACCTCTTCGAGGGCCGCCGCCAGCTGGTCCTCTACCGCTTCTTTTTCGAGCCCGGCGTGAAGGGCTGGCCCGAGCGGGGCTGCGGCGGCTGCTCCTTCCTCGCCGATCAGGTCGCCCACCTCGCCCACCTCAACGCCCGCGACACCACCCTGGCGTTCGCCTCGCGCGCGCCGCAGCCGGACATCGAGCGCTGGAAGGCCCGCATGGGCTGGGAGATCCCCTGGTACACCATCCTCGACGACTTCGACGCCGACTTCGGGGTCGACGAATGGCACGGCACCAACGCTTTCTTCCGCGACGGCGACCGGATCTTCCGCACCTACTTCGTCAGCAGCCGCGGCGACGAAGCGATGGGAAGCACCTGGAGCTATCTGGACCTGACGGCGCTTGGGCGCCAGGAGGAGTGGGAGGACTCTCCCGAGGGCTACCCGCAGACCCCGCCCTACCAGTGGTGGAACCTGCACGACGAGTACGGCGGCTGATCTATCCGGGGAGGCGCCTAGAGTCGTCCCGGCCTGGGAGGCGCCTATGCGATCGCGAGCTTCGACATCTTCGCTGCTGGTTTTCCTCGTGCTGCTTCTTGTGCCGGGGTCTGCGCCGGCGCAAGAGCGGACCGTGTCGGTGCAGGGAACGGCGACGCAGGAGGTCCCCAACGACACCGCAAGCCTGCGGTTCTCGGTCAGCAAGGAACGGCGCTCTCGCGGAGCTGCGCTGCGCATCGTCGCGATCCGGTTGCGAGGGATGATCGCAGCCGCGCAGGGATTCCCCGGCGTCGGCGCCGGAGACGTGACGACCGGCCAGGTCAGGATCAGCAAAGTCGCTCGCAAGGAGAAGACGCTCTACCGGGCAAGTCAGAGCGTCACGGTCATCCTGCACCAGCCCGAGCGCGCCGGGGAGATGATCACCGCCGCGGTCGCGGCGGGGGCGACGGGCACCAGCGGCCCCAACTTCTTCCCCGGCAATCCCGAAGAGGCCTACAACAACACGCTGATCGCCGCCTTCGACCAGGCGAAAGCAAAGGCAGCCGCCCTCGCCACCCGCGCCGGCGCCACCCTCGGCCCAGCGCTCAACATCCAGGAAGGCGCCGAACTCGTCCCCGAAGCCCCCACCGACCGCGCCGCCCGCGGACCACGAAGCACCGCCTCCCCCTCGCCCCCAACGAAACCAGGCGCATCGACCGTCACCGCAACCGTCCAAGTCGTCTTCGCCCTGCTTTAGCCGTCGCTTCCACGACCCCTGCTCTCCGATGCCCTCGGCCGACGAAATGCGACTCGTCCGTTGCGGTCGTTCGACCGAAGGTAAAGAACGTCGACTAGGCAGCCGCGAGCGCCGGCGCGAGATCATCCGCGCTTGCTTTGACCGACTCGGGAATCGTGACCCGCAGCTCGCCGTCGCGATCAAGGATTCGCTGGGCGCCAAGCACAGTGAGGCCAACGATGTGCTGGGTCCCCGGTGCGTAGCGGAGGACGTGACCCTCGGGGGTCTCCTCACCCTCGGCCTCCTGGGGCTCGCCGACATGCAGATAGAGCACGTCGTTTTCGGCGTCGTAGTCAGCGCGGTCGAAGGAAACCGGCCCGATCCTTATGTTCACTCGCTCCATGAGCGTGGATCCTTTCTGTTGCCGAATGCGGAGATCACCCGCGCCAGCTCCTGCTCATAGCTTAAGACCACGAGCAGCCAACGACTTGGACCAGCTCCACGAAGGTAGTGGCGGCGACGGCGCTCGTAGGCAGGGTCGTCGTGGATCTGGTCGGGCTCAGCAATAGCTCTCAGAACGTCATCGAGATGAGGAGCGAGCTCCGGATGGTCGCGCAGGATCTTGCCTCGCCACAGCCCAGCAGGAACGACGACGCGCTCCCCCGCCGGATCTCTGGCCTCTCCAACCACATCGCCCGCCATCACCGCAGCGTCTCAGATTGTCAGCCGTCATTGCTTGCCAGCAAGTCTTAAAGACAAAAACATGCTGCAATATGGAGATCATGCCGAGACGCCCCGACCACCCCAAGAGATTTGGGCCAAGGTCGCGCCAGCCGCCGAAGGCAACAGCCTGACTCTCGGCAAGAGATTTGCGCGCGCCATGAACGGCAGGAAGAGGCTCGTCATCGATCGCTGTCTAGGAAGCAGGCGATCACATACATTGACTGAAGGCGGCAGGCCGCCAGCGCGAACCGTCTCCGTGGCGATACCGCCGCACCTTGCCGCCTTGGTAACCACGGGTCAGGTCCGACCCACGCAGGGACCTCGCTACCTACCGGCACCCATCAAGCCCCAAGGCACCGGCAAAAACGCCGCGGACTGGGTTGCCGATGGCCGACACTGAGCACTCATTTTGACGGACGAGATGGGGGCGCCTGTCAGAGCCGTTCGCGACGATAATCTGGCCCGGATGTGACTTGGCATTCGTGACAAAGACAAAGGTCAGTTTCGATGTGGAGCGCTCGGCGGGCGCAATCAGTACGTTTCGTCGCCGACCTGATCCAGACTTTCATGAATGACTACCTCCTTGAGACCAAGCTCAGGAGGCTGACCCCTCGCGATACTTCCTCGGACGTTTCGATAAGCAGCGATAAGGTCGGTGTTCTTTTCAATTTTCTCTTCTAGTTCCTTGCGTTCGGCATGAATCCTTAGAGACCGAGTCCGCAGCTTCACCTCCAAGTCCAGAAGTTGACTGAGAACAGCCGCTGCCGCTGCAATGCCTCCGACTACCGTGAGAACAATCTCGATAGGTGATTCAGACCGGATCCACAATACGCTTGACCTGTGATCACTCCAAGTACGTAATGCATCTTCAAAAGCCAAGACTTCGAACTTAGGGACTCTTTCCGCTACAGCATGAGCACCGGTCGCTGCCAGATGTGCCTTCTCCTCAACTGCGGACCAAACCTCAGTCCGCCGAGTCCAAGGCAATCCGACAGCCTCTATTGCCGCCGTATTGAACGAAGTCAAAGCCTGATGGGTTAGTGCTTCTGCTCGTTCTGCTTCTTTGATCACATCCACGAGCAATCTTCGAGGCCATTTGCGGCTCGCATCGCGTGGAATTCTTTTGAGACTTTCGAACGTCTTCCGCCTAGCACTGTCTTGGTGGGCCACGATGTCCGAGATCGCCCAGCGGATCGACGACCTGAGCACTTTCGCGATGAATGGGTCGGCGAGGCCCTTAGACCCCGGATCCGCCCACCGGCCAATTGCCACCGCAAGATCACCCGTCGCCTCACTCCACTCGATCGATGCCTCGAAGCCTGCTGCAATATCCCCGAGGGTCCGAACCGGCTCGTGGTTTCGCTCAAAACCCGTGAAGGTCCCTTGCAGGCGGGTAAGGGAAGCTGCGACGTCGAGAAGCTTGAACTGGGCAGAAATTTCGTCCAGCGACGGATCTCCCCGGTCATCGCCAAGGCGGACACGGACAACCGCGATTGACAGCCCCGCTATCCCTTGTAGGAGATCAACGCTCATTTGGACCCTGCTAAAAGCAGACTCTATTGAGTAATGCAGGTATGTGGCCAGAGGCAGGTGTGTCCCCCGCGGGCGATCTAGCGCTTCGCCCCAGCTCGGTCCACACGGAGTTCAAGCGTTGATCAGCCGCCTTGAGACTCCGCCGTGTAACAGAATGCGACCCCGACCGGTAGTGGGCAGCTTGAAAGGACGCGCGTCGTCCACGCGGGGAGCGGGAATCGCGGCGTCGATGCGACCGGAATGCGACCGCCAGGTAGCTGGCCTCCCTACCATCGAGCACATGGCGCTTAAAAAGATGGAACACGTCGGGATCGTGGTCGACGACCTGGACGCCGCAATCGAGTTCTTCGTCCAGCTTGGACTTGAGCCGGGAGGCACGGGCCAGGTCGAAGGTGAGTTGGTAGACCGCATCATCGCGCTCCATGGGACCAAGGCCGAGTTAGCGATGCTACGAACCCCGGACGGGGACGTAGAAATCGAGCTGGTGAAGTTCCACTCGCCGCCGACCCAGGGCGGCGACCCGCACGCACCCTCGAACACCCCAGGCCTCCGCCACCTCTCCTTCCTCGTCGAGAACATCGACGCCGTAGTCGCCGGCCTACAAGCCCGCGGCACCGAACTCGTCGGCGAGCTGGTGCGCTACGAGAACAGCTACCGGCTCTGCTACGTCCGCGGCCCCGAGGGAATCATCGTCGAGCTGGCGGAGAAGATCGGCTGACAGGTCGGACCGCTGCCGACCCCCGACAACCGAGCGACCGGACTAGCGTTCCCGGAAGCGGATCCGAGAGGCCAGCGCTGAACCAGTCGATCGGGTCGCAGAGAGCGAAGCTCCTCGGGGTTGAACGGACGGGGAGCACGGCCATGAGGAACGGCTTGCTATGGGCGATATGCAACCGACCTCTGAAGAGACGCTGCTCCGGCTCTTCCTGAGCATTTGGCCTAGCCCAGCCCGGTAGTCCCCATTCCGGGCCCGTTCAGCCTTTGCTTGTCTATTAGGAACATATGAGGTATTAAGCGTCCCTACGCACCGCAATGAACACCAAGCGCGCCAACGAAATGCCTTACGTCGTGGTCGATTGTGAGACGACGGGCATCCACCCAGGACGTCACCACCGAGTTATCGAGCTCGCGCTGGTTGACGTGGATCTAACCGGCACGCCCGTGAGGAGCTGGTCTAGCCTGTTGCGAGCAGATCGGGACCTGGGACCCACCGAAATTCATGGAATCCACGGCCGTGACCTCCGAGACGCACCGAGCTTCGAGGATGTCCTCGGAGACGTGCTGGACCGACTTGCCGGAAAGACGGTCGTTGCACACAACGCTCGCTTCGATTGCGGCTTCTTAGAATCTGAATTGGAGCGCTCCGGGATCGACGTTAAGCCGCTCCCCTGGCTATGCACCATGGAGCTTGCCACCGCTCTGGGAGTCGGAGGCGACCGCGTTCGACTGGCGGACTGCGGCCTTTCTCTCGGCTTCACTCAGCCCGAACCCCACTGCGCCGCAGCAGACGCATTCGCTTGTGCGTCGATCCTGGCTGCATATCTACTGGAACATGGGCCCGCAGCCCTCGCGCAATTCGTATGCGGCGAGCCTCGGTCAAGATCGATCTGGCCCTCGAGCGACAGGCGGGCTCCCTGTCGAGAACGGCATGCGCCGGTCTCCCCTCCGCAAGAGCCAAGCTTCTTGGCGAGCCTCGTCGGTGCGTCGGATGCACCGCTGGGAACCGACACTGCCCTAGTCGCGCCGTACCTCGAAGTCCTAGACCGAGCCATTGAGGATCGGCAGCTAAGTGGCGTTGAGCAAGCGGAACTCGCACAGACCGCACAGATGCTCAATCTTTCGGCGAGTCGCGTGCGCTCTCTCCACGGTGACTACGTAGGAACGCTGATCGCTCTCGCTCGGCGTGACTACGTCATAACCGAGCGCGAGAGACACGACCTAGTGCTGGTCGGCGAGGCGCTCGGAATCCCCGAAGTCGAGGAACTCATTGACCGGCCGCTTCGCGAGCTATCAGCGGTGCAGCAGGACTCGCTTGCTGGAAAGACAGTCTGCTTCACCGGCGCGTTGACCTGTGCACACGAAGGAACCCAGGTCACCCGGGAGCTTGCTCAAGAACTAGCCGAAGAGGCAGGAATGGTTGTCGCGCCACGCGTGACGAAGAAGCTAGACCTGCTGGTGGTGGCTGATCCAAACTCGACCTCTGGGAAGGCGGCCAAGGCGCGTGAGTATGGAGTTCGCATTGTCGCTGAGGCTGCGTTCTGGCCCATGCTTGACATTGAGGTCAGCTAACTACTGAAGCAGCCAGCATACCCTTACTATCACAGTCCAAATTCTATGCGTAATACTGGAGAAATAAGATGGCTAGCACCAACTATGAATTGATCCGCGAGGCTGTTATCGCGCAGCATCAGGTGATTGCCGACTACAAAGGACGGCGACGTGAACTGTGTCCTCACACGCTAGGTCACACCAATGGCCACGAGCAAGGGCTCTTCTTCCAGTTTGGCGGAGAGAGTTCAAAGGGCCTGCCTGATGGCGGGGAGTGGCGCTGCATGGACATCTCGCTCATCGACTCGCTAGAGGTGGTTGAGGGAGAGTGGCACACGCGGGACGATCACTCTCGTCCCCAAACGTGCGTAGAAGTGGTGGATGTAGAGGTTGCACATTGAACAATGAGGGAGGAGTAACAGAGAAACTGCGAACAGACCTGCTCGCCGCCATTGGGGAGAAAAAAGACATCACGCTCTTCTATGAGCGCGAGGGTAGTGCCACGGGATTCAGGACGGCCGCACCTCATGCCCTCTTCCGCAGCACCGACAATCGGCTCTTCCTGCACGCCTTCCAGCATGAGGGTGCCAGCACCCGTGGCGGTTTGCCAGCTTGGCGACGTTTCGCGCTTGAATCGATTGTGGCCACCGAAACTTCGGATTCGGAGTTCGCGATAAGAGAAGACTACGATCCCGCTTCCAAGGCCTACTCCGCTGGCTTGATCGCAAGCGTCTACTGAGTGCTCGAACTCGAGTCGTACAAGGTAGAAGGATTGCGGGCGCTGCTTGACACCGAGCAGATCCCTCTCCGAGCGCCAACGATTCTCACCGGTGGCAACGACGGCGGAAAGTCGACCGCCTTGCATGCGATCGCATTCTTCCTCGGAGCGTGGAAGCCCAGCCTTGAGGATTACACCGTGTTGGGTCCTCCCGAGGAGGGGAGCACGGCCCCGATCCGGAGCGAGCGCGTGGTCGTCACTGCGGAGCTGTCGCTCGACCCCGAACTCGCACAGAAGCTCGCGCGCGAAGCGGGCGCGATGCAGGTCCGCCGCTCGGTAAGCCCAGAATCTAACCCTCGCTATGAGGTTCTGGACGAACTGCCCGCAGATGAACGTTTGCGTTCACTTGAGACCAGGAAACTGGATGAGTTACGCAGCCTATGCGAAGAACTCGGGCTTACCCCGGAAGGCAAAAAGAACTCAAAGGCGACGTGGCTTCAGCCTCTGCAAGAACTCGCAGCGAATGGCGAAAAAGTCAATGGGTGGACGCCATGCCCAGCCGAGATTGTCGAGCAGCTGCCGAAGTGTCTGATCTTCTCCTCGACGGAAGAGCCAGCCCCAGCCGGACAGGTGAAGCGAGCATTGAAGGTTGCTTATGAGCAGGCAATCGAAAACGAGGACTACACCGGACCGCTGCGGGACGCGGAGAACCTCCTGCGCGAGCGACTGGAGGCAGAGGCAGAGACCCTTTGCCAGCACATCGGGGATCGTTGTCCCGAACTGAGCCAGATCACGATTGAGCCCCAGGTCGCCCTAAGCGAGGGCTTCAGCAGCGTTGAGGTGCGGACGAGCCGTGGATCTGTGACGGGGATTCCCCTAGAGCGATCGGGCGCGGGTCGACAGCGGCAGGTCAACTTGGCGATCTGGGAGTGGGTCGAGCAGTTGCTTGAGGCAAGACCAGAGGGCGGACGCGGCGTAGTGATCGCCTATGACGAGCCCGACACCCACCTAGACTACGGTCACCAGCGTGAGTTGGTGAACCTCATCCAGACCCAATGCGAGCGCGCTGGCACGAAGATGATCGTGGCAACCCACTCGCTCAATCTGATCGACCGAGTCAACATTAATGACGTCGTCCACCTTCGCCTGGTCGACGACCACACTCAGATCGTGAGGCTGCTAGGTGATAGGCACGACGATACCCAGCGCCACCTTGCGGACGTCTCGGCGGCGATGGGCCTTCGCAATAGTGTGCTCCTCCACGAGCGGTGCTTCGTCGGCGTAGAGGGCCCAACCGAGACCCAAGCTTTCCCGCTCCTCTTCACGGTGGCGACCGGAATGAGCTTACAGTCGGCTGGAATCGCGCTGATCGCTGGCAACAGCAACGAGGGAGCCCTACGCTTCGCTCAGTTTCTCAGAGAAAATGAGCGCAAGGTCGCCTTTGTTGTTGACCGAGACTCCATCAAGGGGGAGAGCCGACGCTCGTTCCGAAAGGACAAGCTTGATGAAATCGGGATTCCCGACGAGGCGGTGCACTACGTCGGGGAGCGAGAGGTCGAGGATCTATTCTCACTTGAGCAATGGGTTGAGGCAGCAAATGTCCATTGGCCGCGGGACGACGGCGAGCAATGGTGTGTCGAGAACCTCGCAGCGATTCGCCTAGCCTCGAAGTTCAGTGGAGCGCTCTACAACCTGATTCGTGGCGGCTCGGAAAAGGCCCCTGTGCGGAAGCAGGGATACCTCGTTGCCTTGGCGGAAACGCTGCGGTCGCCTGAGGAGGTGCCGGAGGAGCTGCGAAATGTCTTCACGGGACTAGTAAATCTCGCAGCGGATACATAGCGAGGGTCTCCACCCACATGAGAGATGATGCAGGGGTGGCAGGAGACGCCTGGGAACTCAGTGCAAATGATCTGCATGATGCCGAGTGGTTCCAATGGAACCTGCAGGTCGCCGAGGAACATCCTGAGCTAACGGCCGCCGTTGCGGAATTTGAGGCCTACTCCAAGAACGAGGCCGCAGCCAAAGAGGGAACCGAGTGGTTCCGGGGTCGTGCAGTCGAGCTAACGTCCTGCGTGACGCGCATTTTGGTTGTGAACGGACATGTGGCTGCTTTTTATGCACTGAGCTCCGGGGAGGCCATTATCTCGTCCGAGAAGCACCAGGCACAAATGGGAGGTGGCGGAGCGAGGTTTGGCTCTTCCCACGTTGAGTGGATTGCTCGGGATCGGCGAGCTGCGGCCGGAGCAGGTGACAAGGCGCTACGACACGCGATCTATGTCGCCACCTTGGTGGCAGAGCTGCAAGGAAATGTGATCCTCACTCTGGATCCCTTCGATCTAGAGACCCAAGAGATGTGGCGGCAGAAGGGCCTGAGGAATTCTCAAACCAAGGATGAAGACGGCGAGCTGCGACGCCTCTACCTACCGCTCTACGGCCCCTATCTCGGTCCGTTTGATAGGGGTCTGGACTAAAGAAAATCAGCTACTGGCCCGAAGGGGCTAGCGAATGGTCCTTGCCGCTCTTACGAAGGTCGTCTCCGTATTTCCGAGCGGCGCGAACAAGATCGTTGACCTTCGAGTCCTTCCTTGCAGCATCGAAGTCATCGGCATCGATCTTCGTAGCTACTCGAATGTCAGTTGAAAGCGCCATCTTGGGTCCTATCGGAAGCCGGGCGAAAAGTCATTAGTGCGGCTTGCGCCCAGAGAACCTGGGTAAGAACTTACCGAAGAGGGAGACAGAAAGCCAGAAAAAGATTGTAGTGCCCTGGACATCCCGGTTACGATCTGCCGACCGGAGGGCCCATAGGGCCGCTTGTCTTGAACGACGAGCGTCGGCAGATCGTAACCGGGATGTCAAGGGGAAGTTCCTATAAAGGGTCGATTTGCAGGTATTTTTCATCTCAGCGGGCAAGGAAGTGGGGTAGTTTGGTGAAGATCGTCCTAGTCGATGACCGTTCGAACAGCGCTGTAGCTCCCTCCGACCGCATGCGTATACCGCGCGAGCATCGTCTCGACTCGGTGACCCACGATCTCGGCTAAATCGGCATCGTTGATGCCAGCAGCGCGGAGGTGGGTGACGTAGCTGTGGCGGCACTCATGGGGGCGGATGTCTAGGCCGGAGGCTTCCTGGGCGGGTTTCCAGAGGTCTCGGTAGAAAGTGCGCTCACGCCAGAGGCGGCCGCGGGGCGTTGGGAAGAGGAGCTGGCAATCGGGGCCGTTGAGGTTGATCTGGGCTTCGAGCATCCAGGCCAGGGTCGCGGGCACCGGGACGACGCGGCCGGCGTTGGGCTCGCCGTGGTCGGTCTTCGTTCCCTCGAGGATCCTGCCCTCGTGTGCGGTGCGGCGGACTTGGAGCGTTCGCCGTCGAGGTCTTCGCGGCGCAGGGGCAGCACCTCCCCCAGTCTCAGGCCGGTGTCGGTGAAGACGCGGACCATTGCCTCGTAGCGTCCGGCCGCTTTCGCGAAGCGGTGCATCTCCTCGAAGCTGAAGACGCGGATGGGACGCGGCTTTTTCTGCGCCCTTGGATCGTTGGCGCGGATGCGGATGCCCTTGAACGGGTTGAGGTCGCAGACTTCGTCGGTGATCGCGTCCTCGGCCATGGCCGAGAGCGAGCGGAGGATGCCTACGGCACCGGTGGTGGCGCGACCTTCGTTCCTCAGCATGTGGTCGACCAGGGCGAGGGTGTGGCGGCGGCGCAGCTCGTGCAGTGGCCAGTCCTTGAGCGGGATGCCCTCGATCTCCACGTCGAGGACTCGGCTGATTCGGTGGTCGTACGTGGCATTAGTGCGTTCCGCACGGGGATGGCGTTCGGTCCAGGTGGCGGCGTAGTCACCGAGGGTGTCGGGGCGGTCGCTGATCCCGTATGCCTCGTCAATCGCACGCTGAGCATCCGCTTTGCGGGCGAAGGTGCCCTTGCCCCTGTTCCAGGTCGGTTTGGCTAGACGACGCTTGCCGTCTCGGCCGGTGTATCGGGCCGTCCACACGATCTCGCCGGAGGGATTGCGCCGCTTGGTCGGCGACTCGCGATGCCTCATGGTCCTTCCTCCCTACGAACCTCCAGGAAGGCATCAACATCGGCCGGGTCGATTCGCCTGGACGCGCCGAGCTTGTAGGAGGGCAGTTCTCCGCGCCTCATCCAGTTGCGGATCGTGCGGTCGGAGACCGCGAGGTAGGCGGCAAGCGTTCGCTCAGTGAAGAAGGTCGGCTCTGAGGGCGTATTCCTGTCCACGCCCCCTCTGTCGCTCGAACTGGCGAAGTGCATCGCCCGGACTGCAGAAAGCCCTAATTCGAGGTAGGCCAGAGACCGAAGGTCAAAGGAGTCCGGGTGGCCATACGCGCGGCCGTTCGCACGGCGGAGCCGTGCCACAATCGGCCGCCGGTCGCCCGGGCGAAACGGGCCGCGATCTACTTGAAGACCTTGTGGATCAAGAAAGTGCGGCTCAGGCGTCGAACCGGAGGGTTCCCAGTGTGTCGTGTGTTCGGGGTTGGTGCTTTGGAGGGACTGGAGTAGCTGTCTGGCTGGAGCTACTGCGAGTCCTGGCCTGACTCCGAGAACACATGAATCTGTTGCTCCCTGGAGCTTGGCTTCGATCTTGGTCTCGTTCTGGCTTTGTCTTTGGTCATTGGGTCGATGTGACCAAATTCGCCGGCTCACCGTGGCTCAACGCGCCGAGTCGTGAACGCCCCGGCTTCGGTCCTCCCGGGCGTCCACTCGATGCCCGCCAGCAAGGCGCAGTCGATGCGGACACCGAGAGCCGCCGCGAGCTTGACCAGGGTGTCGATGCGCGGGGTGCGAGCCCCGGTCTCAAGCAGGCCGATCTCCGTCCGGTGAAGCGACGCGAGCCATCCGACCTCTTCCTGGCTGAGGCCAGATCGCCGACGGGCCTCGCGGAGATTTGCGCCGAACTGACGCGCAATCGCGGCGGGCATCAGTCCGCCTCCAGCCGGGCAAAGTAGAGGGCGGCGCGAGTCGGCGCGACTAAGCCACCTCGGCAATGAACCAAGCCAGCGCCGTCCAGTTCGCGGACAGCGCGCTCGACCGCATCGTCGCTGTCGAAACCGCCCGGCTCCGCATTGAGTGCCCAGGACAGCTCGAGGACCGTCAGTCGGGCCGGGTGTTCTTCGAGCAGGAAGGCCAGCACAACGCGCTCAGCCTTCGCGTCCTCAGAGTGAGGACCGCGCCTTTCGTGCTCGACGCAATCCGTAGGGTTGTCGCAGGACATGGGAGCTCATACCTCCTGTGTCTTGGACGGCCCGTCGTGTTCGCGCACGGCGGGCCGTCGCTCTTGTGGTCGCTTCGACCTTAGCAGAGGTGTCGGGGTACCCCGACACTGGACTATTTGCCGTGGAGGATTTCCGCTACGCGGCTGTGGTGCAGGCCAGTCTCGGCGGCTATCTCTCGCGTCGAAAGACCTGCCTGCCGCGCTCGCTCGAAGCCTTCGCGGCGCGCGGCGCTGGCCTTGTCTCGCTGACTCTGAGCCCGATCGAACGCAGCCTGGAGACGCCGCACCTCAGCTCGGGCCTTCTTCTCAGCGGCATCCACGATTGCCGCAGCCTAAGAGCTGTCGCGGCTCCTACGCGGCCGAAACGTCGCAAGGCAACGAACTGCCGCCGAAGATGCGACCAGAATGTGACCACGATGCCCCGGAACGCCCTGGAATCGCTCGGAAGGCCGCGGAACGTGATTCGACCCGCTAGCCGAGCATTCGGCTCCACAAAAGGAAAAGGCCGGCATCTGCCGGCACTCCTCCCCATGCGCCCGACGAGAATCGAACTCGCGACCTTCGGCTTGAAAGACCGACGCTCTTTGGTCCCCGTGAAGGGACCGTTGACCACTGAGCTACGGGCGCCCTGCTCGTTTACTTTATCGGCGTGAAGCCGTTGGAGGGGTGCTCGTAGGCATGGATCTGGGGCTCCAGGGACGCGTCGCGCTGGTGATGGGCTCAAGCGCCGGGATCGGGCTGGGGATCGCCTCGGCGCTCGCTCGCGAGGGCGCACGGGTCGCTGCCGTCAGCCGCTCGCAGGAGCGGGCCGAGGAGGCGGCCGCGGCGATCGCCGGCGTCAACCCCGGCATCTCGACGGCGGGGGCCACGGCTCCCTTCGTTGCCGACACCGAGGACCTCGACCGGCTCGCCGAGCTGCCCACCGAGGTCGAGTCCGCTCTGGGCCCGATCGAGATCCTCGTCACCAACACCGGCGGGCCGCCGCTGGGCGGCTCGCTGATGCACGAGCTCGACGAGTGGGAGCGCGCCTACCGCTCGCTGGTCCTCGCCCCGCGGGTGCTCGCCGGGGCGGTCCTCCCGGGCATGCGCGAACGCGGCTGGGGACGGGTCGTCAACGTCGGCTCCAGCTCGACCCGCGAGCCGATCCCCGGCCTCAACCTCTCCAACGCCCACCGCATGGCCGCGGTCGGCTTCCTCAAGACGCTCGCGACCGAGGTCGCCGGCGACGGGGTCACCGTCAACACCGTCGCCACCGGGCACTTCGCCACCGAGCGGATCGCCTCCAACTACGGCTCGATGGAGGCCGCCGAAGCCGCCGCCGAGCGCGACGTCCCCGCCGGTCGCCTCGGCCGGCCCGAGGAGTACGGCGACCTGGTCGCCTTCCTCTGCTCCGAGCGCGCCGCCTACCTCACCGGCACGGTCATTCCGATCGACGGCGGCCTGCTTAACTCGGCCTAGATGAGCCACTCGCACGCCGGCCACAGCCACGGCGCTTCGGCGGACGCCGACCGCCGCCAGTTGACGATTGCCCTCGTCCTGATCCTCGGCTTCATGGCGGCCGAGGTCGTCGCGGGCATCGTCGCCGACTCGCTGGCGCTGCTCTCCGACGCGGCGCACATGCTCACCGACGCCGCCGCGATCGTCCTCTCGCTGATCGCGATCCGGCTCGCCCGCCGCCCGGCCGCCGGCACGATGACCTTCGGCCTCAAACGGGTCGAGATCCTCTCCGCCCAGGTCAACGGGATCACCCTGCTGGTGCTGGCGGCGATCATCGCGTTCGAGGGCGTGCGCCGCCTCTTCGACCCGCCCGGCGTCGAGGGCGGCATCGTCCTCGTCGTCGCCCTCGCCGGGATCGTCGTCAATCTCGCCGCCACCGCGGTGCTGGCCCGCGCCAACCGCCAGAGCCTCAACGTCGAGGGCAGCTTCCAGCACCTGCTCACCGACCTCTACGCCTTCGTCGGCACCGCGGTCGCCGCCGCGGTCATCCTGCTCACCGGCTTCGACCGCGCCGACGCGATCGCCTCGCTGCTGGTCGCCGGCCTGATGCTCTACTCGGCCTACGGCCTGCTGCGCGACTCCGGCCGCGTCTTCCTAGAGGCATCCCCCAAGGGGATCGACCCCGACCGCATCGGCCGCACGATGGCCGAGCAGCCGGGGGTGGTTGAGGTCCACGACCTGCACGTCTGGGAGGTCACCTCGGAGTTCCCGGCCCTCTCCGCCCACGTCACGGTCGAGCCCGACGCCGACTGCCACCGCGCCCGGCTCGAGCTTGCCGAGCTGATCGAGCGCGAGTTCGGCATCCGCCACTCGACGCTCCAGGTGGAGCACGAACCCGAGCGGCTCGTGCAGATCGAAGAGCCGCGGTAGCGGCTACCCGTCGTCGGCGGAGGCGGCCTCCCCCGGCGCCTCGCGCATCGAGGGGAAGAGGATCACGTCGCGCAGCGTCTTCGCGCCGCTGAGGACCATCATCAGGCGGTCGACGCCGAGGCCGGAGCCGCTCGCCGTCAGCATCCCGTACTCGAGCGCCTGCACGAACTCGTCGTCGTGTTCGTGCGGGTTCTCGATCGCGCCCGACTCCTGCCGTTCGCGCTGTTCGACGAAGTGGCGCCGCTGTTCGATCGGGTCGTTGACGTCGGTGCCGCCGCCGGTGATCTCCATCCCGGCGACGATCCCGTCGAAGGCCGCCGCCAGCAGCTCGGGGTGCTCGGGCACCGGCTTGACCAGCGGCCAGATCGCCAGCGGCAGGTCGATGATGAAGGTCGGCTGGATCAGCTTCGGCTCGACCAGCTTGCCCTGCAGGGTGTCGACAAGCGCCGCCCAGTCGTCGTCGGGCTCGGCGTCGTCCCCGGCGATCTCGGCCAGCTCGTCGCGGCTCGCCTTGGTGACGTCGACGCCGGTCTCTTCCTTCAGCAGGTCCTGCAAGCGCAGCCGCGGCCAGGGCGGCGCCAGGTCGATCGTCTCGCCGTCGCGCTCGACCTTGGTCGTCCCCAGCACCCGTTCGGCGACGCCGGCGACGATCCCCTCGGCGACGTCCATCACACCGTGGTAGTCGGCCCCACTGACGAACCACTCGAGCATCGTGAACTCGGGGTTGTGCTGCGGCGACATCCCCTCGTTGCGGAAGAACTTGCCCAGCTCGTAGACGTTCTCGAAGCCGCCGACGATCGTCCGCTTCAGGTATAGCTCGGTCGCGATCCGCAGGTAGAGGTGACGGTCGAGCGCGTGGTGGTGCGTCTTGAACGGGCGTGCCGCGGCGCCGCCGGTCATCCGCTGCAGCACCGGCGTTTCCATCTCGACGTAGCCGCGTTCGTCGAGGTGGTCGCGGATCGCCTTCACCACCTTGGCCCGCATCGCGAAGATCTCGCGCGAGCGCTCGTTCGCCATCAGGTCGAGCTCGCGCCGGCGGTAGCGCACCTCCGGGTCGGAGATGCCGTGGAAGAGATCGGGTGGGTCGCGCAGCGCCTTGGCCAGCAGCACGCACTCGCGCACCTCGACCGCCAGCTGGCCGCGCTTGGTCACGTAGAGGTCGCCCTCGACCCCGACCAGGTCGCCGATGTCGAGGTCTTCGATCCGGTCGAAGACCTCCTGGCCGAGCGCGTCGGCGCGGGCGTAGGCCTGGATCGTGCCGGAGAGGTCGCGGACGTCGAAGAAGGTCGTCTTGCCGTGGCCGCGCTGCCCCGTCACCCGGCCGGCGATCCGGTAGGAGTGCTCGCGGTGCTCGCCCTCGCCCAGCTCGGCCGGATCGTGCGCGTCGAGGATCTCGGCGACCGCGTTGCGGTCGGGAAAGGAGAACGGGAAGGGGTCGATCCCTTCGGATCGCAGCCGCTCCAGCTTCGCCAGGCGCTCCTCCGAGCTCAAGGCGCGACGCCGACGGTTACCCGCTCATCCCCCATGTAGTCGCGCATAGTAGTCGCGTCGCGCAGCATCTCGCGCATCGTCGGCCCGTGATGCGTGTCGTGCTCCATCGCCAGCTTCCAGCCGCTCGGCGTCTCCCCGATCAGGCCGCGGATCACGCCGAGGCCGTCGGCGCCGCAGGCGCCGGTGACGGCGATCCGCGGCTCGCGCCGAATCTCCGGCGAGCGGTCGTAGATCGTCTCGTCGGTGACGTAGGGCAGGTTGGCGATCACCATGTCGACGTCTTCCGCGAGGACCTCGTCGGGGAGGCCCTCGGCGACGCTGATCTCGATCTCGATGCCGAGCCGCTCGGCGTTCTCGCGCGCCGCTTCGGCTGCTTCGGGCGAGAGGTCCGAGGCGGTGACGCGCAGGTCGGGCCGCTCGGAGAGCAGGGCCAGGGAGATCGCGCCGGAGCCGGTGCCAACCTCGTGCACGCGGGCGCCTTCGGGCAGTTCGGTGCCGACCTCGACCAGCAGCTCGGTCTCGCGGCGCGGCCAGAGCACGCGCGGGTCGACGCGGACCTCGAGCTCGCGGAAGGGGGCGCGGCCGAGCACGTAGGCGAGCGGCTCGTGGTCGGCGCGGCGCGCGACCATGGCCTCGACCGCTGCGACGACCTCCGGCGTCGGCTCGGCGGCGCCATCGCGCGAGAGCTCCTCGACGGCGATCCCGAGGGCGTCGGCGACCAGCTCCTGCGCGTCCTCGCGCGGCGCTTCGCAGCCCGCCGCCTCGATCTTCTCCGCGGCGGAGTCGAGCAGCTCGCCGACGGTCGCGGCGGACAGACCTCCCCCGCTTCCAGCCTCGACTGCGTCCACTGCTCCTCCTCCTTTAACTCAAAAAGATTTGCGCAAGATTAGCCGAGGTGGGCGGGCGCTGGGCCCAAGCTCCCGTGCCGGCTCCTGACCACGTACAGCCAAACGATTCCGCCGACAATCATTGCAAGGCTCTCCAGCTGGGCGCCGGTCAAGCCCAGGGTGGCGTCGCTGTTGCGCCTGACGAACTCGACCAGGAAGCGCTCCGCCCCGGCGTAGAGGAGGTAGAGGGCGAAGAGCACGCCGGGACGGAAGCGGTCGCGCAGCTGCCAGAGCAGCCAGGCGCCGAAGCCCATCGCGAGCGCCTCGTAGACGGGCGTCGGGTGGACCTCCTCGGTGGTCGGCACGGTGCCGTCGGGGTAGGACATCGCCCACGGCCCGTCCCAAGCCCGGCCGTAATCGCCGTCGCCGGAGAGCTGGCAGCCGACCCGGCCGACCGCGTAGCCGAGCGCCAGCGCCGGCGCCGCCAAGTCGAACAGCGCCAGGCCGAGGAAGCCGCGCCACCGCGCCCAGAGCAGGACGGCGAGGGCGCCGCCGATCGCGCCGCCGTACCAGACCAGCCCCGAGCCGGAGAAGAGGTTGCCGAGCAGATCGTCGCTGACGCTGTCCCAGTTTTCGACGAGGAAGTAGAGGCGCGAGCCGACGACGCCGCCGAGCAGCGCGGCGAAGCCCATCTCATACGCCCAGTCGACCGGCTTGCCGATCTCCCCCAGCCGCTTCCAGATCAGCGCCCCCGCGGCGAGGAAGGCGAGCGCGAACATCAGGCCGAAGCTCTGCAGCGTCAGCGGGCCGAGGCTGATCTCGGGGTACATGCCCTACTCGGCGAGCAGCGTGCGCAGCAGCGCCTTCTGCGTGTGCAGCCGGTTCTCCGCCTGGTCCCAGACGGCGGAGCGCTCGCCGTAGAGCACGTCGGCGGCGATCTCTTCGCCGGGGTGGGCGGGCAGGCAGTGGAGGACGATCGCGTCGTCCTTGGCCGCGCCGAGCAGATCGGCGTCGACGCGGTACGGCGTCAGGTCGGCGCGCCGCCGCTCGGCCTCCTCCTCGTCGCCCATGCTGACCCAGACGTCGGTGTAGATCGCGTCGGCGCCGGAGACGGCGAGGCGCGGGTCGTCGGTGAACTTGACGCCGTGCCCCTCCTCGAGCTGGTAGCCGTCGGGGGCGGCGACGGTCAGCTCGACGTCGGCGAGCTCGCAGGCGATCGCAAGCGAGCGGGCGACGTTGTTGCCGTCGCCGACGTAGGCGAGGCGCAGGCCGTGCAGGTCGCCGCGCCGCTCGCGCAGGGTGAGCAGGTCGGCCAGCGCCTGGCAGGGGTGATGGAGCGGCGTCAGCGCGTTGACCACCGGTACCTCGGCCTCGGCGGCGAGCTCGGCGACCTGCTCGTGCGAGCCGGAGCGAATCACGATCGCGTCGAGGTAGCGGGAGAGGACGCGGCCGGTGTCGCCGATCGACTCGCCGCGGGCAAGCTGCAGCTCGTCGCCGCGCAGGACGAGCGGCGTCGCGCCCAGCTCGGCGACGCCGACCTCGAAGGAGATCCGCGTCCGGGTCGAGGGCTTCTCGAAGACGAGGGCGATGCTGCGACCAGCCAGCGGCGTGTCTCGGGCGCCTTCCTTGCCCATAGGTGAAGAAACGCGCCCGGCGCTGTCTCCTCGCGCCGCTTTCAGCTCGGCGGCGAGGTCGAGCAGCTGGGAGAGCTCGAAGGCCCCCAGCTCTTCGCCGGTGAGGAAGTCGCGCTTGGTCAAGCAGCGGATACTAGGGAGATGCAGGTCAAAGCCATCTCCTGGAACCTCTTCCACGGGCGCGACTTCCCGCCGGACCCGGCCCTGCGCACCTGGCGCTCGCGGCTGCTGCGGGTGACCGAGCGCAACGAGACGCATGTCCAGGTCAACCGCGATTTGCTCGACGAGTTCGCGCACGTGCTCGCCGAGGCGGAGTGGGACGTGGCGCTGCTGCAGGAGTGCCCGCCGCGCTGGCGCGACCCGCTCGCCCGCGCCTGCGGCGCGCAGGCGCACCGGGCGCTCACCTCGCGCAACTCGCTCGCGCCGCTGCGCTCCCTCGCCGCTCGCCTCAACCCCGACCTGATCGCCTCCGGCGAGGGCGGCTCGAACCTGACCCTGGTCCGGCCCATCCCCCCTTCCACTGTTAGTTCTGTGCCCTATAGGCACATAAGTCACAGCGGAACGATTGTCGAGCGGCGGGAGCCGGCGATCCACGAGGGTCGACCCGAGCGGCGGGCGATGGCGTTCACGCGGATCGCCCTCCCCGGCGGCGGGGACGCGGGCCGGGCCGACCTCTGCGTCGCCAACCTGCACGCGACCGCCGGCGACGCCGAGCTCGCCTCCGAGGACGTGCGGCGCGCGGCGCGGGCCGCGACCGAGTGGGCGGGGGACTCGCCGCTGCTCTTCGGCGGCGACCTCAACCTCGGGCCCGCCCGGAGCCCGGCCGTCTTCGCGGAGCTGCGCGACCGCTTCGGCCTCGACGGCCCGACCGTTCCGCACGCGATCGACCACCTGCTCACGCGGGGCCTCGAGATCGTCGAGCCGCCTCGCCCCTGGCCGGCCGAGCGGCGCGAGCTGCGCGAGCGGCGCGAGCTGCGCGAGGACGGCCGCGCCCTGCGCCTCTCCGACCACGCCCCGATCGTCGGGTGTTTCGCCACCCCTGGCTCGCGGGGATGAGATAGTCAGTCCAGTCGTCACGTCCACCGCGAGACAGGAGACATCGAGAATGGCAGCGAAAAAAGAGTCGTCCGGCAAAGCGACGAAAAAAGCCAAAGCCGGGCCCCGCGCCAAAAAAGCGTCCGCTCGCAAACCGGCGAAAAAAGCGAAAGCCGGGTCGAAAGCCACGAAAAAAACTAGCCGCGGCAACACCACCGGGCTCGACAAGAGCGTCGAGCACTTCCGCGAGAGCCTCGAGCACAGCGTCACCCTCAGCCGCGACCGGCTGCAGGAGGTCGTCGACGACGCGGTCAAGCGCGGCCGAATGACCCGCGGCGACGCCGAGAAGATGGTTTCCGACCTGATCAAACGCGGGCGCCGGCAGACCGATGGCCTGCTCAAGGACCTCGAACGATTGATCAAACAGGCGCGCAAAGAGGTCGGCGGCCGGACCGCGCCGGTGCGCAAACAGGCGACGCAGGCGGCGCGTCGCGCGCGCAGGAAACTGAGCTAAGTGCGGAAGGGCGAGCAGCTCGAGCTGTCGATCGACTCGCTCGCCCACGGCGGTCGCGGCGTCGCCCGGGAGGACGGCTATGTCGTCTTCGTCGCAGGCGGCCTGCCGGGCGACCGCGTGCGGGCCGAGGTGACCAAGCCGAAGAAGCGCTTTGCCGAGGCGCGCGCGGTCGAGCTGCTGCAGCCGGGGGCCGACCGCGTCCCCAACCGCTGCCTGCACGAAGGCGAGCCCTGCCCGGGCGCGCCGTGGCAGGGGCTCGACTACGACCAGCAGCTGGTCGAGAAGAGCCGCCAGGTGGACGAGGCGCTGCGACGGATCGGCGGCCTCGACGGCTTCGAGCTGGAGGAGATCGAGCCGGCCCTGGAGGGGTGGCGCTACCGCAACAAGCTCGAATACTCCTGGGGCGCGCGCGAAGGCGAGACGGTGCTCGGCTTCCACGCAAGCGGTCGTTGGGACCTGGTGATCGGCGTCGAGGACTGCCTGCTCGCCTCCGAGCGCGGCAACGCCGCCCGCAACGAGGTGCGCGAATGGGCGCGGCAGGAGGCGGTCGCTCCCTACGACCGACCGGCGGGGACCGGGGTCCTCTGCAACCTCGTCGTCCGCGAAGGGCGGCGCACCGACCAGATCCAGACCCGGCTCGTCACCACACCGCAGAAGCTGCCCAAGCCGCCGGTCGACCTGCACACCGTCGTCGACCCCGGCTCCGGCGGCAGCGACGGGCCGACAGGCGTGCTCGGCGAGGAAAGGCTGCGCGAGCGGCTCTGCGGGCTCGACTTCGAGATGTCCTACAACGCCTTCTTCCAGACCAACACCGAGATGGCCGAGCGGCTCTATGCCGTCGCCGCCGAGTACGCGGGTCTGAGCGGCGGCGAGCGGGTCTTCGACCTCTACTGCGGGATCGGCACGATCGGCCTGACGATGGCGGCGCGGGCGGGCGAGGTCTGGGGCCTGGAGATCGTCCCCGAGGCGATCGCCGACGCCGAGCGCAACGCCGAGCGCAACGGAATCGAGAACGCGCGCTTCATGGCTGGCAGCGCGCGCACGGGGCTGCGGCCGCTGGTCGAGGAGGCGGGCAAGCCCGACGTCGTCCTGCTCGACCCGCCCCGGCCCGGCCTCTCGCAGAAGATCGTGCGGCGGGTGCTGGAGTGCGAGGCGAAGCGAATCGTCTACGTCTCCTGCAACCCGACGACGCTGGCGCCGAACGCGGCGCAGCTGGTCGAGGCGGGCTATACCCTGCGCCGCGTGAGGCCGGTCGACATGTTCCCCCAGACCCCGCACATCGAGTGCGTCGCGGTCTTCGACAAGGCCGCTGCGGGCGCCGGCAAGGTCACCCCCGGCGACGGAGGCGACGCATAGTGACCCGTGGCTTCGGTGTCGCGGCGGGGCTCGACTCCGAGGTGGCGCGACCGCTCGCCGCGCGCTGCGCCGAGCTCGGCTACGACTCGATGTGGTCGAACGACCACCCGGGCGCGAAGGGCCTCGAGACGCTCGCCGAGTTCGCCGCCGCGGCGCCCGAGGTCGACCTGGGCGTGGCCGTGATCGCCCTCGACCGCCAGTCGCCGGCCGAGATCGCCGCCGACATAGAGCGGCTCGGCCTCGACCGCTCCAAGCTCTGGCTCGGGGTCGGCGCCGGCTTCTCCGAGAAGCCGCTGACGCGGATGCGCGAAACGCTGCCCGAGCTGCGCGACGCCCTGCCCGGCGTCCGCCTCGTCCTCGCCGCGATGGGACCGAAGATGTGCGCCCTCGCCGGCGCCGAGTTCGACGGCGTCTTCTTCAACTGGATGACCCCCGAGTTCGCCGCCCGCGCCCGCAACCAAGTGGAGAAAGGTGCTCAGGAGGCAGGACGGGAGTGTCCACCAGTGTTCGGTTATGTCCGCACCGCGGTCGGAGACGATGCGGCCGAACGTCTAACCAAAGAGGAATCGTTCTACCGCGACCTCCACGACGGCTATCGAAATCACTTCACTCGGCTTGGCGAGCCCGAGGGAGCCGTCGGCGTAGCGGCCGCTGACTCCGACACAGCTCAAAAGCACCTGGCCGCCTACACCGCCCTCGACACCGTTGTGGTCCGCGGCTTGGCTTCAGCCAACGTGGACGCGATGGGAAACGTCGCCACCGCTGCGGCTCCGTGAGGAGGGACGGGGACACCCACCA
>DATDBO010000003.1:0-15100 GCA_036524775.1 Solirubrobacterales bacterium
GACGGTCATCCGCCCCGGCATCGAGAGCGACTCGATCGCCGGGCCGGCGTACTCGACCGCGTGGCCGACCATGCCGCCGGTGCCGAGCCGGCCGATCGTCGCCAGGATCAGGTCCTTGGGGGTGACACCCGGGCCCAGCTCGCCTGAGTAGAGGATCCGCATCGTCTGCGGTCGCTTCTGCACCATGCACTGGGTCGCCAGGACGTGCTCGACCTCGGAGGTGCCGATGCCGAAGGCGAGCGCGCCGAAGGCGCCGTGGGTCGAGGTGTGGCTGTCGCCGCAGACGATCGTCATGCCGGGCTGGGTCACGCCCAGCTCGGGGCCGATCACGTGGACGATGCCCTGCCGCTCGGAGCCGAGCGAGAAGATCGGGATGCCGAACTCCTCGCAATTGCGCTCGAGGGTCTCGACCTGGACGCGTGAGAGCTGGTCGGCGATCAGACGCGCGGCCATGGTGCCGTCGGTCGGCACGTTGTGATCGGCGGTGGCCAGCGTCTTGTCGGGCCGCCGCACGGGCCGCCCGGCCATGCGCAGCCCGTCGAATGCCTGCGGCGAGGTGACCTCGTGGACCAGGTGCAGGTCGATGTAGAGCAGGCCGTCGGAAACCTCGTGCTCGCTCCAGATCTTGTCGAACATCGTCTGCGGCATCGTTCCTCGATTCGGTTGAAAGTTAGCGGTGCGCGGGCCGCGTCAGGGGCCGGGCGTGCGTTCGACGGCGGCCTCGGCGGTCGCCGCCTCGGCCTCGCGGATCGCGGCGCCCTCCAGGGCGTTGGAGAGCGCTCGCACGTAGGCGCGGGCCGACGCCTCGAGGATGTCGGTGGCGACCCCCTGGCCGCTCGCCAGGCGGCCGGCGGCGCGCAGCATCACACCGACCTCGCCGAGCGCGTCCTCCCCCCCGGTCACCGCCTCCACCGTGTACTGACGCAGCTCACACCTGGTGTCCGTCGCCTTCTGGATCGCGTGGAAGATCGCGTCGACGGGGCCGTCGCCACTCGCTTCGCCCACCGCCTCCTCGCCGGAGGGGAGCTTGACCGCGACCTTGGCCAGCGGCGGTCGCTGCGAGCCCGCCTCGACCTCGAACCAAGCCAGCTCGTGGGTGTCGGAGCGCTCGCGCATCTCGTCGGAGACGATCGCCTCCAGGTCGAGCGCGGTGACCTGCTTCTTGCGGTCGGCGACCTCCTTGAAGCGCTTGAAGGCCGCGTTCAGCGCGTTGCCCTCGATCTTGAAGCCGAGCTGCTCCAGCGCGTCGCGCAGGGCGTGGCGGCCGGAGTGCTTGCCCAGCACGATCGAGTTCGACTCCAGGCCGACTTCGGTCGCGTCCATGATCTCGTAGGTAGTGCGCTCCTTCAGCACGCCGTCCTGGTGGATGCCCGACTCGTGCGCGAAGGCGTTGCGCCCGACCACGGCCTTGTTGGGCTGCACCGGGTAGCCGGTCAGGCGCGAAACCATGCGGCTGGTGCGGGCCAGCTCACGTGGTTCGAGGCCGGTGTGCAGGCCGTGTACGTCCTCGCGCGTCTTGACCAGCATCACGATCTCCTCCAGCGAGCAGTTGCCCGCTCGCTCGCCGATCCCGTTGACCGCGCACTCGACCTGGCGGGCGCCGGCCAGCACGCCGGCGTAGGAGTTGGCGACCGCCAAGCCCAGGTCGTCGTGGCAGTGGACCGAGGTTTCGACCTCGCGCAGGCCGGGCACCAGCTCGTAGAGACGGTGGAAGTAGGCGGCGTACTCCTCGGGGGTCGTGTAGCCGACCGTGTCGGGGATGTTGACGACGGTCGCGCCCTCCTCGACCGCGATCGCGCAGACCTCGGCGGTGAACTCGACGTCGGCGCGGGTCGCGTCCATCGGTGAGAACTCGATGTCCTCGCAGTAGGACTTGGCCAATGCGACGGCCGCCCGGGCCTGCCCTTTGACGTCCTCGCGGTCGGTCTGCAGCTGGTGCTCGATGTGGATGTCGGAGGTCGAGATGAAGGTGTGGATGCGCGGCCTGCCGGCATCGCGGATCGCCCCCCAGGCAGCGTCGATGTCGGCCTTGTGCGTGCGCGCCAGGCCGCAGATCGTCGGGCCCTCGACCTTGCGCGAGATCGCCTCGACCGCCTCGAAGTCACCGGGCGAGGTGATCGGGAAGCCGGCCTCGATCACGTCGACGCCGAGCCGCGCCAGCTGCTGCGCGATCTCGACCTTCTCCGCCGTGTTGAGCGAGATGCCGGGCGACTGCTCGCCGTCGCGCAGCGTCGTGTCGAAGATGTGGACGCGGTTGGCGTCGGTTGCTGACATGGGGTCCTACCTCCTTCTCCTCTTGCTCCGAATGACCTTGTCTCTCGCGGCTCTCGCGCCGCCCAGCGCTATTCCCCCCGAAGGGGGAGGAGAAGGAGTAGCGCGAGGCTGTCGAGCCGGTGCGTCATTCGCGTCCAGCTTAGCGCACGTCTCCGCGCCTTTCTAAGCTGCGCGGGATGGAGTCGAGCGCAGGGGCGATCTCGCGCACCACGTGGTTGGCGTTGCTGGCGATGGGGGCCGGGGTCGTCGTCATCGCCAACGACTTCTCCGCCATCAACGTCGCCCTGCCGGCGATGGAGGAGGACTTCGACACCAACGTCAACACGATCCAGTGGGTGATCAACGCCTACGCGCTGACCTTCGGCGTGATGATCGTCACCGGCGGCCGCCTCGCCGACATGTTCGGCCGTCGCCGCGCCTTCTTCCTCGGTACGGCGATCTTCGCCTCGATGTCGGCGCTCGGCGGGGCCGCGCAGAGCGAGGCCTGGCTGATCGGCAGCCGCGTGCTGATGGGGATCGGCGGCGCGCTGATGTGGCCGGCGATCCTCGGCATGACCTACGAGCTCCTGCCCGAAGAGCGCGCCGGCCTGGCGGGCGGGATCGTGATCGGCGCCGCCGGCCTGGGCAACGCGATGGGGCCGCTGATCGGCGGCGTCCTCACCGACGCGCTCAGCTGGCGCTGGATCTTCTTCCTCAACGTGCCGATCTCGATCTTCGCCGTCGTCGTCACCTGGTACCTGGTGCAGGTCAAGGAGCCGGAAGCGACCGAGCGGCGGATTGACTACCCGGGGATCGCGGCGATCTCGGTCGGGCTCGTCTCGCTGCTGATCGCCCTCGACCAGCTCGACGACTGGGGCTGGGGCGACCCGCGCGTGATCGGCCTCTTCGCCCTGGCGGCGGCCCTGCTCGCCGCCTTCGTGCCGATCGAGCGGCGCGCCGGGACGAGCGCCCTGGTGCCGCGCGGTGTGATGCGAAACGAGAGCTTCCGCGCCTCCTGCCTGGCGATCCTCTTCATGTCGGCGACCTTCTTCGCCGCGCTGCTCTACCTGCCGCAGTTCATGCAGAAGCACCTCGAGTACTCGCCGCTGGAGGCGGGCGTCGGCATGCTGCCCTTCCTCGCCACCTTCGCCCTCGTCTCATTCGTCGCCGGTCCGCTCTACGAGCGCCTCGGGGCGAAGCTCCTGGCCTCGATCGGCGCCGCCTGCATCACGATCGCCCCCTTCGTCTTCTCGATGGTCGGCGAGCGCTCCAGCTACGGATCGCTGGTCGCCGGCATGGTCGTGCTCGGCATCGGCATCGGCAGCTTCTACCCGACTGCTACCACCGCGGGTGTGACCTCGGTCGAGGAAAAGGACACCAGCCTGGCGGGCGGCATCGTCTACATGTTCCAGATCGCCGGCGGCTCGATCGGGCTGGCCCTGACGACGACGGTCTTCTCCGCTCAGGGTGACTTCGTCGAGGGGATCGAGGCGGCGTTCCGCCTCGACGCCGGCCTCTCGCTGGTCGGCTTCCTGGTCGCGCTGTTCTTCGTCGGCGGCAGGTTGCGCGGGCAGCTCAGCCGCTGAACTGCTGATGTACGTCGTCGCGGCCGGGGCCTTCGACCAATACGTCCTTGCCGTAGCCACCACGCAGCGTGTCGTCGCCGGGGCCGCTGAGCAGGCGGTCGTTGCCTTCGCCGCCGATCAGGAGGTCGTCGCCGCGCCAGCCGTCCAGCTTGTCGCTGCCGTAGCCGCCGATCAGCTTGTCGTCGCCGGAGCCGCCGAAGAGGACGTCGTCGCCTGCCCCACCGCGCAGGGTCACCGGTAAGTCGATCCTCTTGGCCACCGTCACCCGGTCGTCGCCACCGGCGGCGTTGACCTCGAAGCCCGCGATCGAGGGCGCGTCGCAGACCAGCTCGTTCGGCATTTCCTCGGGGTGCCCGCAGACAGTGCCGCCCACTTCGAGCTGGGCGATCGAGTCGATCACGTACTGGCGCCCGTCCGGGGTCAACCAGATGCGGATGTTGCTCTCTTCCACTCCGCCGGCGAGGACCACGGTGTAGGTCTGTGGCGCGGCATGGGCGAACGCCGCCGGCACGAGCAGCGCCGTCAAGGTGAGCGAGATAAGCAGGATTCTCTTCATCGCGGAGTCGTCCCCGCCGCCGATCGGGTCGGAGCGTCTACTCAGGAAACAACACGACCTTCCCTACGTTGCGGCGCTCGGCGATGAATCGGTGCGCGTCCCCGGCGCGCTCAAACGGGAATGCCTCGGCGACGACGGGCTGCAGCCGGCCCGCGGAGAGGTCGGCCATCAGCGGTTCGACGACGCGGTCGAGATCGCCCTCGTTGTCCCACCACTTGAGCATGTTGAGCCCGAAGACTCCTTTGTTCTCGTTCATCACCAGCAGGCTCTTCCACCACGGCATCGTCGCGCCGGGCATCGTCACGAGGCTCTTCAGGGTGAGCGGGATGTCGCGCTTCCCCTCCTTCGAGTTCTCGGAGAGGCCGTACATCACCAATCGGCCACCGGGGCGAAGCAGCCGGTAGTCCTTGCGGAAGGAGCCGGGTCCGAGCGCGTCGATCGCCAGGTCGATCCCCTCGCCGTCAGTCAGGCGCATGACCTCCGCCTCGAAGTCGAGGTTGCGGTAGTCGATCGGGTGGTCGACGCCCTGCGCGCGGATGGCCTCGTGCTTGGAGGCCGACGCTGTGCCGAAGATCTCGGCGCCGGCGTTGCGGGCGATCTGGGTGGCGGAGATGCCGACCCCGCCGCCGGCGGCGTGGATCAGCACGCGGACCCCCTCCCGCAAGCTGCCCATCAGGACCAGCGCCGCGTATGCGGTGCCGTAGTTGACCGGGAAGGCGGCCCCCTGCTCGAAGCTGAGCTCGTCGGGGAGCGGGAGCGCCTGATCGGCCGGGACCGTGACCAGCTCCGCCTGACCGCCGAAGCGGGTTCCCGCCATGACGCGGTCCCCCACTCGATGGTCGTCC
Organism: Solirubrobacterales bacterium; assembly: GCA_036524775.1. Lineage (GTDB taxonomy): Bacteria > Actinomycetota > Thermoleophilia > Solirubrobacterales > 70-9 > VRUE01. The sequence goes on from DATDBO010000003.1 coordinate 5,241, forward strand.
ACCCCGTCTCCGACCGACTCGACCTCGCCGGCGACCTCGTAGCCGAGCACGCAGGGCGGCTTCGGCGCGTCGGGATAGAGGCCGACCCGCGCCATCGTGTCGGCGAAGTTGATCCCGGCCGCCTTGACCGCGATCCGCACCTCGCCGGGCCCCACAGGCGGGTCGGGGCGCTCCTCGACCCGCAGCACGTCGTACTCGCCGGTCCCCGTCAGCACCACAGCCTTCATTGGCTTGAGACTACTGTCCGCTACAGGTCGACGGAGCGGCCGATCGAGAAGCCGTCGAGCTCGAGGATCCGGGCGATCGTCTCGGCCCGGACATGCGCATCGGTGGTCAGCGCCATCACCGCTCGCTCTCCTCCCGGCTCGGCGCCGACTGCGGCGGAGATGATGTTGACGCCCTCCTCGCCGAAGATCGTCCCGACGCGGCCGATCATCCCCGGCCGGTCGGCGTAGCGGAAGACCGCCAGGTGGTCGGCGAGGGGCAGGTAGAAGCTCTCCCCCCAGACCGAGACGAGGTAGGGCTCGTTGCGGGGGCCGACGCCGGTGCCCGCGACCTCGACCGCGCCCTCGCCGGTGCCGAGCCGGACCCTGATCAGCTCGGTGAAGTCCTCCGAGGCGGCCTCCTTGGTCTCGACCAGATCGATGCCGCGCTCCTCCGCCATCTGCGGCGCGTTGACCAGGTTGACCGGCTCCTCGGTATGGCCGGAGAGGACCCCGACGAGGACGGCGATCCCGAGCAACCTGGTGTCGTGGCCCGCGACGCGGCCGCGGAACTCGACCGTGACGCCGTCGACCGAGCCGTCTCCCAGTCCCTGTGCGAGGCGGCCGAGCTTTTCGCAGAGCGGCACGAAGGGCGCCAACGCCTCCATCTCCTCGGGGCGGACGGCGGCGATGTTGACGGCGTTGGTCACTACCCCACCGCTCAGCGCCGCGATCACCTGTTCGGCGGTTACCACGCCGGCGCGATCCTGCGCCTCTGCGGTCGAGGCGCCGAGGTGCGGGGTGGCGACGACGTCCTCGCGAGCGAAGAGCGGATGCTCGGTGAAGGGCTCCGAGGGGAAGACGTCGAGGGCCGCGCCGGCCAGCTTGCCCGACTCGAGCCCGGCCTGCACGGCGTCGAGGTCGACCAGCTCGCCGCGGGCGCAGTTGACCACCCGGGCGCCGTCCTTCATCTTCGCGATCGCGGCGGGGTCGATCAGGTCGATCGTCTCCGGCGTCTTCGGCACGTGCAGGGTTACTACGTCGGCGCGGCCGAGCAGCTCGTCGAGCTCCTCTACTCCGTCGACGCCGAGCTCGCGGAAGCGCTCGGCGGAGACGAACTTGTCGAAGGCGACGACGTCCATCTCGAAGCCCTGGGCGCGCTTGGCGACGAGCTGGCCGATGCGGCCGAAGCCGATCACGCCGAGCGTCTTGCCGTACAGCTCGGTCCCCTTGAACTTGGGCCGCTCCCAGGCGCCGCCGGTGAGCGAGCCGTGGGCCTGCGGCACGTTGCGGCAGAGGGCCAGCATCAGGGCGAGCGTGTGCTCGGCTGCCGCCACCGAGTTCGATTCGGGCGCGTTGGCGACGACGATGCCGCGCCGCGTGGCGGCGGGGATGTCGACGTTGTCGACGCCGGTGCCTGCGCGGCCGATCACCTTGAGGCGCTCCGCTCGCTCGATCAGCTCCGGCGTCACCTGGGTCGCCGAGCGGACGAGGATCGCGTCGTAGGCGCCGATCGCCTCCTGCAGCTCCTCGTCGCTCATATCGAGGCCGAGGTCAACCTCGAAGCTCTCGCGCAGCAGCTCGACGCCGGAGTCGGCGATCTTCTCCTTGACGAGGACCTTCATCATCGCCGCGCCTCGGGGGCGTTCTCGACGACCCACTCGACGCAGGCGGTGAGCGCCTCGACGTCGGCCGGGTCGACCGCCGGGAACATGCCGACGCGCAGCTGGTTGCGGCCGAGCTTGCGGTAAGGCTCGACGTCGACGATGCCGTTGGCGCGCAGGGTCGCCGCCAGCGCCGCGGCGTCGACCTCCTCGGCGAAGTCGATCGTGCCGACGACGAGCGAGCGCTTCGCCGGGTTGGCGACGAAGGGCGAGGCGAGCTCGGCCTCCTCCGCCCAGCCGTAGAGATGCCCCGAGGAAGCGCGGGTGCGCGCGACGCAAGCGTCGAGCCCGCCGAGGCCGAGCATCCACTCGACCTGGTCGGCGAGCAACAGCAGGCCGGCGACGGCGGGCGTGTTGTAGGTCTGCTCCTTGCGCGAGTTCTCCAGCGCGGTCTGCAGCGAGAGGAAGGCGGGCTGCCAGCGGTCGCCGGCGCCGTCGAGCTCGCCGATCCGCTCGATCGCGGCCGGGCTGAGCGCCGCCAGCCAGAGGCCGCCGTCGGCGCCGAAGGCCTTCTGCGGGGCGAAGTAGTAGACGTCGACCTGGGTCGCGTCGAGCGGCAGGCCGCCGGCGCCCGAGGTCGCGTCGACGAGGACGAGCGCGTCGCCGGCGTCGGGCGGGCGGCGCACCTCGACCATCACCCCGGTCGAGGTCTCGTTGTGGGCCCAGGCGATCGCGTCGGCGCTCGGATCGGCCACCGGATCGGGGGCGTCGCCGGGCTCGGCCTCGACCAGGATCGGGTCCTCGAGAAAGGGCGCGCCGCCGGTCGCCTTGGCGAACTTGCCCGAGAACTCGCCGTAGACGAGGTGCAGGGCACGCTCGCGGACCAGCCACGCCGCCGCGGCGTCCCAGAAGGCGGTCGTGCCGCCGTTGCCGAGGGCGATCTCGTAGCCGTCGGGGAGGCCGAGCAGCTCGCCGAGGCCGGCGCGGATGCGGCCGACCAGGTCGCGCACGGGCGCCCGGCGGTGCGAGGTGCCCATCACGTCGGCGCGCTCGGCGAGGGCAGCCAGCGCCTCCGGGCGCACCTTCGAAGGGCCGCAGCCGAAGCGGCCGTCGGCGGGCTTCAACTCGGCGGGAATCTGGACTGACGTGGTCGTGGCCATCGGGCGGCCAAGGTTATAGTCAGGCCATGCCGGAGCAGAACGTCGTCAAGGGAGAGGGCTACGCCGTCGCCAACCTGGATGACCTCGGCGAGGGCTACGGCTTCCGCAAGATCCGCAAGGGCCTGGGCGTCAACGCCTTCGGCGCCAACGCGATCGTCCTGCCGCCCTCGTATGAGACCGGCAGCCACCTGCACGAGGAGCAGGAGGAGCTCTACTTCCTGCATAGCGGCCGCATCGCGATCGAGTTCGGCGACGGCACCACCCACGAGCTCGCGCCGGGCGGCCTAGCCTGGGTCGACGCCCCCACGGTCCGCAAGGTCCGCAACCTGAGCGACTCCGAGGACGCCGTCTACCTCGTCGTCGGCGGCAAGGACGGCTACGTCGGCCGCGACGGCAAGCTGCCGCCCGGCGAGGAGTCCCGCTTCGGCAGCGACAGCCCACCCGGCGCGTAGCACCGGAGCCGAGAAGCTGAAGCTGTCGTGAGAGGGAGGCGGTGTGCCTCTCCGGGAATGTCGCGAAGCGGCGATATGCAATCTGATGATGGCGCGGCGTTAGCCGCGCTCCCCCATAGTCGCTAAGCGCGAAGCGCGTGCGACATCAATTCCCGAGGAGGACTGCCGCCTCTCGGCCTGCTGAGGCTCAGAACTCGGTTTCGATCCAGGGCATCATCTTGCGGAGGTCGCCGCCGACCTCCTCGACCTCGTGGGCGGCGCCCTCCTCGCGCATGCGCGAGAGGTTCTCGCCCCCGGCACGGTTCTCGCCGATCCACTCCTTGGCGAACTCGCCCGACTGGATCTCGCCGAGGATCTGCTTCATCGCCGCCCGTGACTCCTCGCCGATCACGCGCTTGCCGCGGGTCATGTCGCCGTACTCGGCGGTGTTGGAGATCGAGTAGCGCATCCCCTGGATCCCCTTCTCGTACATCAGGTCGGCGATCAGCTTGAGCTCGTGCAGGCACTCGAAGTAGGCGAGGCGCGGGTCGTAGCCCGCCTCGACCAGGGTCTCGAAGCCGGCGCGGACCAGCTCGGAGGCGCCGCCGCAGAGGACGGCCTGCTCGCCGAAGAGGTCGGTCTCGCACTCGTCCTTGAAGGTCGTCTCGATGATCGCCGCGCGGCCGCCGCCGATCCCGGAGGCGTAGGCGAGGACGAGGTCGTGGGCCTCGCCCCCCGCGTCCTGGTGGACGGCCATCAGGCAGGGCACGCCGGTCCCTTCCTCGTACTGGCGGCGGACCAGGTGGCCCGGTCCCTTGGGGGCGACCATGCCGACGTCGACCCCGGAGGGCGGGGCGATCTGCTCGAAGTGGATCGAGAAGCCGTGGGCGAAGAGGAGCAGGTTGCCGGGCGCGATCCCATCGGCGATCTCGGCCTCCCAGACTTCCGCCTGTTTCTCGTCGGGCAGCAGGATCATCACCACGTCCCCGCGGCTGGCCGCTTCGGCGACGTCCAACACCTCGAGGCCGGACTCTTCCGCCTTGGCGCGGCTGGAGGAGTCGGGGCGCAGGCCGACGACCACGTCGACGCCGGAGTCCTTCAGATTCAGGGCGTGCGCGTGGCCCTGCGAGCCGTAGCCGAGGATGGCGACGGTCTTCCCCTCCAGCTTCGAGAGGTCGGCGTCCTTGTCGTAGAAGATGTCGTCGGTTTTCATGGCCGGTGAGGCTAGCGGAGGGCACGCCGCAGCAGCTTGCCCGAGGGGGTGCGTGGCAGGGCCGCCGCCAGCTCGACCCGCTTCGGCACCTTGAAGCCCGCCAGCGACTCGGCGCAGTGGCGGCGCAGCTCGTCGGGCGTGACGGCGGAGCCGTCCTGGAGGACGACGACAGCGGTCACCGCCTGCTGCCACTCGGGGTCCTCACGGCCGACCACGGCGGCGTCGGCGACCTCGGGGTGGCGCAACAGCACCGACTCGACTTCGGCGGGGACGACGTTCTCACCGCCGCTGACGATCATGTCGTCGATCCGGTCCTCGACGTAGAGGAAGCCCTCCTCGTCGATGCGGCCGAGGTCGCCGGTGCGCAGCCAGCCGTCGGAGTCGACCCGGCTCGGCGCGACGGTGGGGCCCTGGACGAGGATCTCGCCGTCGCTGATGCGCAGGTGCGTGGTCAGCAGCGGCCGTCCGGCGGAGCCGAGCTTGCGCCGCGCCTCGGCCGGGGCCAGCGTGGTCACCTGCGAGCAGGCCTCGGTGAGGCCGTAGGTCTGCACGACCGTGGCCCCCCGTCCGACGGCCTCCTCGAGCGGCCCCTCGGGGACGGGGCCGCCGCCGACCAGGATCGTGCGCGGCCGTGAGAGGTCGGTGCCGGCCTCGAGCAGGCGGGCCAGTTGGGTGGTGACCAGCGAGACGACGGAGATCTCGTCCGCTTCGAGCGAGGACGCCACCCGGTCGACGTCGAAGCCGTCGTGCAGCACCGCCGTCGTGCCGTAGATCACCGAGCGCATCACGATGCTGAGGCCGGAGATGTGGCTGAGCGGCAGGCAGCAGAGCCAGCGGTCGCTCGGCTCGACGCCGATGTTGAAGGCGGACCCGACCGCGCTCCAGAGGAAGTTGCCGTAGGTCAGCTCGACCGGGTCGGGAGCGCCGCTGCTGCCGCTGGTCAGCACGCGACAGCAGGGCGCGTCCATGTCGTGCTCGCCGAGCAGCGGCAGGTCGGCCTCGGTCTGGGTCAGCTCGCCCGGGTCGCTCAACTCGACGGTCGGCTCCTCGGCGGCGATCACCGCGGCGCGCTCGGCCCCGGTCAGGCGCGGGCTGAGCGGCAGCAGCACCGCGCCGACCTTCATCAACGCGTGGACCAGCACCACCTGCTCGCGGCGCGGCTCCATGGTCAGGGCGGCGACCGAGCCGCGGCGCACGCCGTGGGCCTCGAGCCGCCGCGCGACCCAGCTGGCCTCGGCCTCGAGCTCGGCGTAGCTGACGTCGGCGCCGTCGGCGATCAGGGCGCTGCGCTCGGGGCAGCTCTGGGATCTCTGGGCGAGCCAGTCGTCGAGCTTCATCGGCGGGATATCGTCCCCATCATGCCCCAACGCCCCAAGCAAGCCCCGCCCGAGGAGCAGCTCTACGCATCGATCGAGTGGACGGCGTCCGGCGAGCACGAGGACATCCGCTACGAGACGGCCGAAGGCATCGCCAAGATCACGATCGACCGGCCGCAGGTTCACAACGCCTTCCGCCCGCAGACGCTGGTCGAGATCGCCGCCGCGCTGGAGGCCGCTCGCGAGGACACCGAGGTCGGCGTCGTGATCCTCACCGGCGAGGGGCCGGACGCCTTCTGCTCGGGGGGCGACCAGACGGTGCGCGGCGACAGTGGCTACGTCGCCGAGGGCGCCTCGCTGGGCCGCTTCCACGTCACCGACCTGCAGGTGCAGATGCGGCGGCTGCCGAAGCCGGTGGTGGCGATGGTCGCCGGCTGGGCGGTCGGCGGCGGCCATGTGCTGCACGTCTGCTGCGACCTGACGATCGCCGCCGACAACGCCCGCTTCGGGCAGACCGGGCCGCGGGTCGGCTCATGGGACGGCGGCTTCGGCGCCTCGCTGCTGCGCGATCTGGTCGGGACGAAGAAGGCGAAGGAGCTGTGGCTGCTCTGCCGCCAGTACGACGCCGAGGAGGCGCTGGAGATGGGCCTGGTCAACGCGGTCGTGCCGCTCGCCGAGCTGGAGCGGGAGACGGTCGCCTGGTGCCGCGAGATGCTCGCCCTCTCCCCCTTCGCCCTGCGCCTTGTCAAGGCGAGCTTCAACGCCCACGAGGACGGCTACGCCGGGATTCAGCAACTGGCCCACGACGCCAACCTGCTCTTCTACGGCAACGAGGAGGCGCGCGAGGGGCGCGAGGCGTTCAAGCAGAAGCGCCTGCCCGACTTCTCGAAGTTCCCGAGACGCCCATGAGGATCTGGCTGATGGCGGCGCGGCCGCGGACCCTGCCGGCGGCGATCGCGCCGGTATTGGTGGGGACGGCCGCGGCGGTCGAATGGTTCGGCGAGCTGCCGCGAGTCGGTGCGTTCCTCGCCGCCCTGGTCGGCTCGATCTTCATCCAGGTCGGCACCAACCTGGCCAACGACTATTCGGATGCCAAGCGGGGCGCCGACACGGCCGACCGGCTCGGCCCGGTGCGGGTCACCTCGGCGGGCCTGGTCGCGCCGCAGCGGGTCCTCGTCGCGACCTGGGTCGCCTTCGGCGTCGCGATCGCCTGCGGGATCTACCTCACCGCCGTCGCCGGCATCGTCATCCTCCTGATCGGCATCGTCTCGATCGCCGCCGGCGTCCTCTACACCGGCGGCCCGCGGCCCTACGGCTACGCCGGCTTCGGCGAGGTCTTCGTCTTCCTCTTCTTCGGCCTGGTCGCCGTCAACGGCTCCTACTACGTCCAGGTCGAGGCGCTCGACGCGCTGCCGCTGGGGCTCTCGATCGCGGTCGGCTTCCTCGCCACGGCGATCCTCGTCGTCAACAACGTGCGCGACGTCGAGACCGACCGGCGCGCCGGCAAGAACACGCTGGCCGTGCGGATGGGGCGCGAGAACGCGGTCGCCCTCTACCGGCTGCTGGTGCTGGGCGCATACGTCGTCCTGCCGATCGCGCTCGTCGCCGGCGAAGCGAGCATGCTGCCGCTGATCGGGCTGCTCTCGTTGCCGCTGGCGATCCGGCCGTTGAGGTTGATGAGCAACCGCACCGACGGCCCGGCGCTGAACGCCGCGCTGGCCGCGACCGGCGCCCTGCTCGGCGCCTTCAGCCTGCTCGTCTCGGCCGGCCTGCTGATCGCGGCGTAGGCTCTCTACATGCGCATCGCCTCGGTCGAGGTCGTTCCCTACGCGCTCCCCTTCTGCGAGCCGTACGTGACCGCGACCGGCACCCTGAGCCGTCGCGAGATGGCGTTGCTGCGGCTGCGCGCCGACGACGGGCTCGAAGGGCTGGGCGAAGCCGTGCCCCTCTCGCTACGCGGCGGCGTCGGCCTGGAGCGGGTGGTCGAGGAGCTCGAAGGGCTGGGCGAGTTGGAGTCGCTCGACGAGGCGGGCCTGAGCGGCGCGGCGCCGGCGCTGTCGGCCCCGGCACGGTGCGCAGCGCTGACTGCGCTGCTCGACCTACGCGGGAAGCGTGCCGCGGTGGACGGCAGGGTCGGCGAGGGCGGGGCGACGCCCGTCCGCTGCAACGCGACGCTGACCGCGGGCGACCCGGCGACCGTCGTCTCCGCCGCCGAACGCTGGGCCGGGGAGGGCTTCTCGACCTTCAAGCTGAAGCTGGGTACCGGCGACGACGCCGCGCAGGTGCGGGCGGTGCGCGAGGCGCTCGGTCCGCGGGCGCGGATCCGCGTCGACGCCAACGCCGTCTGGGACGTCGAGACGGCGAAGCGGACGCTGGCCGAGTTGGAGCCCTACGAGGTCGAGCTGGCCGAGCAGCCGGTGGCGACGCTGGAGGAGGCGATGGAGGTGGCGCGGACGACCTCGATCCCGATCGCCGGCGACGAGAGCATCGAGAGTCGCGGCGACGCCGAACGCGCGGCGGCGATGGAGGCCTGCCGGATCACCGGCGTGAAGCTGTCCAAGGTGGGCGGCCCCGAGGCGGCGATCGAGATCGCCGAGGTGCTGCCGGCCTACGTCTCCAGTGCCCTCGACGGCCCGGTTGGGATCGCGGCGGGCGCTCAGGTGGCGGCGACGCTGGCCGAGGCGACGGAGGGGGCTGGCGTCGACCTTGCCCACGGCCTGGCCACGCAACGGCTCTTCGCCTCGACCGTCGCCGTGACGGAGTGCGAGCTGCGCGGCGACATGCTGCATCCGCCGGCCGGCGCGGGCTTGGGCGTCGAGATCGACGAGGCGGCGCTGCAAGCGCACCGTCTCTAGCCTGCCGTGGCGACTTATGCCCCCTATAGGGCGTAAAAGTCGCCACAGTGGACCCGACCAACGCCAACACCGCCCTCGCCTCGGCCTTCGTCGAGGAGCTGGCGCGCTGCGGACTCCGGCATGCGGTCCTCTCCCCCGGCTCGCGCTCGACCCCGCTGGCGCTGGCGCTGTGGCGAGAGGAGGAGATCGAGACGACGGTGATCGTCGACGAGCGCTCCGCCGCCTTCTTCGCCCTCGGCGCGGCGCAGGCGAGCGGCGCACCGGTGGCGATCCTCTGCACCTCGGGAACCGCCGCGGCCAACTTCCACCCGGCCGTATGCGAGGCCGACCACTCGGCCGTGCCGCTGCTCGTGCTGACCGCCGACCGACCGCCGGAGCTGTGCGGCATCGGCGCAGGGCAGGCGATCGACCAGCTGAAGCTCTACGGCGAGTCGGTGCGTTGGTTCTGCGAAGTGGGCACCCATGTGGCGGACGACGACGGCCTGCTCCATTTCCGCTCGACCGCCTGTCGGGCGTTCGCAGCGGCGCGCGGGGACGCGCGTCCTGGCCCGGTCCACCTCAACTTCCCCTTCCGCGAGCCGCTGGCGCCGTTGCCCGAGGAGGGCGTCGTCACGGCGACCGACCCGCTTGCCTTGAACGGCCGCGACGGCCGTCCGCTTACCGTGGTGACGCCGATCGACATGGAGCCCTCGCAGTTCCTGCTCGACGAGGTCGCCGGCCACATCGCCGAGGCGCCGATCGGCGTCATCGTCGCCGGCCGGCAGCTCGACCCCGAGCTGCGCGAGCCGCTCGGCCGGCTGGCCGCGGCTGCGGGCTACCCGATCCTCGCCGAGCCGACGTCGCAGCTTCGCTGCGGCCCGCACGACCGCTCGCACGTCGTCACCGCCTACGACCTGCTGTTGCGCGACGAGGGCTTCCGGAAGGCCGCCTCGCCGGAACTCGTCCTGCGCTTCGGCGAGATGCCGACCAGCAAGCCGCTGCGCTCCTGGCTGGCGGAGTCGGGGGCCGACCAGATCGTCGCCGACCCCTGCTTCGACTGGAACGAGCCGAGCCGCCGCGCGGCGGCGCTGCTGCGCGC
>DATDBO010000004.1:0-9450 GCA_036524775.1 Solirubrobacterales bacterium
TGTAAGACCCAGCAACGTTATTCAGCTCGGCGAGTCGAGCTCCGGGCGACTTGTGGCTGAGAGAGCCGTGCGGTCTGCGCCAGTTATAGAACTCCAGCCAGCCAGATAGCGCCGCGGTGCGCTGGGCGGAGTCGCGGTAGATCGCTCCGTAGGCCCAGCCACCCAGCATCGTTCGGATGAAGCGCTCGGCCTTGCCGTTGGTCCGGGGCCGAAAGGGGCGGGTGCGGATGTGGCGGACCCCGAGCGCCCGGCAGGCGAGCGCATGGGCGATCGAGACGTAAGCCGGCCCGTTGTCCGTCATCACCCGCTCGACGACGATGCCGTGGGCCGCGTAGAAGGCGATGGCGCGCTTCAGGAAGCCGATCGCGGTTCTCGCCTTTTCGTCGGACAGGACCTCGACGTAGGCAAGGCGGGTAGCGTCATCGACGCAGACGTGTACCCGCTCCCAGCCGGCGCCCTTGGCCTGACGGGTGCGCTTGCCGGTTACCCGGTGGCCGGCGCCCTTCTCGATCCGCACCAGCTTCTTGACGTCGATGTGGATCAGTTCTCCCGGTCCGGCCCGTTCGTAGCGGTTGGGCGGCTCTGGCGGCTCCAGGCGGCTGAGCTTGCCCAGGCCGATCCGGTCGAGCACCGCGGAGACGGTGGAGCCCGCCATGTCCAGGCACTCGGCGATCTCGGGGCCGGTCATCCGCAGGCGGCGCATGGCGGCGATCGCGCCCACTCGGTCCTCGGGAGTGCGGTTGGGCACTTCGTGTGGCGCCGAGCTTCGGTCCTGCAACCCCGACTCTCCTTCGGTGCGGTAGCGACCGACCCACTTCGAGCAGGTGCGCTCGCTCACTCCGGCGGCCTCGGCCGCCTCCGTGAGCGACCATCCCTGTTCGATCACCCGCCTGACCATCGTCAGCCTCCCCTTCGGGCCGAAGGGGGCATTAGCGTGGAGCTTCATCCGGTGTCCTCCTTGATCTGGGTGGCTTCAGCACCCCCAGCCTTCAAGGAGGCCCGGATGAACAACGTTGTTAGGAACTACATCTAGGAGCTAGAGGTCGAGGGTGACCGTCGCCGGGCCTTCGGGGCCCGGGATGGAGAGGGTCAGCGGGCGGTTCTCCGAGGCCGAGGCGGGCAGCTCGAAGAGGATCAGCGAGCCCTCGATCGGGCCCTGCTGCGCGGTCGAGTCGAGCACCGGGATCTGTTCCTGCGATTCGACTCCGCCGCCGAGCGGCAGCGCGTAGAGGCTCTCGCTCTCCAGCGCCTCGAAGGTTTCGTGGTCGGCGTCGGTGATCGTGAAGGAGTCGGCCAGCTCCTGCGCCTCTTCGCTCTCGTTCTGGACTTCGACGAAGACGCCGAAGTAGGCGGAGCCGGGAGGCGCTTCCGGCTGGCCCACCAGGTAGGCGGAGTCCTCGTTGTCGCTGGGGTTGAGGAAGCGCGAGAAGATGATGTTGTACTTGAGCTCGCCGAGCGTCACCGGCTGGCCCTCGACGACTTCCTTGGAGTGGCTCTCCGAGCCGCAGCCGGCGCCCGCGAGGACCGCGATCGCAAGCACGAGCACGACCGGTAGGAGCAGGGCGTTTCGGCGCGGGCGGGTCATCGGCGGCGAGAGTCTATTGAGCAGGCCTACGGGATGCCGGTCGCGTGCGCGTTGCCGCCGGCCACGCCGACCGCGGCGGTGACGGCCTGCTCGGCCTCGAGCCGCTCGCGCAGGCGCCGCAGCGCCTCGTGCCAGCCGCGCTGCGCGAAGACCGAGTTGGCCGCCAGCAGCTCCACGGCGCGGTCGATCGGGTTGGACGGCTCGGTCCAGTGCGAGACGCCGACCCTGGTCAGCGAGCCCGTGCCCTCGGTCAGCTCCCAGGCGACGGTGACCGGGATCCGGTTGACGCGACCGCCGCGACCGCGCTCGACCAGCGTGTGCGGCGCCTCCAGCTCGGCGATCGCCGTGTCCATCCAAACCGAGCGCAGCGGCAACGCGACGCGGAAGCGCGCCCCGGCGCCCACCCCGCGCGACTCGAGCCGGGTCAGGTGGAAGTCGGTGAGGAAGTGGTCGGTGAACGAGGGTCGCCGGGCGAGGTCGGCGATCGCGGCGAAGACCTCCTCGCGCGGGGCGTCGATCTCGATCTCTGCTCTGACCGGCCCCATGCGAGGGGCGCGATTCTAGTCTCGATCCGATGAGAAGGTTTGACCGGTAGGTACAAGGGGGATAGGATCGAATAGCGGAAGGCGCCGGGAAGGAGCAGACATCACCACCAGTCTCACCCCCACCTCAGCTTCCGAGAGCATTACCGCCGGGGCTTTCCCCGGCCCGGGGACCTATTTCTGCGTCGAGTGCGGCTCCCAGCTCGCGATCAACGAGGACGACCGGCTGCCCGATTGCCCACGCTGCGGCGCCTCGCGCTTCCAGCTCGACTCGATCTTCGAGCCGATGCAGGAACACGGCGAAACCGAGACGACGGCGGAGTTCGAGATCCCGGCCGAGGCCGACTCGACAGCCTGGCTCGAGCAGATCCAGGCCCGACTCGGCCCCGATAGCCGCCACCTGGTCTGCCGCGACGGCGACGGCGAGATCCTCGACTTCGAGATCGAGGCCGGCTGGACCAGGATCGGCCGCAGCGTCACCGCCGACGTCCGCCTCGACGACCCCAGCGTCTCCCGCCGCCACGCGCTCGTCGTCAACGAACCGGGCCAGGCGCTGCGCGTGCTCGACGACCGCAGCCTCAACGGCGTCTTCGTCAACGGCGAGGTGGTCGAGTGGGGCAAGCTGCGCGACGGCGACGAGCTGGCGATCGGCCGCTACCGCCTCTTCGCGCTGGAAGCCTGAGCGCGCGGAACGGCGCAAATTCCGGCCTACGGCGCCCCTAGAGTGAGTGCCATGGACCAGCCACAGGACCCCTCGGCAGCAGCCGAGCAGGCCCGCGTCCGCCTCCACGAGGAGATCGAGCGGGTGCGCGCGGGCGTCGAGGAGATGCTCGCCGAGCAGGGCGGCGACCACGACCACCCCGAGCTGCGCAAGGAGCTCGACGAGATCCGCAGCTATGTGAAGAAGCGCGTGCGGAAGTCAGAGAAGCGCCTCGAAAAGCGCATGGACAAGCTGGAACGCCGTATAGATCAGGTAGAGGCCGACCGCCAACACGCCGAGTGGCGCATCCACACCAACACTGAGCAGATGCTTGACGGCCTCCTCCGCGAGGTCCGAGTCATTGCGGACCTCCTCACCCGCACCAGGTAGTCCCTACTCGGTCGAAATCGACGGATCTGCCTGCACCTTGTGCGGCACGATCATCAGGAAGTTGACGGGGGCCTCTCCGGCCAGCCCGGCGATCCGCTCGGCCTCCTCGTCCTGGCCCGTCGCCCGCAGCTCCTCGCAGTAGTGCGAGAGCAGGTCTTCGACGTCGAGCCGGCCCTCCGCGTCGAGCTCCTTCAGCTCGACTTTGGCCCCCTCGCCCAGCCGCGCCTCGATCGCCGCCCGGTCGATGCCGAAGGCGTCGTGGCGCACGTAGACGCGGCCGCCGGTCATCCCGGCACAGGCCCACGGCCCGAGGTCGCCGAGCACGACCGCGCGGCCGGAGGTCATGTACTCGAAGGCGAAGCCCTTGGCGTTGGCGCGGTCGACGACACAGCCGCGGCTGTCGTCGATGTCGCCCTCGGGCTCGCCGCCGAGCACCACGTCGGCGCCCGAGAGGCGGATGCAGAAGCGCGAGTCGGCCGAGCCCTGGACGACGAGGCGGCCGCGCTGGGCGCCGTAGGCGAACGACTTGCCGACCGAGCCGTTGAGCCGGCGGCCCTTGGCCCCCTTGCCCTTCAGCACGGAGAGGGTGCCGCCCAGCATCGCCTTGCCGACGCCGTCCTGGGCGCCGCCCTCGACCCGGATCGAGACGCCGTAGGCGTTGAACGCGCCGAATCCCTGGCCGGCGACCGAGCCGCCGTTGAACTCGAGGCTGGCGAGCACGTCCTCGTTCGACTCCGGCCCGTCCTCGAAGATTCGCGAGCGGGCGATCGCCCCCGCCAGCTCGGTGCCGAGCACGCGGTCGTTGGCGTCGGTGGCGCGGGGGAACTCGTTGCGGATCGTGCGGCCCGCGCAGATGTCGCCGGCGAGGGCGCCGATCTGAGCCGAGGCCTGCTTGGCCTCCATGCGGATCGGGCGCGCGACGACCAGCCCGGCCTCGGCACGCTCCTCGGCGATCTCCTCCGCTACCGGCAGGTCGATCGGCTCGAGGTCGAGGAACTCCTCCAGCGGCGTGATCAGCGGCGCCAGGTCGATCTGCTCGTGGTGGGAAACCTGCTCGAGCTGGTCGTAGCGGCCGACCAGGTCCTGGGCGCGGTCGTAGCCGAGCGAGGCGACGACCTCCTTGACCTCCTCGCCCATCGCACCGAAGAAGCGGGCGCAGCTCTCCGCCGCGACGTCGATCTCCTGCGGAGTGAACTTCTTCAGGCCGTGGTCCTGCGCCTGCTCGACCGTCTCGATCTGGGTGGCGATGCCGACGTGGCAAGTGTCGAGCTGGCAGCCGCGGCAGATCGTGCAGCCGAGGCTGACCATCGCCAGGGTGCCGAAGCCGACCCGGTTGGCGCCGAGGCAGTGCAGCTTGACGACGTCGTGGCCGGTGCGGTAGCCGCCGTCGGCCCAGATCTCAACCCGGTTGCGAAGGCCCGCCTCCATCAACGCCCGGTGCACCGCGCGGGTGCCGATGTCCGAGGGCAGGCCGACGTGGCGCAGGGCGTGCTGGCGGGCGGCGCCGGTGCCCCCCTCGAAACCCGACAAAGTGATGATGTCGGCGCCCGCCTTGGCGATGCCGAGCCCGATCGTGCCGATGTTCGGCACCACCGGCACCTTGACCGAGACGCGCACGTCGGGGTTGACCGTCTTCAGCTCGTCGATCAGCTCGGCCAGATCCTCGATCGAGTAGAGGTCGTGGTTGTTGGAGGGTGAGATCAGGTCGGTGCCGGGCGCCGCGTTACGCGCCGCGGCGACCTTCTCGGAAACCTTCTTGCCGGGCAGGTGGCCGCCCTCGCCGGGCTTGGCACCCTGGCCGATCTTGATCTCGGCGACGTAGGAGGAGTTGATCATCTCCGCCGAGACGCCGAAGCGGCCCGAGGCGACCTGCTGACCGCGCCACTTGCGGTACTTGCCGTACATGTCGCGGATCTCGCCGCCCTCGCCGTTGACGCAGAGGACGTTGATCTCCTTCGCCGCCTCGGCATAGGCGCGGAAGGCCGGCTCGGACTGCGAGCCGAAGCTCATCGAGGAGATCACCACCGGATAGTCGTGGTGGCCGACCCCGGCATCGACGCCCGAGGCGTCGGCGAGCGGCTCGCGATCTCCCTTCAGGCCCATGATGTGGCGCATCGAGATCGGGCTCTGCGCCTCCAGGTCGCGCACCTTCTCGGAGTATTCGGCGTAGGAGCCGGAGCCGTTGGCGGTGGCGACCGCCGCCTTGTAGACCTTGGGGTAGAAGCGGAACGTCTTCGCCGGTTTGGCCTCCACCTCGCCGGCGAGGATGCGGGCGCGCTCGTTGGTGCTCGCGTCGAGGTCGGCGAAGCCGGTGCCGCCTGCCTCGGAGGCGGCGAAGGCCTCGGTCTGGAAGATCTCGGCCAGCTCCGGCTTTACCCCGATCGAGGAGAACTGACGGGCGTAGCCGCGCACCTCATGGATGCCGATCGTCGAGATCACTTTCTCGATCCCCTTGGCCAGCGCGGCGCAGAGGTTGCCGATGTCGGTGCGGTAGTCCTCGACGCAGATCACCTCGACCATCGTGTAGGGGCAGACGCCGTTGGCGCCGAGGCCGAGGGCGAGCATCGTGTCGTGGACGTTGCGGATCGCGGCCGAGCGCAGGACGATGCCGCAGCGCCGGCGCAGGTTCTCCTCGCCGGGCTCGACCTTGAACTGCTTGAGCGCCTGGTCGACGGCGGAGGTCGCCAGGTGCGGGTCGAGATAGCGGCGCTCGGCGTCGTAGACGGTGCGGTCGGTGAGGACGAGCAGCTCGGCCCCGTCGCGGACCTTCTTGACGGCCTCCTGGCGCAGCCGTTCGATCGCCCCCTGCGTCGTCTCCGACTCGAGCAGGGAGATGTCGACCGCGGCGGCGCGGCCGCGGAACTCCTCCCAGAGGTCCTCGAGCAGGTAGGTGTGGTGCTCGCGGGCGATCTCGCGGTAGGCCTTGTCCGAGAGCGGCGCCAGCTCGTGGTGGCCGCCGAGGATCACCGGGAAGGAGGTCTCGATCGTGCCGGTGTCCTCGCCGGCGGCCTCGATCGAGGGGCGGCGACCGAAGACGGCGCGGGTCGAGAAGTGCTCCATCTCGCGCTCGCGGTCGATCGCCGGGTTGGTGACGACGGCGACCGTCTCCTTGAAGTAGTCGGCGAGGTTCTGGCGCTCGGGCGAGAGCGCCGCCAGAGGCCCGTCGTAGCCGAGCGAGCCGACCGGCTCGGCGCCGTTGGAGGCCATCTGCTGGACGAGTTTGACGTCGTCGCGCTGCCAGCCGAAGCCGGCGAGGACGCGGTCGGCGACCTTGACCGGCTCTTCCGGGCCGGCGTCGGAGTAGCCCGGCACCTCGCCGCCCTCGAGCGGGCCGCCGGTGTCGAGGGCGCGGTCGTAGGGCCCGGTGCCCTCGGCGCCGTTGCGGGCCAGCCAGCGGTCGCGGACCAGGCCCAGCATCTCGTCGTGGGCGCGCAGGGTCGAGCGGCGGGCGTCGCGGTCGATCGAGACCATCGCCTTCTCGCCGGGGGCGAGCGGCTTCGGCTCGCTGACCATCTCGCCGACCGCCACGACGCCGGGCTCGGAGCTGAAGACGAAGTCGTCCGTGGTCTCTACCTGCCAGAGCGGGCGCAGGCCGAGCGCGTCGGCGGAGAAGACGCACTCGTCGCCGTGGCGGGCGATCAGCGCCACCGGGCCCTGGGCGAAGGGCCCCATCGCCTGGCGCAGGTACATGTAGAAGGGGTGCAGGTCGTCGGGCAGCGAGCGGATCTCGTTGACTATCGGCGGCACGACCATCTCCATCGCCTCGGCCAGGCTGAGCCCCTCGCGGCTGACCAGGGTGGCGATCGTCTGGTTGAGGTCCTGCGAGTCCGAGGAGCCGGGCTGAATCGGCACGCTCAGCATGCGCGCCTCCTGGCGCAGCTGTTCGATCGTGTTGATCTCGCCGTTGTGGCCGAGCACGGAGAAGGGCTGGACGCGCTTGAACGAGGGCCAGGTGTTGGTCGAGTAGCGGTTGTGGCCAAAGGCCCCGATCGTCTCGAACCGCTCGTCGCGCAGGTCGGGGTAGTACTCGCCGAGGATCTTCGGCGCGCCCATCACCTTGTAGACGCAGATCGTCGCCGAGAAGGACGGGACGTGGACGCCGAGCTCCTCCTCCAGCTCGATCAGCAGGTCGAAGAGGACGCGGTCGCGGCGCGAGGCGTCGGCGACGAGGCCGGCGACCTGCCAGAAGTGCGGCTCCTCCTCGCGCGCGGTCGGGCCGAGGGCGGGCGAGTCGACGGCGCCGATCCGCTCGGCGAGGATGCGGAAGCCGCCGCGGCCGAGCAGCTCGCGGGCGTCGTGCTGGACCTTCTCGAGATCCTGCGAGCGCTCGACGAAGACGTGGGCGACGGCGAAGGCGTCGTCGAGGGTCAGCGAGGGATCGTGGCCGCCGCTGCGAACCTCCTCGGCCCAAATCTTGCGCGGGATGTCGAGCAGCAGGCCGCAACCGTCGCCCTCGCCGTCGACGTTGCCGGCCCGGTGGAGCATCTTCTGCAGCGCCGGGATCGCGCGCTCGATCGGCTCGTGGCTCGGCGTCGCGTCCTTGCGCACCGAGGCGTAGATCGCACAAGCGTCCTTGTCCTCGACGCTGGGGGGCGAGACGAGCGGCCTGTAAGCGCGCTCTGGCGAGTAGCGGACGGGCGCGCCCTCGCCGTGAAGCTCACGGGACTGGATATCCGACAATTTGACCTCCCGGTTTCCGCGCCTTCTCCGAGCGGGCGCGCGACGGGTTGACAGGTTTCGAAATTATAGGCCCGGAAGGGCCGGCGAAACCGAAAATCCACGTTTAGCCGCGATATGCGGGCTAAATCTAGGCCCAGCTCATCGGCTCGTAGCCGCCGTCGGGCTCCACGCCGATCAGGAGCGCGGTGACGGGAGCATCGGAGCGGTTGAGGATCGTCCGCTTGGCGGGCGGCTCGATCGAGGCGAAGGTGCCGGCCGGTGCCGGATGCTCCTCGCCGTCGAGCCGCATGACGGCCTCGCCCTCGAGGATCGCGTAGAGCTCGACCTGGCCGCTCTCGTTCTCGTCGTGCTCGGGGATTTCGCCACCTGAAGCGATCTCGACCAGGTTGTAGCCGAAGGCCGTCGTGCCGAGCGCCTTGCGCGCCAGCTTCCAGGTCGCGCCGCCCGATCCCTCCATCGACTCAAACTCGTCACGGTGCCTGATCGTGTAATCGCCGGCCATGCCGCGCTCCTTTCGCCGTTGTCGCGGCGACCCTACAGCTCGACCTCAGAGCTCGGGGACGTCCGCCCGCTGGTCGCTGAAGCCGATGCGGCGGATCTCGGCCCAATCGCCACAGCGCTCTTCGAGGCTCTCGGTCACCTTGCCGGCGTCCTGCCAGGTGGTCCAGACGAGGACGGTGGGCCCCGCCCCGGAGATCGTCGCCCCCAGCGCGCCCAGTTCGGGCGCCTTCTCGACCAGCTCCATCGAGCGGGGGTAGAGGTCGCGGCGGCGGCGCTGGTGGATGTTGTCGTTGAGACTGGCCGCGATCAGTCCCAAGTCTCCCCTGTAGAGGCCGAGGGTCAGGCGGGCCGCCGAGAAGATGTTGCCGAGCGCCTCCCGAGTCGGGATCTGTTTCGGAATCGCCTCGCGCGCCTCGTCGGTCGGCACCTCCTCGCTGTTGGGGATGACGAGGACGCCCTCGAGCCCGTCGGGCGGCGGGAAGCGCGAGCAGTCCGGTTTGCCCCCCTCGGGGATCGGGTCGCAGATGACGATGCCGCCGAAGATCGCCGCGGCGACGTTGTCCGGGTGCCCCTCGATCTCGGTGCCCAGCGCGAGCAGCTCTTTTTCGGAGAGCGCCAGCTCGTAGAGGTGGTCGGCGGCGACCAGCCCGGCGACGATCGCCGCCGCGCTCGAGCCGAGGCCGCGAGCGAGCGGGATCCCGCTGCGGATCTCGAACCGCAGCCCGTCTGCCGGATGGAGGACCTCGAACGCCCGCACGACCAGGTTCGAGCGATCCGACGGCAGGTGGTCGGAATCGGGGCCGGCATCGACCTCGAACTCGCCCGTCTCGCTCACCTCGAGCTCGAGCTCCAGGGCGAGCGCGGCGGCGAGCACGTCGTAGCCGGGGCCGAGATTGGCCGACGACGCCGGTACGCGGACGAGCCGGCGCCGTGCCGTCATCCGCCCGTCCCTACTTCCACTTGATCGAGCAGCCGACCGGCTCGGTGCTCTCCGGGGGCACAGCGCCCTCGAGCACGGCATCGAGGGCGTCGCGTACCCACTCGGCCCTTAG
>DATDBO010000005.1:0-2271 GCA_036524775.1 Solirubrobacterales bacterium
CGGCTCGATGGGCGGCGCAGCCTCTTCACCGTCGCGGCGCCGCTCGAGCTTGCCGCGAAGACCCGTGCCGAAGCCCCCCTCCGTCTCGTGGTGCTCGCGCGTGGCCATCAGAAGAGCTTGGCGAGGTTGATGAACGCCGGACCGAGGATGACCAGGAACATGGCCGGGAAGATGAAGAGCACCGTCGGGAAGAGCATCTTGATCGGCGACTTCATCGCCCGTTCCTCGGCCAGCGCCTGACGCTTCAGCCGTGAGTCGGCGGCCTGCAGGCGCAGGATCCGCCCGAGCGAGATACCGAGCTGGTCGGCCTGGATGATCGCGCGGCTGAACGAGGCGACCTCGGGCGCCGCGGCGCGCTCGGCGAGCTTCTTGAGCGCATCCTGCCGCGACTCGCCGATCCGGATCTCGCCCAGCGTCAGCGCGAACTCCTCGGCGAGCGCGCCCTCCATGTGCTCCGTCAGCTTGTCGACCGCGCCGTCGAAGCCGAGACCGGCCTCGACCGAGACGGCGAGCAGGTCGAGCGCGTCCGGCAGCTGCGCCCGGATCTCGTCCCGCCGCTTGCGCGTCCGGACACCGACGATGAAACCGGGCAGGGTGAACCCGCCGACGCCGAAAAGCAGGGCGAAGACGAAGCCGATCGAGGCGCCGCCGACCATGCCGCCGATCAGCAGGCCGACGAAACCGAGGCCGAGCCCCAGCGCGCCCTTTGCGGCCAGGAACATTGTCGGCGTCACGCTGCGGCCCATGCCGGCTGCGAGCAGCCGCGCCGCGGTCGACTCCACGGTCAGGCGCGGGTTGAGCCGAAGGACGATTCCGGCGAGCGAGCCTGCCGCGGGGACGATCACGCGCTCGTGGAAGCGCAGCCGCTCGAAGCCTGCGACCGCCGACCGGATCCGGCCGTATTCCGCCGCTCGCTTGACCGCGCGCTGGCGATCCCGTGACGGCTGGGTGACGACCTCGCCGGCGAGGTACGCGGCGGCGGCGAGCATGAGAATGGCGAGTGCGAGAATCATGTGATCAGCCCTTGAAGGAAACGATTCGACGGAGAAGGAAGCTGCCGAAGCCCATCATCAGCAGTCCCCCGATCATCAGCTTGTGCCCGGTCGGGGTGTGGTAGAGCGGGTCCATGTACTCCTTGTTCACCACGGTGATTGCACCGAGCATGAAGAAAGGGACGCCGACGAGGACGTAGGCGGACGCGCGGCCCATCGCAGTTAGCGAGCGGATCTTGCGGGCGAACTGTTGCCGGTTCCGCACCGCCTCGGCGACCATGTCGAAGATGCCGGCGAGACTGCCGCCGACCTGGCGCTGAATCGTCACCGCGGTGACGACGAACGCGAGGTTCTTGGAGCCGACACGCTCCGCCATGTCGCCGAGAGCGGCGTCCATCGGCCGGCCGAGCCGCGTGTCGGTGAGGACGCGCTTGAACTCCTTGCTCGCAGGCGGTTGGCCTTCGTCGACAACGGCCTGGATCCCCTGGCGGAAGCTGTGGCCCGCTTTCAGCGAGGCGGCGAGTGTGACCAGTAGGTCGGGCAGCTGATCCTCGAGCGCGGTCAGGCGACGCTTCGCCTTGTAGGACACGAACATGATCGGGAGCGCGGCCCCGAACGCCAGCAGCCCAACCGAGAGGAGGAAGCCGGTGCCGAGAATGGCGGCGAGGACCGCGAAGGAGATCGCGCTTCCCGCGCAGATGTAGAGCAGCTCGACCGTCTTCAACGGCAAGTCGGCCCGCTCGAGCAGCCGGTGGACCTTGTGCCACACCTGCAGGTGCCCGAAGGCCGCCTCGGTCGCGGTCATGATCTTCGATGCCGTCACGAAGCGCTCTTGCGCCGGGCCGCGGGCGCGCTTGCGTTCGCCCTCCCCGAGGTGCGGCGCGATCCGTCGCTTCAGCCCGGTGCCGAGCGGCGCCCGGAGGAGGAAGACGACGGCGAGCAGGGCGCAGATGCCGACGAACGTGACCACGAACACAGGCCCTGCCTTGAGCAGCGGCGCGGGCACGGACGCACCGCCGCCAGCGCTCGGCTTGCCGGGCACGACTGCCACGGCCTTCGCGCCGGCCGAGGTCAGCGCGAGCTTCTCGCCCGGGCGGGCGGTGGTGACGTACGAGACCTGCCACGTGCGCCGGAGCTCCTGCGAGAGCGAGGCGTAGATCGCCTGCAGCGCGCCGGTCTTGCTCGCGCCCTGATAGCGGCCGCCCGTCTCCTCGGCCAACCGCTCAAGCGGCGCGGGCCGGAAGCTCGGGCTCTCGATCGCGATCGGGTAGACGGTCAC
>DATDBO010000006.1:0-3730 GCA_036524775.1 Solirubrobacterales bacterium
CCACGAAGCAGACGAGGAAGGTGACGCTCATCTTCGTCGTCAGGCCGCCCTCGCTGGTCGCGAACACGCGGGGATGGACCAGCGTCTCGGCAAGCCGCACCGCTATGAAGTTGAGCAGCACGAAGGCCCCGGCGGTGATCGCGAAGACGGATGCGTAGCGCGCCTGGCGATCGCGGTCCTCGATCGCGTAGCGGAAGGGGTAGTAGGTGGCGTAGAGCAGGAAGACGATCAGGAAGCTGACCAGCGTCGGCTCGTCCCACACCCACCAGTGCCCCCAGGAGGCCTTGGCCCAGATCGCGCCGGTGATCAGCACGGCGACGCCGAAGATCACCGAGATGTGGATCGAGACGTAGGAGTAGGCGTCCCAGCGGCTGTTGTCGGTGCGCAGGTGGGCGATCGCGAAGACGCCGCCGACGACGAAGCCGACCAGCGCCACGATCGCCAGCGGCACGTGGACGTAGAAGATCTTCTGGATGAAGCCCTGGTCGGCGTCGAGCGGGGCGTAGAAGAAGGCGAGGGAAAGCGACACGGCAAGCATCGCCACGGTGGCGATCGAGAGAGGTCTCAGTCCTTTGCCGTACATGCTTCGCGGGGTGTGGGTGACGCTTGCCCGGTCAGTCCTCGAGGAGGAAGTCGAACACCGCATAGCCGACCAGGCCGAAGATCAGATCGTATAGCCCGAGCACCATCAGCCAGGTCCCGAAGCGCTCGTAACCGGGACCGCCCACGGCCAGGAGCGGCTCGGTGGCGCCGGTGGCGGCGATCATCAGCGGCACCACCAGCGGCAGCAGCACCAGCGGGACCAGCAGGTCGCGGGCGCGCGAGTTGACCGCCATCGAGGAGATCAGGGTGCCGGTCGCGGCGAGTCCGAGGTCGGCGAGCAGGAGGACCGCGAACAGCGGCCCCAGCGCCGTCGCCGAGTCGAGGAAGAAGACGGCGAAGATCGGCACCGCGACCAGCTCCAGGGCCAGCAGGTAGATCAGCAGCGCAGTCGCCTTGGCGGCGAAGAGGGCGGTGCGGTCGATCGGCGCCATCCGGATCGCGTCGAAGCCGCCCTCCTCGCGCTCGGCGACGAAG
Source organism: Solirubrobacterales bacterium (assembly GCA_036524775.1). GTDB lineage: Bacteria > Actinomycetota > Thermoleophilia > Solirubrobacterales > 70-9 > VRUE01. Next base: position 1,078 of record DATDBO010000006.1, read on the forward strand.
AGGCGGTTGATGCCGAGGATCGCGGCGAAGAGCAGCGTCATCCAGAGCACGCCGGCGGCGAGGTCGCCGGAGAGCGCCGTGCGGTCGAGGCCGAAGCGGAAGACGACGAAGGTGGTGACGGCGAAGAGCGCCATCGCGGGCAGCGACTGCAGCGTGCGCAGCTCGGCCCGCAGGTCCTTGCCGAGGATCGCCGCGAAGGCGATGATCGAGGGGACGACAGGAGCTGCCGCCGACTTCGCTTCCGTGGTCATCGCAGTGCCGCCTCTGCCAGCTCGGTGCTGCCGTCGACCGCCAGCCGTAAAACCTGGTTTGCCTCGGGCAGCATGCGCTCGGGGGTGTGCGTGACGACGACGCGCGTCCGGCCCGCGGCGGGCCCGATCAGCTCGTGAGCCAGCTCCCGCCCCGGAGCGTCGAGGTGGGAGTCGGGCTCGTCCAGGAGGAGCAGCTCGGGCTCGTGGAGGACGCAGCGGCAGATTGCGAGCCTCTGGCGCATTCCGGCCGAGAGCTCTGCGACCCGGTCGTCGGCCCGGCGCTCCATGTCGACGGCAGAGAGAAGGAAAGAGATCCGTTTCTCGACCGCCTTGCGCTCGATCCCGTGCAGGCGGGCATGAAAGCGTAAGTTCTCGCGCCCGCTGAGATCGCGATAGAGGAGCGGCTCGTGGCTGAGGAAGCCGATCCTCCCCCGCACCTTCCACGCCTCATCCGGAAGCTGGGCACCAAACACCCGCACTTCGCCGCCGTTCGGACGCAGCAGGGTGGCGAGGACGCGAAGCAGGGTCGTCTTGCCCGCGCCGTTCGGTCCCAACACCGCCAGTGATTCCCCTGTCGCCAGGCGGAGGTTGACGTCTCGCAACACCGCGCGTTCCCCGTACTCGCGGCGCAGCTCGCGCAGCTCGATCGCACTCATTGGCCGGGATTCTCCCCAAGCGATCGCCGATTGCCGACTTCACCCCACCAGGGTGGGGGAAACTCGGCAATCGCGACGCTCAGCCGCGCTTCTTCTTCAGCGTCCGGGCGCCGACCTTGAGCAGCGGGCCCGCGCCCTCGCGCAGGGCCTTGGTCCGCGTCGCGCCCTTGCCGTAGAGCAGCTTGGCCGAAGCACGCACCGCTTCGCCGAGGGTCTGGTCGTAGGGGTGCCACCAGAAGTCACGGGTTAGGCCGGGCTCCCAGGAGTTCATCTTGACGTTGACGCACTCGTAGAAGCCGAATTTGGAGTGCGAGCGGCCGACGCCGGAGTCCTTGACGCCGCCCCAGGCGCACTGGCAGGCGCCGTGGCTGAAGGAGTGGTCGTTGACCCAGACCATGCCCGACTCGACCCGCCGCGCGATCCGCGCCCCCTTCTGGCGGTCCTTGGTCCAGACCGATGCGCCGAGGCCGAATTGGGAGTCGTTGGCGAGGTCGATCGCCTCCTGCTCGGAGTCGACGACCATGATCGGCAGCACCGGGCCGAAGACCTCCTCGTTCATGATCCGCATCTCGTGCGTCACGCCGGTGAGCACGGTCGGGGCGACGTACTTGCCGGAGAAGCCGGCGACCTCGGTCGGCCCGCCGCAGAGCTTGGTCGCGCCGGAGGCGACGGCGTCCTCGATCAGGTCGACGACGATCTCGTACTGGTCCTCGGAGGTCATCGGGCCGATCTCGGTCTCCCACTCGAGCGGGCTGCCGAGACGCAGCTTCTGCGCCTCGCGGGCGACGCCCTCGACGAAGCGGTCAGCGACCTCGCGCATCACGTAGACGCGCTCGATCCCGGAGCAGGTCTGGCCGGCGTTGGCGAAGCCGCCCCAGACGGCGCCGGAGATCGCGTTGTCGAGGTCGGCGTCGGCGCAGACGATCATCGGGTCCTTGCCGCCGAGCTCGAGCACCGAGCCCTTCAGCTGCTGCGCGCAGACCTCGCCGACCTTGCGGCCGATCTCGACCGAGCCGGTGAAGAAGACCTTGCCGGCGCTGGAGCGGGCGAGCGCGTCGCCCACCGCGCCGCCGCCGTGGACGACGCGGACCAAGCCCTCGGGCAAGCCGCCCTTCTCGAAGACGCGGCGGATCGCCTCGCCCAGCAGCGGGGTGAGGCTGGCCGGCTTGAGCACGACGCCGTTGCCCGCCATCAGCGCGATCGCCACCTCGCCGAAGGGGATCGACCAGGGGTAGTTCCACGGCGCGATCACGCCGACGACGCCGATCGGCTCGTAGGTGAAGCGCGATTTCTTGCTCGCGAGGAAGGCCTGGCTCATCCGCACCTTCTCGTCGGCGAGGATCTTGGGGCCGGCCTTGGCGCACCAGTGCAGCGCGTCGACGGTCGGCAAGAGCTCCATCGTGTAGGCCTCGGCGCGCGGCTTGCCCTGCTCGTTGACGAGCAGTTCGGCGAGCTCGTCGATGTCGTCGAGCAGGGCGTCGGCGGCGCGGCGCAGGTAGGCGCCGCGGGCCTTGAGGCTGAGCTCGGCCCAGGCGGGCTGGATGCGGGCGACGTCGTCGACGACGGACTGGACTTCGTCCGGGGTGATCGTTGCGACCGAGCCGACGAGGTCGCCGGTGGCGGGGTTGAAGGACTCGAGGGTGGACTGGGACGGGGGGGCCTGCGTGGCGATCTCCATGGGGGCCGATTGTAGGTGGTTGTAAGGGAGTCGGGGGCGGTCTCGCCGATTGCCCACCACCGCCGAAG
>DATDBO010000007.1:0-29089 GCA_036524775.1 Solirubrobacterales bacterium
ATACTCAAAACGACGGCCTAATTAGGCCGTCGTTTGTCCGGGCGAGAGGGTCCCCGTCCTCCTCCCTAGAATCGGCCCCAATGCGCGTGCTCCTGACCAACGACGACGGCATCTCCGCTCCCGGCCTGCAGGCCGCGCGTCGCGCCCTGCGCGAGCTCGACGGCGTCGAGGTCGACGTGATCGCGCCCGACTCCAACCGCAGCGCTACCGCGCGCAGCATCACCACCCGCTCGCCGCTGGTGGTCGAGGAGGTCGAGTTCGGCGACGGTGACCGCGGCTTCGCCACCGACGGCACGCCGGTCGACTGCGTCCGCTTCGCCGAGCTGGGCCTGGTCGGTCACAAGCCTGACCTGATCGTCTCCGGGATCAACCACGGCGCCAACCTCGGCGACGACATCACCTACTCGGGCACCGTCGCCGCCGCCTTCGAGGGGATCGTGCTCGGCATCCCGGCCGTGGCGATCTCCCAGCAGTCCTCCGGCGGCGGCATGGGCTACGTCAGCGGCCAGTTCGAGTTCGGCGTGGCGGCGGCGTTCCTCGCCCGCCTGATCGCCGAACTGGGCGTGGAGAAGATGCCGCCCGAGACCCTGATCAACGTCAACTGCCCCGCCGGCGAGCCGACCGGGATCGAAGTGACCAAGCTCGGAAAGCGCATCTACAACGACGAGCTGAAGCTCGTCTCCGAGGACGAGGACGGCCGCCGCCACTACGAGATCTACGGCTGGCAGCCCGGCTTCAAGGAGCTCGAGGGGACCGACCTGATGGCGGTCTCGCAGGGACGCATCGCGGTCACGCCGATCCACTTCGACCTCACCGACCACGGCGGGCTGGAGCGGTTGCGCGGCTGGCGCTTCGACGAGATGCTGGCGGCCTGCCTGCCCTCCTCGGTGTGAGCGCGGCGAGCGCCGAGAAGCGAGCGGCCGAGCTGCGCCGCGAGCTCGAGCTCCACAACCACCGCTACTACGTCCTCGACGACCCGGCGATCGGCGACGACGAGTACGACGCCCTGCTCGACGAGCTGCGCGCGATCGAGGCCGACCACCCCGAGCTGAGGACGCCCGACTCGCCGACCCAGCGAGTCGGGGCTCCCCCGCTCGACCGCTTCGAGCAGGTCGAGCACGCCGAGCCGATGCTCTCGCTGGCCAACGCGCGCAACGAGGAGGAGCTGCGCGCCTGGGAGACGCGGATCCGCAACCACCTCAAGCGACTCGACATCGGCGCAGCCGAGTTCAGCTACACGACCGAGCCGAAGATCGACGGCCTGGCGATCTCGCTCACCTACGAGGACGGCGTGCTGGTAAGGGGCGCTACCCGCGGCGACGGCCGGGTGGGCGAGGACGTGACCCGCAACCTGCGCACGATCGGCGCGATCCCGCTGCGCATCGACGATGCGCCCGAGCTGGTCGAAGTGCGCGGCGAGATCTACCTGCCGATCGCCGAGTTCAAAGCGTTGAACGAGCGCCGCGCCGAGGCGGGCGAGCCGACCTTCGCCAACCCGCGCAACTCCGCCGCGGGCTCGATCCGCCAACTCGACCCGTCGCTCGCCGCCGAACGGCCGCTCTCGATCTGGTGCTACGGGATCGGCGCCGTGCGCGGGCTCGACCTCGTCACCCACAGCGACGAGCTGGAGTGGCTGCGCGAGCGCGGCTTCAAGGTCAATCCCGACACCGGGCACCACGAGGGGATCGACTCGACCGTGAAGCGGTGCCGCTGGTGGGAGGAGCGCCGCGAGCAGCTCGACTACGAGATCGACGGCGTCGTCGTCAAGGTCGACGAGCGGGCGTTGTGGAGGGAGCTTGGCGTCGTCGGGCGCGAGCCGCGCTGGGCGATCGCCTGGAAGTTCGCCCCGACGACGGCGACGACGCGGATGAAGAGCGTCGTCTGGAACGTCGGCCGCACCGGGCACCTGGTCCCGTTCGCGATGCTGGAGCCGGTCCACGTCGGCGGCGTAACGGTCAGCACGGCGACCCTGCACAACGAGGAGGACCTGGCGCGCAAGGACGTGCGCGAGGGCGACGAGGTCGTGGTGATGCGGGCCGGAGACGTGATCCCGCAGGTCGTCTCGCCGAAGCTGCCGCGCAAGCAGAAAGGCGCTCGCAAGCCGAAGCCGCCGAAGAAGTGCCCGGCCTGCGGCACGGAGACCATCAAGCCTGAGGACGCCGTGTTCACGATCTGCCCCAACCGCCGCGGCTGCCCCGGCCAGTCCTTCCAGCACGTCAAGCACTTCGTCAGCAAGGGCGCCATGGACATCGACGGCTTCGGCGAGAAGCAGGCGATGCGCTTCCTCGAGGAGGGCCTGATCGGCGACGTCGGCGACATCTACGACCTGCGCGAGGAGCAGCTGACGGGGATGGACCGCTTCGGCGAGATCTCGGCCCGCAACCTGCTGGCGGCGATCGACGCCTCGCGCCGGCGCCCCTTCAAACGCGTCCTCTACGCCCTGGGCCTGCCGGGCGTCGGCTACGTCACCGCGGAGGCGCTGGCCGACCACTTCGGCTCGATCGACGCCCTGCACGAGGCCGATCCCGAGGCGATCGAGGAGGTCGAGGGCGTGGGGCCGATCATGGCGGTGCAGATCGCCGAGTCGCTCGCCGACGAGGCGACCTGGGCGCTGGTCGAGAAGCTAAAGCAGAGGGGACTGCGCCTCGAGGCGGCAGAGTCCGAACGGCGCGCCACGGGCGGTCCGCTGGAGGGCAAGACCGTCGTTCTCACCGGCACCCTGCCGGAGCTGACCCGCGAGGAGGCGGCGGCGCTGGTCAAGTCGGCCGGCGGCAAGGTCACCAACTCGGTTTCGAAGAAAACCGACTACCTCGTCGCCGGCGAGAACCCCGGCTCGAAGCTGGCCAAGGCGGAGAAATTCGAGACCGAGATCCTCGACGAAGCCGCCCTGCTCGAGCTCCTCGATCAGTAAGAAGCGACGAGGGCGGCGATCTTGTCCTGCTGGTAGTGGGCGAGGGTGAGGTCGGCGACGCTCGCCATCAGGATCGAGAAGATCACGATGCGGCCGCTGCGGTTGAAGCAGTAGCCCGAGAGGGCGCTGACGCCGGTCAGGGTGCCGGTCTTGGTGCGGCAGCGCCCGTAGGCCGCGGTCCCCTCGGTGCGATCGGCGACCGTTCCCTCGCGGCCGGTCAGGGCAAGGCCCTGGATGAACTCGTCGGCGACCTCGCTCGTGCGCATGCCCTGCAGCAGGCGGACCACCGCGTAGGGCGAGGCCCGGTTGCCGCGGGTCAGGCCGGAGCCGTCGACGGCCTGGATCGCCGAGCCGTGGCCGCGGGCGAAGCGCTCGACCACGCTCGTCCCCGCGGCGGTGGTGCCGGCGTCGCCGAAGCGGGCGCCGAGCAGCTTGACCAGCATCTCGGCGAAGAAGTTGTTGGAGTAGACGTTGGTCGCCTCGGCCAGTCGCGACATCGTCGGCGAGCGCACCGTGGCGATGGGCTCGGCCGCGGTCGGCGTCACGCCGCGCGCGACCGCCTGGCGGACCGCGATCCCGGCCGCGTCGAGGGCGTGGGCGAGCTTCGCGCCGGCCAGTCGCGCCGGGTCGGAGGCGAAGCCCTGCGAGATCGAGCCGCGGTAGCCGGCGTTGAAGGAGAGCCCGGAGAGCGGGCCGATGTAGGGGCTGGTCGCGTAGCCCGAGTCGGCGACGCCGCGCAGGCGGTCGAAGATCGTGTCGTCGGCGTAGAGCCGGCCGGTGACGCTGCGTACCCCGGCGTTTCGCAGCTGGGCGCGGAGGGAGAGCAGGTTCGTGCCGAGGCCGCCCTGGTAGCGGTCGTAGAAGGACGGGGTGCCGAGCGCCGGATCGCCCGCGCCCTGCAGGAAAAGGCTGCCGCGCAGGACGCCGTCGATGCCGATCTGGCCATCGGAGAGCAGCTTGGTCGCGATCCGGTGCTCGGGCCCGAAGCGGGAGAGGGCGGTCGAGGTGGTGAAGAGCTTCGTGTTCGAGGCCAGCGAGCGCGGCTGTTTGGCCGCCCGCGCGCAGAGCGCCCTACCGCTCTCCGCGTCGACGACGAACAACCCACTGGCCGCCCCACCCCCAGAAACCAGCCGCTCCCGCATCTGCCGACAGGCGTCGTCGGCCGCGCTCGCCGCTCCGGCCTGGACCAGCAGCACCAGCACGGCAGAAAGGACCGCAGCCCGTCTCATCGCCCCTTGCAACACGGAATTCCTCGAAGGTAGCGGCATTCCCGGCGGGGCCGCCGACGCTGTCTGGGATAATCCATGTTTATGGGCAAGGTCGTCGACATCGAGACCCCGACTCGCCGCAAACGCGGCAAAGGTCGCAAGCGCCCCTCGAAGACGGCCCTCGTGCTCGGCGGCGGCGGCTTCACCGGCGGCGTCTACGAGATCGGCGCCCTTCGTGCGCTCGACCTGCTCGCGGTCAACAGCACTGTCAACAACTTCGACGTCTACGTCGGCACCAGCGCCGGCTCCTTCGTCGCGACGATGCTCGCCAACGGCGTCACCCCCGACGAGATGATGCAGGTGATCAACAAGCGCGAGCCCTCGGAGTTCGAGGATCTCGATCTCAGCAAGGTGCTGCGCGTCAACTACCTCGGCTTCCTGCAGAAGGCGGCGATGCTGCCGCTGCGCACCGTCGAGCTGGCCAGGCGGCTGATCCAGATGGGCGACTTCTCGGCGATCGACATCGGCGTCGGCCTCGCCGAGGCGCTGCCGTCCGGCCTCTACTCCAACGCCGGTATCGCCGACTACGTCGAGGAGGCGCTCAGCGACGCCGGCCGGATCAACGACTTCCGCCTGCTCGACCACGAGCTCTACCTGACCGCGACCGACCTCGACACCTGCGAGCGCCTCGTCTTCGGCGAGGCCGGTTGGGACGACGTGCCGATCTCGAAGGCGATCGAGTGCTCGACGGCGCTGCCGATCGTCTACAAGCCGGTCGAGCTGAAAGGCCGGCAGCTGGTCGACGGCGGTATCCGCTCGACCACCAACGTCGACATCGCGGTCGAGAAGGGGGCGAAGTTCATCGTCGTCGTCAACCCGTTGGTCCCCTACGTCAACGACTTCGAGCAGACGATCCCGACCGTGTTCGGCACGCGGGTTCGCCGTGTCGCCGACATGGGCCTGCCGGCGATCGCCAACCAGACCTTCCGCCTGATCGCCCACCAGCGCCTGCACCAGGCAGTCGAGCAGTGGCAGGAGAAATACAAGGGCGTCGACATCATCCTGGTCGAGCCCGAGCCCAACGACGAGCTGATGTTCGGCACGCCGATCATGGACTACTCGCGGCGGCTGCAGATCGCCCGTCACGGGTTCGAGTCGGTCACCGCGACGCTCGCCCAGGACTACGACCGCTACAAGGAGATCGCCGAGCGCCACGGCCTCGAGATCTCCGAGCGCCGCGTGCGCCGGGTCGTCGAGCGTGCCGCCGAGGAGGAGCCGGAGCAGCACTCGGCCTGGCGCCGCGTGCTCGAGCAGACCACCGGCGCCCTGCTCGGCGGCGAGGCCTCCTAGCCCGCGTAGAGCTTCTCGATCTCGCCCTGGTGCTTGTCGGCGACGACGGCCCGCTTGACCTTCAGAGTCGGCGTCAGCTCGCCGCTTTCCTGCGAGAGGTCATGGGAGAGGATGGCGATCTTCTTCACCTGCTCGACCCGGGCGAACTTCTCGTTGATCTTCGCCAGGTGGGCCTCGATCGCCGCCCGCACGTCGCCGTTTGCGGCGAGCTGGGCGGGGTCCTCGGGCAAGCTGTGCTCCTTCGCGTAAGCGACGGCCTCCTCGGGATCGAGCGTGACCAGCGCGACGAGGTAGGGCCGGCGGTCGCCGACGACGACGCACTGCGAGACGAGCGGGTGCTGCTTGATCTCGTTCTCGAGGTTGGCCGGCGTGATGTTCTTGCCGCCGGCGGTGATGATGATGTCCTTTTTGCGACCGGTGATGCGGATGAACCCGTCGGGGTCGATCGCGCCGAGATCGCCGGTGTGGAGCCACCCGCCGACGATCGTCTCGCGGGTCGCCTCGTCGTTCTTGTAGTAGCCCTGGAAGACGTTGGGGCCTTTGACGAGGATCTCGCCGTCGTCGGCGATCTTCACCTCGCAGCCCGGGAAGGGCTTGCCGATCGTGCCGATCTTGAAGTCGTCGGGAGTCGAGATCGTCGCCGCGGTCGAGGTCTCGGTCATCCCCCAGCCCTCGAGCACGAGCACCCCGGCGGCGTCGAAGAAGCGCAGGATGTCGGGGTTGATCGGCGCCGCGCCGGAGACGGCGAGGCGCAGCTGCCCGCCGAAGAGGCCACGGATTTTCGACAGCACTTTCTTGTCCGCGAACTCGTACTGCTTGCGCAGCAGGAAGCCGGGCTTGCGGCCTGACCGTTCCGCCTCGCGCACCTTGCCGCCGACTCGGATCGCCCAATCGAAGATCGCCTTTTTGAGGCCGCCCTCTTTCTCCATCGCGCTGGTCGCGGTCGTGTAGATCTTCTCGAAGATGCGCGGCACCGAGGGGAAGTAGGTCGGTTTGAGCTCGGCGAGGTTGGGCATGATCTTCAGCGGGTCGCGCTCCCAGTAGGCGATCGTCGCGCCGAGGTCGAAGCTGCCGAGCTGGATCAAGAGGGCGAAGGAGTGGGCGAGGGGCAGGTAGAGGTAGGTGACGTCCTTCGGCTCGATGACGCTGGTCGAGTTGACCATGTCGAGCATCGCGCGGTAGTTGCCGTGCGAGATCACGCAGCCCTTCGGCGGCCCGGTCGTGCCCGAGGTGTAGATGAAGGTGCAGATGTCGTCGGGCGCGACCGCGCTCCACAGCCGCTCCCAGGCGTCGGCGTCGTCGCCGGCGCGGGCGGCGAGGTCGTCGAAGGAGATCGCGTCCTCGCTCGCGCCCGTCATCCGCACGACGTGCTCGAGCAACGGCAGTCGATCGCGCACGGCGCGGATCTTCTCGATCTGCTCGTCGTCCTCGACGACGACGATCTTTGCGTCGGAGTTCTCCAGGACGTACTGGCACTCCTCGGGCGAGTTGGTCTGGTAGATCGGCACGACGGTGGCGCCGATCGAGAGCGCGGCGAAGTCGAAGTACGTCCACTCGGGTCGCGTGTTGCCGAGGATCGAGACTTTGTCGCCCTTGGCGACGCCGAGGTCGGCCAGGCCGAGGGCCAGCTTGCGCACCGTCTCCTCGACCTCGAGGAAGCTGCGCTCCACCCAGCTATCGCCGTCCTTGAGCTTGATCGCGGGGGCGTCGCCGTAGAGCCGCGCGGCGCGCGGAAGCAGGTCCGCAAGGGTGCTCGAGTGGGTTCCCCGCTCCTCCACGGCGGGGAAGTCTAGTGGACGCCGGCGCCCGCGCTATGCGGTCGATGCGTCCCGCGGGCGGCGCTGTTGCGACGTCTGTCGCAGGGAGGTCTGGAAGAGCGACTTGTCGATGCGCCCGTGGAAGATCGGGACGTGCATCTCCACGCACTTGCCGATCACCTCCTGCCGTTTCATGTGCATCTCGTCGGCAAGCTCGGACGGGGTGAGGTGATTGGCCACGGCGGACCTCCCAGGTAGTTGAAATCGGGTATGCGCAGTTTTACCCCCGAAGGCGGACGTGTCAACCGCTACGAGGACGACCCGAGGGCCGACCCGCTACGTGCGACAGAATGCGAGCTCGTGTCCGAAGCGGTCGTCACTCCGATCCCCCGGCGGGGCCGGCTCCGGGTGGTCCTGGCGCTCGGCCTGGTCCTGCTCGGCCTGGGCTACTCGATCGTCGAGATCTCCACCCAGGAGGCCGGCCGCGAAACGATCCGGATCGACGGCATCGCCTCCGCCCAGCGCCTCTTCGGCGGCATTCCGCAGGAAGGCGACCGGCTCGGCTCCGACGACGCGCCGGTCGCGATCCAGGTGTTCGCCGACCTGCAGTGCGGCAACTGCCGCGCCGACTTCCTCGGCACGATTCCCGCCTTGGTCGAAGACTACGCGCGACCCGGCGAGGCGAAGCTGCTGATCCGCCACTACTCGATCGCCGCCAACGCGCTCGAGCTCGGCTTCTACGGCGCCGAGGCTGCCGCCGAGCAGGGCTACGGCTGGCAGTACACCTACCTCTTCTTCGTCAACCAGGGCGAGGCCGAGCGGTTCGGGATCGACGATCGCCTCCTGGCCTCGCTGGCGGGCTCGATCGGCGAGCTCGAGGTACCGGAGTGGGAACGTTTCCTGCACGCCCAGGAAAACACCGACGGGGCCCTCACGCGGCGCCTCGAAGGCTACGAAGAGCTGGGTCGCAGCCTCGGCATCCGCACCCGCCCGGCGATGGTCGTCAGCGGCCCGGGCGGCACGAGGACCCTGCAGGACGGCCCCTCGCTCGCCCAGGTCGAGCGGGCGATCGCCGCCGTGGAGTAGCCCGCCTACGGCTTCGACTCGCCTGCGGTGCGCGAGCCCTCCGGCTCGTAGCCGGGGCAGGCCGCCACCGGCGTTCGCGGGTAGCGCGGATAGCGCCGATCCGCGCGCGAGCGCAGGCAGAGCGAGAAGACCGACCCCCGCGTGTTCGTCACCAGCTTCTGGTGGAGGCAGCTGTCGCAGAGGCCGTTGCAGATATATCGGGGCGCCCGGATTTGAACCGGGGACCTCACCGACCCGAACGGTGCGCGCTACCAGGCTGCGCCACGCCCCGAAGGCGGCGATTATCTCAGAGCGGGGACGGCGGAGTCAGGCGGCTACGGCGCTAAGCGAGGCGAGGGCTCCGCTGGGGCTGTGCAGCTCGACCTCCGTCGTCCGCAGTGCCCGCATCATCGCGCTGCGCCGTGGGGCGGTGTCGTCCCACTCCATCCGGTTGGCGACCGCGACTCGGACCAGGGCCAAGCCCCGGTCCAGCTCCTCGATCCAAGCTTCGACCGTGCCGTGCATGGGCTGCCGGCGCCAGAGCAGCGCCCCCGCCGGCGCGCCCTCCTCGGTCAGCTCCGCCAGGTCGGTGCCCGCGGTTTCGATCACTGCTGTGCGCTCGGGGAGCGACGACAGCTGCACCTCGTGCTCGATCGTCTCCTCGCCGCCCGCGTAGCGGCGGCCGGCGAGGAGCAGCTCCGGCACCGGATCGCCGCCGGCGTCGAGCGCCTCGCGCACGACCTCCTGGTGGAAGCGGACCACGACCACGACCTCGGCGTCTGGCTCGTCGAGCGGGCACTCGACGAGCAGCTGCGCCGCGCCGTGCGGCGAGCCGCGCGGGTGAAGGACACCCAGGGCAAACGACTTCCGGTACCTCTCCATTGGGAGCGAATGGCTACCCACCCTGTGTCACATGAAACACAGCCGGCGGGACGGCACCAACCCGAGGGCTCGATTGAAGCCGCTGTGTGCGGGTAAATGTGGCCCGTGCACCGGTCCGACTCCTCCACGACGAGCAGGGCCACCGCCGCCTCTTCGAGGGCTTCCTGCGCGAGTACGAGTTCGAGGGCATCGCCTAAGGTTCGTCGCCGGGGCGTGACTCCAGCCTGACCGACAGCGCCTCTTCGCGTTGGACAACTTGATGGGTCCGAGTTACTGTCTTTTCAGTAGCTCCAATCGGAGGGTGAGGGGATGGCCTGGATCGATATAGCCGCACTGGGCCTCGCGGCCCTTCTGGTCCTCGCGGCCTTTGCGGTCCTGGCCGCCCGCGAGCGCAAGGCGCGCCGCCGCTTCCAGATCCTCGCCGACATCGCGGCCGTCTCGGAGGCGGGCGGAACGCTCGACGAGACCCTCGACGCGATCTCCGCGATCCTCGTCCCCGAGGTCGCCGACTTCTGCATGATCGACGTCTTCGACGAGGGCCGCGTGCCGCGCCGCGCCGCCGTCCGCGTCGGTCCCGGCGCCGGCCCCGACCTCGAGCGGGCGCTGACCGAACGGATGCCCTCGACCCCGCCCGAGATGGTCGACGGCGACCATGATTCCTCGCTCGAGCCGCGCTTCTTCGAGCGGCTGTCCGAGCAGGACATCCGCTCGCTCGCCCACGACGAGGAGGACTTCGAGTTCCTCCGCGACCTCGGCCTGCGCTCGGCGGTGACCGTCGCGCTGCAGGCACGCGGCGAAATCACCGGCACGCTGACCCTCGTCACCGCTTGGTCCGGGCGTCGCTACCGACAGGAGGACGCCCGCTTCGCCTGGATCCTCTCCGGTCGCGTCGCCTTGGCGCTCGACAACTCCGGCCTCTTCGCCGACCTCGAGCGGGCCGAGCGGGCGCGCGCGGAGATCGCCGAAACGCTGCAGCGGGGGCTGCTGCCGCCGCCGCTGCCGCACATCCCGGGCTGGTCGATCGCTGCGATGTACCGGCCGGCGGGGGCTGAGAACGAGGTCGGCGGCGACTTCTACGACGTCTTCCGGGTGCCGGGCGGGTGGATGCTGGTGATCGGCGACGTGACCGGGCGCGGCGCCCAAGCCGCCTCGATCACGGCGGTCGCCCGCTACACCCTGCGCACCGCGGCGGTCCTCACCGACGACCCCCTCGTCGCCCTGCGCACGCTCAACCGGGCACTGCTGGCGCGGGGCGACGCCGCCCTCTGCAGCCTGGCGGCGATGACCCTCAGCGAGGACCGCTTCGAACCGGTGCGGGTCGCGGTGGCCGGCCACCCGCCGCCGCTGCTGGTCGACGGCGAGCGGGTCACCGAGGTGGTCGCAGCCGACCCCGTGCTCGGCGCCTTCGACGACGCCGAGTGGGAGATCTCCCGCTGTGAGGTCGAGCCCGGGCAGCAGCTCGTCGTCGTCACCGACGGCATCACCGAGGCGGAGGGGCCGGAGGGGCGTTTCGGCGAGGCGCGCCTGCACGCCCGCCTTCGCGGGGCGACCAACCCGGCCCTTGCCGTGCAACGGCTCGAGGGCTCCCTGCACGCCTTCACCGATGGTCGCTTCGAAGACGACGTCGCCGTGCTCGCCATCGCCCGCGCCTCGGCCGACCGGCCGGAGGCCCCCGCCGTCTTCTCCGAAGAGCGCGCGGCGCCCGCACTCAGCGTCGGGGGCGACGATGCCTGACCCGGCTCAGCTCGAGCTGGTCGAGCGGCTCTACGCGTGCTTCAACCGGCGCGAGGAGGACTGCATCGCCGACCTCTGCGACGACGAGATGGAGTTCTTCCCGATCGTCACCGCCGAAGCGGTCGGCCGCGACGCCCCCTACAAGGGCCGCGACGGCCTCAGCGACTACCTCGCCGACGTCGCCGAGATCTGGGAAGAGCTGCAGATCACGCCGAGCCAGGTCGAGCGGCGCGGCGACTCGCTGCTCGTCCGCGGTCGCGCCTACGCGCGCAGTCGCGAGCTCGGCATCCGCGACGTCCCCGTTGCCTGGATCTGGGGGGTGCGCGACGGCCGCTTCGTCCGCGGCGAGGTCTTCCCCGATCCGGAGGAGGCGGTCGCGCGCTTCGCGATGGTCACGGTCTGACTCAGGGCGCCTGGCGCGGCTCGAGCTGGATCTCCTCCTTCGCCTCACCACGGCCTTCCTCGATCTCGGCGCCGCGCTCGATCTCGGCGTTCAGCTGGTGGCCGAAGAGGATCGCCAGGTTGCCGATCCAGAGCCAGACCATCAGCGCGACGAGCCCGGCGAGGGTGCCGTAGGTCTTGTCGTAGGAGCCGAAGTTGGCGACGTAGAAGGCGAAGGCGGCCGAGGCGAGGGCCCAGACGACGATCGCCACCACGCTTCCGGGGGTGACCCACTTGAAGCCGCGCAGCCTGGCGTTCGGCGAGGCGTAGTAGAGCAGCGCGATCATGGCGAGGAAGACCGCCGCCATCGCAGGCCACTTGGCGACGTTCCAGATCGCGACCGCGGTGTCGCCGATGCCGACCGGCCCGGCGACGGCGTCGACCACGGGCCCGGTCAGGACCAGGGCGACCGCGAGCAGCGCCATCGCCACGATCAAGAGCACGGTGACGGCGAGCTGCAGCGGGCGCAGCTTCCAGAACGGCCGGCCCTCCTCGGTTTCGTAGATGACGTTGGAGGCACGGATGAAGGCGCCGACGTAGCCCGAGGCCGACCACAGCGCCGCCGCCAGGCCGAAGACGAAGGCGAACCCCGCCGTGCCGCGGCTCGAGGCGACCGATTCGATCGGGCCGGAGAACGTCTCGACCGCCGAGTCCGGTCCGAGCGAGGCGACGATCTCGGTCAGGCTTTCGGTGGTCGAGGTCGGATCGCCGAAGAGGCCGATCAGCGAAACCATCGCGATCAGCGCCGGGAAGACCGAGAGCAGGCTGTAGTAGGTGAGCGCCGCGGCCCAGTCGGTGAGGTTGTCGCGGCGGAACTCGCCCACCGCCCTCTTCAAGATTGCCATGGGGCCCCGGATACCCCCGGTCCGGCGATTCGAAGCGAGCGGGGGCGGCTGCTCAGCCGCGCAGCTCGGCCAGAGCCGCTTCGCGGCCCTCGTGCATCGAGATAGAGCTTTCGACGCCGGTGATCTTGAGCAGCCTTCTCACCTGATGGTTGTGCGAGCAGAGGACCAAGTGGCCCCTCCCGTCGCCGCCGGCTCCCCGGTCGAGCCGCTGCCAGGCGCGCACGATCAGGGCGATCCCGGTCGAGTCGATGAACTCGCACTCGCAGAGGTCGAGCATGATCGAGGAATCGGGGTCGGCGAGCGCGCCCTCCAGGGCTCGCTCCAACTCGGGCGCCGTGCTCATGTCCAGCTCCCCGCGGACTGTGAACACGCGGATCCCGTCCTCGAGCTCCTCGCTCTGCACCTCGAATGGAACCAGGCTCACCGGCCCGATCCTACATCAGCGGTTTGTGCCGAGAAGCGCGTGGGTAGCGAGGACACCTAGAGCCCTACGAATATGCTCGTTCTCGCCAATGGGGCGTGTTGTCCCTCGGGCGACACGATGGGAACAAGCTCCGACACCCAGGCGATCGAAGACAGGCCCAGGGGGCTGCAGATGCTCTTACCTGCAAAACCGGAGAACGTCGCCGTCGTCCGCCATGCGCTTGCGGGGCTGGCCGAGGAGATCGGCATGGACGAACCCGGCCTCGCCGACCTCAAGACGGTCGTCACCGAGGCCTGCATGAACGTCGTCGTCCACGCCTACGACGGGCGGCCCGGACCGCTCGAGGTGGAGGCGAAGGCCGACCCCGACGGGCTGACCGTGGTCGTCCGCGACGAGGGCATCGGCATCAGGCCCCAGGCAGACGACAGCGAGCGCGACAGCCTGCGGCTCGGCCTCTCGTTGATCGCCGCGCTCTCCAGCAGCTTCTCGATCGCGGGCGGGCTCGACCGCGGCACCGAGATCACGATGCGGGTCCCCCTGCAGGGCGGCGGCGCCGACGGCAGGGGCGACACGGTCGAGATGAAGCCGCTGCCCGACGACCGGACCGAGGTCGTGATCGACCGCTCCGAGCTGCTCTCGCCGGTGCTCGCCAGGGTGGTCGGCGCGCTTGCCGCGCGCCGCGACCTCTCCGTCGACCGTGTCTCCGACGCGGTGCTGGTCACCGACGCGATCGCCGTCGCCGCGCCCGAGCGCTTCAGCGACGGCCGCGTGCGGCTCGGGCTCGAGGAGCGCTCGAAGGGCATCGACCTGCGCCTCGGGCCGATGGAAGCGGGCGCCGCCGCGCGCATCCGCGAGGAGCTCGAGGTGCCCGACGTCGGCGGCTCGCTGGAGGCGCTCGCCGACGAGCTCGCCATCGAGGAATCCGACGACGGCGAGTACCTCGTCATCCGCTTTGCCGCTGCTCCCTGATCTGCTCGCGGATCCGCGCCAACGCCCGCCGCAGGATCCGCGAGACGTGCATCTGCGAGTGGCCGATCCGCTCGGCGATCTGCGACTGCGTCATGTCCTCGGCGAAGCGCAGGCGGAGGACGAGGCGCTCGCGCTCGTCCAGGTAGGGAAGCGCCGCGTCGAGGGCGATCCGCCCCTCGACCAGCTCGTATGCCTCGTCCTCCTCGCCGATCCACTCGGTGGGCGGCGATTCCTCGGAGTCCTCCGGCCCCGCGGGACGGTCGAGCGAGAGCGGCCGGCGATTGTGGTTGGCCTCCATCACCTCGAGCACGTCGGTCTGCTCCAGCTCGAGCCGCTTGGCTATCTCGCCGACCGATGGCGAGCGCTGCAGCTCTTTGGTCAGGTCGGTGATCGCCTTGTCGACCTCGGCCATGCGGTCGTGCAGGCCGCGCGGCACCCTCACCGTCCAGACGCGGTCGCGGAAGTGGCGTTTGAGCTCGCCGAGGATGGTCGGCGAGGCGAAGGCGGTGAAGGGGATGCCGCGCTCGGGATCGAAGCGATCCACGGCGTTCAGCAATCCGAGGTTGGCCACCTGAAGGAGATCGTCGAAGGACTCGCTGGCGCCGCGGTAGCGGAGAGCGAGGCGCTTGGCGAAGGGCATGTTGCGCCGCACGAGCTCCTCGCGGATCGCCGGGTCGCGG
Organism: Solirubrobacterales bacterium; assembly: GCA_036524775.1. Taxonomy (GTDB): domain Bacteria; phylum Actinomycetota; class Thermoleophilia; order Solirubrobacterales; family 70-9; genus VRUE01. Next base: position 14,267 of record DATDBO010000007.1, read on the forward strand.
GTTGCGGCGAAGCGCCGCCAGAGCTCGCGGTCGCGGGCAAGCTGCTCGTCCGCCCCCGGTCCGGGGACGACGGCCTCCTCGTCTCTTTGTCGCTCTACTGCCATAGCAACACTTGACGGTAACCCCACTCAGTCGGCACCGCTACCCTCCCCGCTGGCAAACCAAAACAAGGAGCTTCCAGATGGCCTTCACGGTCCCCGACCTTCCCTACGAGTACGACGCGCTCGAGCCCCACATCGACGAGGCGACGATGCGCGTCCATCACGACAAGCACCACCAGGCCTACGTCGACAAAGCCAACGGCGCCCTGGAGGGAACCGAGTGGGCCGACCGTGACGTCGAGGAGGTGCTGCAGAGCCTCGACAGCCTGCCCGCCGACAAGCAGGGCCCGGTGCGCAACAACGGCGGCGGCCACTACAACCACTCGCTCTTCTGGCAGATGCTCAGCCCCGACGGCGGCGGCGCGCCGGGCGGCGAGCTGGCGAGCGCGATCGACGCCGCCTTCGGCTCCTTCGAGGACTTCAAGGCGAAGTTCAAAGAAGCGGGCATCGGCCAGTTCGGCTCCGGCTGGGCCTGGCTGGTCAAGGACGGCGATGGCGTCGCGATCGCCAAGACCCCGAACCAGGACTCGCCGATCTCCGACGGCAAGGCGCCGCTGCTCGGCTGCGATGTCTGGGAGCACGCCTACTACCTCAAGTACCAGAACAAGCGCCCCGACTACATCGACGCGTTCTGGAACGTCGTCAATTGGAGCTATGTGGAAGAGCGCTTCGCGTCGAGCTGAGCGAGCGCCTCGCCGCGCTAGGCGGCGACGGCGGGCCGGGCCGACTCCGGAAGGGAGCGCGGCTCGGCCCCCTCTTTGGGGGGCACGCCGGCCATCGCGTGCTCGGCCAGGGCGGTGATCGTCAGGCTCGGGTTGACGCCGACGTTGGCCGGGATCGCGGCGCCGTCGCAGACCATCAGGTTCTCGTAGCCGAAGACGCGCTGGCGAGCGTCGACGACGCCGTCCTCGGGGCCGTGACCGATCACCGCGCCGCCGAGGATGTGGGCGGTGGTGGGGACGTTCAGCGTCGCCTCCATTATCGAGCTCTGCGCGATCCCGCCGGTCCGCTCGGCCATCCATTCGGCCGCCTTGTTGGCGACCGGGATGAAGGTCGGGTTGGGCTTCTCGGGGTCCTGCTCGGTTTGCAGCCGCACCTCGCCGTTGCGCTTCAGCTTCGGCCGCAGGGCGATCGCGTTGTCGAGCGTCTGCATGACCAGCAGGATGATCGTGCGGTGCGAGGTGCCGAACGGCCAGAGGACCTCGAGGAACCGGAGCGGGTGACGGACGATCTGGCCGAGCAGCTTCAGCGGTCGCGTCACCCGCGTCCCGTCGCCGACCAGCAGCGTGTTGAGCGTGCTCATCGAGTCGCCCGCCTTGCCGTAGGTCACCGTCTCGATATGGGTGTTCGGGTCGGGGTAGATGCTGGAGGTGATTGCGACTCGCCGCGTGAGGTCTTCCGGGTAGTCCTTCGGCACCCTGACTGCGAGGATGCTCTCGCTGTTGGTGCGGACCAGCTCGCCGAGCCGCGAGGAGATGCGCGGCAGCGAGCCGCCCAGGCGGCAGCGCTGCAAGAGCTTGTTGGTGCCGAGCGGGCCGGCGGCGACGATCACGCCGCGGGCGGTGAGCGTGCGCCGCTTGCGCCCACGCAGCAGGCCGGAGCGCTCGCTGGTCACCGCGTAGCCGTCGCTGCCGTCGGCGGCGCCGAGCGGGCGGATGTCGGTGACGGTGCGCTCGGCCTGCACCTCGACGCCGCGGTGCTCAGCCAGCCAGAGGTAGTTCTTGACCAGCGTGTTCTTGGCGCCATGCGGGCAGCCGACCATGCAGCGGCCGCACTGCATGCAGCCGGTGCGCTCCGGTCCCTCGCCTTCGAAGAAGGGGTCGGCGACGGTCTGGCCGGGGTTGTCGAGATAGACGCCGATCGGCGTCTTGCGGTAGGTGTCGGCGACGCCCAGCTCCTCGCCGAGCTCGCGCAGGAGCTGGTCGGCCGGGTCGTCGTTGTCGTGGACGACGACGCCGAGCATCCGCTGGGCGGTTTCGTAGTGCGGCGCGAGGGTGCGCTGCCAGTCCTCGAGGTCGGCCCACTGCGGGTCCTCGAAGAAGGGCGATGGGGGGACGTAGAGCGTGTTGGCGTAGCCGAGGCTGCCGCCGCCGACCCCGCAGCCGCTGACCACGGCGACGTCGCGGAAGAGGCTGAGCCGGAAGATCCCCTTCATCCCCATCCGCGGCGCCCAGAAATAACGTTTGCTGTCCCAGGTGGACTTGGGGAAGTCCTCGTCGGTGAAGCGCTTGCCGCACTCCAGCACGGCGACGTCGTGGCCCTTTTCGGCCAGGCGCAGCGCCGAAACCGAGCCCCCGAACCCCGAGCCGACGACGATCCAGTCGTAGTCGTAGGTCACGGGAGCTGTCTCTCGCGGCCTAGGCCTCGCCCGGCTCCAGCGGGCGGAAGTCGCTGGTCCGCGCGCCGCAGACGGGGCAGAACCAGTCGGTGGGGATGTCCTCGAACTTCGTCCCGGGCGGGATGCCGCCGTCCGGATCGCCGACCGCGGGGTCGTAGATGAAGCCGCAGCTCTCGCAGATCCAGAGGGTGGCCTCGGTCGTCGCGCTCATGCCGAAAGGTTAGAAGACTTGCCTATTTGTCGAAGCTGACCGCGACCGGCTCGCGCTCGGATTTGTCTTCGATCTCGAAGAACTCGCGCGCGGTGAAATTGCCCTGGTTGGCAACGATCGAGCCGGGGAACTGTTCTATGTCGGTGTTGTAAGCCTGCACGTTGGAGTTGTAGATCCGCCGCGAGGCCTGGATTTCGTCCTCCAGCTCGGAGAGGTTGCGGCTGAGCTGCTGGAAGTTTTCGGTGGCGCGCAGTTCCGGGTAGTTCTCGGCGACGACGCGCAGGCCGGCGAGCGCCCCGGTCAGGCCTTGCTCGGCCTTCGCCGTGTCGGCGACCCCTTCGGCGGACATCGCATCGGCGCGCGCCTTGGTCACGTTCTCGAAGGTCTGTTTCTCGTGCGCGGCGTAGCCCTTGACCGTCTCGACCAGGTTGGGGACGAGGTCGTGGCGGCGCTTCAGCTGCACGTCGATCCCGCTCCACGACTCGTCGATCCGGTTGCGCGCGGCGATGAACGAGTTGCGCTTGACGATGAAGTAGAGGATCGCGATGACGATGATCGCGGCGACGACTATGAGGGCAATGGTCATGTTGGGCATCCTACTTCCCAAGTGCGGCGCTGCAAGGGGATGGTGCGCGGCGCTGGACATAGGATCGGCCGATGAGCGCCAAGCGAGAAGCTCCGGAATGGGCCGAAATCGTTCGCCGATATGCCGAGCGCAACGGTTTGACGTATGAGCCGGTCGGCGGGATCAACCCCAAGGACGGGCCGGTGGCGCTCTGCGTCGGCGGGACGAACCGGCTCACCGGGCAGCTCGCGGAGGGGTTCTGGGGGTCGTGCTGCGACGCCGACGAGAAGGAGTTCGGCAGGTTCTTCAGCAAGGCCGTACTGCCGACGGCGCTGCTCGCCAAGGCCCACATGCCCGACCTGGCGAAGGTCGTTCCCGCCTTCAACGTCGAGTCGGTCGAGGGTCACGAGCACGTCACGCAGCGCTTCGCCCGCAAGGTCGAGTTCGAGTCGATCGACTTCAACAAGCGCTTCCTGGCGACGGTGCCGAGCGAGTACGACCCGGTCAAGTTGCGCGAGCTGTTCAGCCCCGGCTTCCTCGCCTGGACGACGACGATGACGGGCGAGATCGACTTCGGGATCAACGACCGGCAGCTCTGGTTCCTCTGGCACCTGCGCGAGCGCAGCGAGGCCGAGCTCAAGGAGGCGCTGAAGAACGCCGGGCAGCTGTTCAAACGCTTGCAAGGGGAGATGGACGAGAGCGGCATCCACACCTGGCCGCCCGGCCCCTGGCACGCCGGGCTCGAGCCCTTCCCGAGCGAGGGCGCCGCTCAGGCCGGGTAGTCGGGGTCGCCCGGGAGGACGACGCGGTGCTCCCCCTGCGAGCCGATCACCTTGGGCAGGATCGGCTCGACCTCGCGGCCACGGTGGGCCTCGAGCGCCTCGGCCGACGCCTTGTAGGGGAGGAGTGAGCTCAGTTGGTGGATGGTCGGGAAGGCGAGCGTCATCTCGCCCGCCTCCTGGGCGGCGAGCGCCGCCCGCGGCTCGAACCAGTCGGCCTCGGTGGTCTCGACGCCGTCGGGCTCGGGCGGTGTGTGGGCGGGGGCGAGCGCGAGGAAGAACCAGGCGTCGAAGCGGCGCGAAACCACCTCCGGCGTGATCCAGCGCGAGAACAGCACCAGCTCCTCGTCCTCGGGCAGGGCGATCCCCGCCTCCTCCTCCAACTCGCGCACCGCGCAGGCTCTGAACCCAGCCTCCCCCTCGCCGTCGGCCGCATCGACCCCACCACCGGGAAACACCCAAACCCCCGGCATGAACCTCGCCTCCTCGGTCCGCTTCAGCAGCAGCACCTCGAGCGCCCGGTCGCCGTGCTTGCCGCCGCGCCGCAGCAGCACCACCGAGGCCGACGGCCGCGGCGTCGACGGCTCGCCCAGGTTCGGCGCCTCGGCCGGTCCCCGTTTCCTCTCGCTCACTCGGCCAGCCTACGCCGCCGCTTGCGCAAGCGGCGGATGAGCGGACACGCACGCGGCCTCGATCGAGGCGACGGTTATCTCGACCAGCCGGCGCAGCTCCGCCTCGGAGATCGAGAGGGGGGGCATGAGGACGATCACGTCGCTCAGGGGCCGGATGACGGCGCCGCGCCTGCGGGCCTCCAGGGTGACGTGGTGCCCGAGGCGGAGCGCCGGGTCGTGCTCGCCGAGGTCGATGCCGACCATCGTGCCGCGGCGGCGCACCTCGGTCACCTCGGGCATCGCGGCGACCGGCTCGAGCAGCTCGCCGAGCAGCTCGATCTTCGGCTGCAGGCGCTCCAGCGTGCGCTCGCGCTCGAAGGCCTCGAGGCTGGCGAGGGCGGCGGCGCAGGCGAGCGGGTTGCCGGTGTAGGTGTGGCCGTGGAAGAAGGTTCGCCCCTCCTCCGGCGCGCCGAGGAAGCCCTCGTAGACCCGCTCCGTCGCCATGGTCGCCGCCAGCGGCAGGTAGCCGCCGGTGAGGCCCTTGGCGAGGCAGAGCAGGTCGGGCGCGACGTCCTCCTGCTCGCAGGCGAACATCGTCCCGGTGCGGCCGAACCCGGTCGCCACCTCGTCGCAGATCAGCAGCACCCCGTAGCGGTCGCAGAGCTCGCGCGCTTCGCGCAGGTAGCCGGGCGGGTGGACGAGCATGCCGGCGGCGCCCTGGACGAGCGGCTCGAGGATCAGCGCCGCGATCTCCTCTTCGTGGCAGGAGAGGACGCGCTCCAGGTCGCCGGCGTCGCCCGGCTCGACCGCGTGGGTGGGGAAGAGCAGCGGCCGGTAGGTGGCGTGGAAGAGGTCGATGCCGCCTACGGAAACCGAGCCGATCGTGTCGCCGTGGTAGGCCTCGCGCAGGTGGACGAAGGAGGTGCGGCGCCTGTGCTGGCCGCCGCGCTGCTGCTGGAACTGGAAGGCCATCTTCAGCGCGATCTCGGTCGCGGTCGAGCCCGACTCCGAGTAGAAGACGCGGGTGAGCCCCGGCGGGGCGATCTCGACCAGGCGCGCCGCCAGCTCGGCGGCGCCGGGGTGAGAGAGGCCGAGCATGGTCGAGTGGGCGACCCGGTCGAGCTGGTCGCGCACGGCCGCGTCGATGCCCGGGTGACGATGCCCGTGGACGTTGCACCAGAGCGAAGAGACGCCGTCGATGTAGCGTCGGCCCTCGCTGTCGATCAGCTGCGCGCCCTCGGCCCGGTCGATCATCAAGGGCTCTTCCTCGACCCAGCCCTGTTGCTGGGTGAACGGGTGCCAGAGATGGTCGCGATCGAGCTGAGCGTGGTCCACCGGCATCGCCGCAGACCAACATAGACGTGGCCGCGGCGGGTAATGCCGTCTAGACCTCTGCCGCGGCGGGTACTGGTTCAGCCAACGTGCGGGAGTTCACAGAACATTACATAAAACGATGTAGCATTAATACCGATGGCTGAGCGCGGAGCTACCCCCCAGGTCCCTGCCGCGCGGCGGCGGGCCCTGCGCTCGGTCCGCGCCCTCTTCAGCCCGCTTCTCCCCGACGACTACCTCGAACTGATCAACCCGCTCTGGTCGACCCGCGAGCTGCGCGGACGGATCGAGCGGATCGAGAAGGAAACCGCCGACACGGTCACGGTGCTGATCCGTCCCGGCTACGAGTGGACCGGCCACCGGCCGGGGCAGTACCTGCGGATCGGAGTCGTCATCGAGGGAGTGCACCACTGGCGCGCCTACTCGCTCACGTCAGAGCCCGACCGGCCGGACGGTTGCATCAGCATCACGCCGAAGCTGGTCGACACCGGCAAGGTCTCCCCCTACCTGGTCCGCCAGGCGAGGCCGGGGGACATCGTCAGGCTGGGCGGCGTCGAAGGGACCTTCGTCCTGCCCGAGCCGGTTCCCGAGAAGTTGCTCTTCATCAGCGCCGGCAGCGGGATCACGCCGATCATGAGCATGCTGCGCAGCCTCCACCGCAGCGACGAGGTGCGCGACGTGGTCCATGTCCACTCCGCCCGGGCGGTGGACGACGTGATCTTCGCCGATCGGCTACGCGAGATCGACGAGGCGCACAGCGGATACCGCCTGCAGCTGCGGATCACCGGCGAGCAGGGCCGCATCGCCCCGGCAGACCTCGACCAGGTCTGCCCCGATTGGCACCGCCGCCACGCCTTCCTCTCGGGACCGGGCGAGATGCTCGACGCGATGAGCGAGCACTGGCGCGAGCAGGGAGTGGAGGAGCTGCTCAGCATGGAGCGCTTCCAGCCGATGATCGGCGGCGACCCCGGCGAGGGCGAGGGCGGGATGGTGCGCTTCGCCAAGAGCGGCGTCGAGGCCGAGTGCGACGGCGGCACGCCGATCCTCGTCGGCGGCGAGGAGGCGGGCGCGGTCCTTCCCTTCGGCTGCCGGATGGGCATCTGTCACACCTGCGTGGGAAAGCTCTGCGCCGGCGAAGTCCGCGACCTTCGCACCGGCGATGTCCACGGCAACGAGGGGGAAATGATCCGCACCTGCGTCAACGCACCCGAGGGCCCGATCGAAATCGCACTTTGAGACCAGCGAAAGGCAGACGATGACCGCACCGAGCACCGAAACCGCACCGGCCGAGACCACCAACCCCCTCAGCCGGCTCTCCCAGGAGCAGCTGGACGAGCTGGGGCGCGAGCTCGACGCGCTCAAAGACCGGGTGTTCGCCGAGCTCGGCACTCGCGATCGCCGCTACATCGAGAGCATGATTGCGATGCAACGCCGCCTCGCGGTGCTGGGTCGCGTGCTGCTGCTCGCCTCGCGCTACCGGCCGGCCTGGGTGGCGGGGACGGCGACGCTCTCGATGGCGAAGATCCTCGAGAACATGGAGATCGGCCACAACGTCCTGCACGGCCAGTGGGACTGGATGAACGATCCCCAGATCAACTCCTCGACCTGGGACTGGGACACCGCTTCGACCTCAGAGGCGTGGAAGCACTCGCACAACTACGTCCACCACACCTTCACCAACATCCTCGGCAAGGACAAGGACCTCGGCTACGAGATCATGCGCATCGACCCGCGCCAGAAGTGGAATCCGGTCTATCTCCTCCAGCCGGTCTACAATCTCGTGCTGGCGGCCTTCTTCGAGTGGGGGGTGGCGCTGCACGACCTCGACTTCGAGGCGATCAGGACCGGGAAGAAGTCGAAAGCCCAGATCAAACGCGAGCTGGCGGGGATCCGCGAAAAGGCGAAGAGCCAGATCGTCAAGGACTACATCGCCTGGCCGCTCTTGAGCGGGCTGGCGATGGCCGCTCTCGACACCGCGATCGAGGCCAATCGCAGCCGCGGCGGCGGTCGCAAGCGCCGCGGTCTGCTCGGCCGCAGGCGCCGCGGCGGCCTGTCCCGCGCCCTCGAGGCGGCCCTGCGCGGCGGCAGCGACGCATACCGCTCCACCGCCTCGGCGGACGCCACGGCGAACATCGTCCGCAACGTCTGGGCCTACGCGATCATCTTCTGCGGCCACTTCCCGGACCAGACCTACACCTTCAACCCGGAGGAGGTCGAGAACGAGACTCGCGGGGGCTGGTACGTGCGCCAGCTCGTCGGCGCAGCGAACATCGAGGGAAGCCCACTCTTCCACGTCGTCAGCGGCAACCTCGGCTATCAGGTCGAGCACCACCTCTTCCCCGACATGCCGAGCACCCGCTACGCCGAGATCGCCCCGCAGGTCAAGGACATCTGCGAGCGCTACGGCCTCCCCTACAACAGCGGGCCGTTCGGCCAACAGCTCGGCATGGTGCAGCGGACGATCCTGCGGCTTGCCTTTCCGGGCGGCGCCCAGCGCCCCAAGCCGGGCCCGTACCGGGGCGAGCTCGAGCACCCCGCGTGACCGGGATCAGAGGTCGAGGCGGGGCAGCGTCTCGACCCTGACGCGGCCCAGGGCGGCGATCGTCTCGCGATTCGACTGCTCGACCCGGGAAGGCTCGTCGGGCCAGGGGGTGAGGACGACGGAGTCGACCGCGAGCCCGGCGGCGCGTGCCGCCTCGAGCGTCAGCAGGGTGTGGTTGATCGTGCCGAGGCCGGGGGATGCGGCGACGACCAGGGGCAGCCCCAGCTCGACCGCGAGGTCGCGGACCAGGTAGTCGGCCGTCAGCGGTACGAGCAGGCCGCCGACGCCCTCGCAGACGAGCGCGTCGGCTTCCGCCGCGGCCTCCCGCGCGGCGGCCGCGAGCCGGGCGGGATCGATCCCCTCTCCCGCCAGCTCGGCCGCCAGGTGCGGTGACATCGGCGGCCCGTAACGGTAGGGGGCGATCTCCTCGTCGGACTGGGTGCTGCCCGCCGCATCGCGGAGCACCGCGTGGTCGGGACGGGCGGCCCCACCGCTTCCCTCGTCGGCATAGTCGTCCAGGCCGGTGACGGCGGGCTTGAAGACGGCGACGCGCTTGCCTTCTGCGGCGAGCGAGCGAGCGATGCTCGCGGCGACCACGGTCTTGCCGACCTCGGTCCCGGTCCCGGTGACGAAGAAGCCCTGCACGAACGTTCAGGCGGCGACCGGCAGCGAGGCGGTTGGTCGTGGCGCCGTCAAGCCCAGCTCCCGCGCAGCCTCGCCCGTCAGTCGCGCCGCCTCGCGCAGGTCGGCCTCCTCGTGGGTCGCCATCATGCTGAAGCGCAGGCGGGAGGAGCCCACCGGCACCGTCGGCGGGCGGATTCCCTGGGCGAAGACGCCACGTTCGAGCAGCCGCTCGCACAGCGCCATGGTCGGCCGCGCCTCGCCTATCTCCAGCGGCACGATCTGGCTCCGCTCGCCCCCCGGCGCAAGGCCCTCTGCCCGCAGCCCCTCGCGCAGCACCGCCGCGTTCGCGTTCAGCCGGGCGACCATCCCCGGCCCTTCCTCGAGCAGCTGCAGCGCCGCCGTCGCCGCCGCCAGGCTCGGCGGCGGCAGCGCCGTGGAGAAGACGAACGAGCGCGCCGTGTTGAGCAGGTACTCACGCAGCTCGGCGCTCGCGCAGACGTAGGCGCCGTAGGAGCCGAGCGCCTTGCCCAGCGTGCCGACGACGAGGTCGACCTCGTCGCTCAGCCCGGCCGCGGCGACCGAGCCGCGGCCCCCCGGGCCGAGGGCGCCCGTCGCGTGCGCCTCGTCGACCATCAGCTTGCACCCGTGCTCGCGGGCCAGCCGCACGAGATCGCCGAGCGGCGCCACGTCGCCGTCCATCGAGAAGACGCCGTCGCTGACGATCAGCGATGCGCGCCCGACGGCCTCGCGCAGCCCCCAGGCGAGGTGCTCGGCGTCGCCGTGGCGATAGACGAAGGTTTCGGCCCGCGCCAGCCGACAGCCGTCGACGATGCTGGCGTGGTTGAGCTCGTCGGAGAAGACGACCCCTCCTCGGCCGGCCAAGGCCGAGATCGCGCCGAGGTTGGCCAGGTAGCCGGAGCCGAATAGCAACGCCGCCTCGTAGCCCTTGAAAGCCGCCAGCCGCTCCTCCAGCCGGCGGTGCGGCTCCATGTTCCCCGAGATCAGCCGCGAGGCGCCCGCTCCGGCGCCCCAGCGCAGCGCCGCCTGGGCGGCGGCGTCGCGCACCTCCGCCCGGTCGGCGAGGCCGAGGTAGTCGTTCGAGCAGAGCAGCAGCACCGGATTGCCGTCGAGCAGCACGCGCGGGCCCTGCGGGCTTTCGACCAGTCGCAACCGGCGGTGGAGCCCGCTCTCGCGAAGCTCCTCCAACCGCTCGGCGACCTCACTCATGCCGCTGTCTGGCGGGCCGGGTAGGGCGGCGGCTTCTTCGTCTTCTTGACGACCCGCAGCTGGGTCGAGGGATCCCAGAAGTTGGCTTCCTCCTGGCTGTCGATCAGCTCGTCGATCGGCGTCGCCGGCGTCTCGCCCTCGAGTCGGCCGGAGCGGTTGTCGGGGCGCGGGTTGGCGCCGTTGTCGGGCTGGCGGGCGACGTTCAGGCCGAGCTCCTCGAACATCGCCCGGTCGTCCTCCGGCTCGGCGCCGAGGGTGGTGAGGAAATTGCCCATCATCACCCCGTTCAACCCCGCTTTGACCGCCAGCGGCTGCAGCTCGCCGAGGTTCTCGACCCGGCCGCCGCAGAGGCGGAAGAGGGCGCCGGGGATGATCAGGCGGAAGATCGCCACCCACTTGACGACCTCCCAGGGGTCCATCAACGGCCGGTCGCCGAACTTCGTCCCCTCGCGCGGGTTGAGCAGATTGATCGGCACCGAGGTCGGCTCCAGCTCGGCCAGCTCGAAGGCCATCTCGACCCGCTGGCGCGGCGACTCGCCGAGGTTGAGGATGCCGCCGACGCAGGTCTCCAGCCCCGCCTCCTTGACCGCGTCGATCGTCCGTATCCGACCCTCGTAGCGGACCGTGCTCGAGACCTCCGGGTAGTAGGAGCGCGAGGACTCGACGTTGTGGTGGACGCGCTGGATCCCCGCCTCGCGCAGCCGCTTCGCCCGCTCGGCCGACATGTGGCCGATCGAGGCGCAGCGCTTCAGGTTGGTGTGCTCGGCGACCAGCTCCGCCCCGGCGACGATCTTCTCGAAGTCGCGCTTGGAGAGCCCCTGGCCCTGGGTGACCATGCAGAAGCGGTGCGCGCCGGCGGCCTCGGCCGCCTTGGCGTGCTCGAGGATCTGCTCGGGCTCCATCATCGCGTGCATCGGCGTGTCTGCCTCGGCGTAGCGCGACTGCGCGCAGAAGCCGCAGTCCTCCGCACAGCCGCCCGACTTGGCGTTGACCAGCGAGCACAGGTCGGTCGAGTCGCCGAAGTTGTCCTTGCGCACCTCCCAGGCACGCTCGACCAGCGCGCCGATCTCCTGGCGGTCGCTCAACTCGCCGAGCGCGAGGGCTTCCTCGAAGTCGATCAGGGGCGGCATCGGGGCGCAGGCTAGGAAGCGGCCCGGACGGTGCCGGCGGAGACGCGCACCGTGTCGCGCCCGCCCCGCTTCGCCTCATACAGCGCCTTGTCGGCGGCCGCGATCACGGCCTCGGCGTCGCCGGACTGGGGGCCGAAGGTGGCGATGCCGATGCTGGCGGTGATCGGCGGCACCGCCTCGTCCGGCGAGGTGTGCCGGCGGATCGCCTTGGTGACGTCCTCGGCGATGTCCTCCGCCTCGTCGAGCTCGCAGTGCGGCAGCACGATCGCGAACTCGTCGCCGCCCAGCCGCGCGACCACGTCGGTGGCGCGCATCCGCGCGCTCAGCACGCCGGCGATCTCGGCGATCACGCGGTCCCCCATCGGGTGGCCGAGCGTGTCGTTGACCTGCTTGAAGTTGTCGAGGTCGAGCATCAGGACCGCGCCGACTGTCTTCTCGCGGCGGCTGCGGGCGAGCTCGGTGCGCATGTCCTCCTCGAACCGCCTCCGGTTCTTCAATCCGGTCAGCGGGTCGTGGCCGGCCTGGCGGGTCAGCTCCTGCATCCGCTCGCTGCGGCTCCAGACCAGCACCAGCGCGCCCAGCAGCGCGGCGAGGGCGAGGCCGACGACGGCGATCAGGACCGGCAGGCCGACCCCCGGGCGGTCGGGATCGCGCACGACCAGCAGCCAGGAGCGGTCGGCGATTCGCAGCTGTGCCGCCGCGGAGTCCTCGCGCGGCAGCTGCGGGCCGAGCACGGTGCGGCCCTCCTCGAGCAGCTGCGCCTCAGTCCCCTCGTCGAGCGCCGCGGTCGCCGCCGCGGCCAGCTCCGGCACGTGGAAGGCGCCGACCGCGAAGCCGTAGATCGCGGCGCGGCGCTGCCCGACGTCGTCCACCGCGGTGCCGTCGCGGTAGATCGGGTGGAAGACGTTGATCCCGGTGCCGCCGATCGGCAGTTGCATGACCCGGGAGGCGGCCGGCTCGCCGCGGTCGCGGGCGCGCAGCAGGTACTCGGCGCGCCGGGGGTCGGCGCCGAGGTCGTAGCCGAGGGGCGGTTCGAGGCCGCTGTCGGAGGCGGCGAAGACGAGCGGGAAGTACTGCGGCCTGGAGTCGGCGCGAGGGAGGCCGATCGTCCCGCGCTCGACGATCGGGTAGCCGTGTAGGCGCTCGAACTCGTTGCGGCGGGCGCCGGGCACCGCGAGGACGAGGCCGGTTCCCGAGAGCGCGCCGGCGCTGAGCAGCGAGTCCGCCATCACGTCGAACTTGTGCTGCGTCAGCTCCTCGACCGCCTGGTAGAAGGCGGCGGTGCTGGCCAGCTGGCCGACCGAGAGCGCGGCCAACGCTTCCGCTTGGTGGGCGGCGCGCACGGCCTGGTTCTTCTGCGTGCGCTCGAAGTTGTCGCTTTCACGATCGCGGACGACCAGGGCGATCGCCACCGAGCCGAGCGCGATCGCCGCCACGACCAGGTACCCGAGCCAGAACCGGAGTCGCAGGTGGGGTTTCCGCTCGCCCACGCCGCCCCTCACTCCACCGGCACCGCCGCCAGCGACTCCCAGAGGTAGAGCGAGGCGAGGCTGCGGTGCGGCTGCCAGGGCTCGCCGATCTCGATCACCCGCTGCGGCGCCGGCATCTCCTCCAGCTCGTACTCGACCTGGACCGCCTTGCGGATGCCAAGGTCGCCGCCGGAGAGGACATCGGGTCGTTCCAGGTGGAAGAGCAGGAACATCTCCGCCGTCCACTGGCCGAGCCCGCGTACGGCGACGATCTCCTCGATCACCGCTTCGTCGGAGAGCTCGCCGAGCCGGTCCAGCTCCAGCTCGCCGTCGAGCACGTGCGCGGCGAGGTCGCGGACGTACTCGACCTTGCGACCGGAGAGGCCGCAGGCGCGCAGATCCTCCTCGCTCGCCTCGAGCAGCTGCTCGGGCGAGGGCGTGCTGCCGCCGAAGAGGTCGCAGACCCGGCCGTAGATCGTCCGTGCCGCTTTGGTCGAGAGTTGCTGGCCGACGATCGCCCGCAGCAGGGCCCCGTAGGCGTCGGCCGGTCGCTCCTCGCTGCGCCGGCGCAGCCGCGTCTCCAGATCGATCTCGCCGACCCGCTCGATCAGCGCCGCCATCGTCGGGTCGGCGGCGGCGAGGGCGGCGCGGGCCTTGGATCCCCCGGCGCTCAACGTCCCTTCCAGTGCGGCTTGCGCTTCGCGGCGAAGGCTTCGATGCCCTCGCGCAGGTCCTCTGAGGCGAAGCACGACTCGCGCAGCGCGATCAGGCCGCCCTCCTGCTGCTCGCTCAGCACCGGGTTCGAGTTGAGCACTTCGATCGCCTGCTTGTTGCCCCGCATCGAGAGTGGCGCGTTGGCGGCGATCGTCTCGGCCAGCGCCACCGCGGCGTCCTCGAGCTCGCCGTCCTCGACCACCTCGTGGACGAGGCCGATCTGCTCGGCCCGCTCGGCGGGGAAGTTGCGCCCGGTCAGGAACAGCTCCTTGGTCCGCGCCAGGCCGACCGTGTCGAGGAACTTGCGCAGGCCGGTGTGGCCGTAGACGAGACCGAGCTTGGCCGGCGGCATGCCCAGCTTGGCGCCGGCGGCGCAGATCCGCATGTCGCAGGTGATCGCCAGCTCGAGCCCGCCGCCGAGACAGTGGCCGTTGATCGCGGCGACGGTCGGCCAGGGGTGGGAGGCGAGCGCCTCCATCGCGTTGTGGAAGGGGTGGGCGACGAGCGCCTCGGCGTCGCGCTCGAAGGTCTGCGCGGGAATCGAGGCGAGGTCGTACCCGCCGGAGAAGGCGGGCGGGGCGCCGGTGATCAGCACGCAGCGCAACTCGATCCCCCGATCGAGCTGCGGCAGCGTCTCCGCCAGCCCGTCGAGGATCTCGTGGTCGAGCGCGTTGCGGCGCTCCGGGTTGGAGATGCGGATGCGGACGACGGCCTCGGCTGGGGAGTCGAGGATGAGCTTGCCGCCGGCGAGCCGCTCGTTCACTTCACTCCAGCACGACGAGGACATCGCCTTCGCTGACCGACTGGCCCTCCTCGCAGCGGATCTCCTTCACGGTGCCGTCGTCCTCGGCCTCGACCGGGATCTCCATCTTCATCGACTCGAGGATCACGACGGTGTCGCCGTCCTCGATCTCGTCGCCGACGGCGACCTCGACTTTCCACACGTTGCCGGTGATGTGCGCCTCGATGTCCGCCATGGCGGGGGAGAATATCCGCGCGTGACGGCGGAGCGGCGGAGACCCGCTGCAGCGAGCTGAGGCGGCCGGCGGGCCGGCGGCGATCGTCGCCGCCCGCAACGAGGCCGACCGGATCGCGCTGACGGTGTCCGCGCTGCGCGCTGCGCTGCCCGGCGTCAAGGTCTACGTAGCCGACGACGCCTCGGAGGACGGGACCGCCGAGG
>DATDBO010000008.1:0-4116 GCA_036524775.1 Solirubrobacterales bacterium
GCTACGTCAGCGAGCCCGGCATCATCATCGGCCGGCTCAACGCCTTCGACGCGAAGGAGAGCGGCGGCACGGCCGAGGTGGTCGACGTCGAGGTCGAGCTCTCGGCCTGGTCCTCGAAGGCGAAGCTGGTCCAGCGCGGCGGCCTCGCCGCCGACTTCGCCGGCCAGCTTGGCCGCCTCGGAGATCGCCCCGAGCGAGTTCTTGTTGAAGTTGCCCTCGTCGTCGTGGAGGGCGTAGGTCAGGATGCCTGCCATCTAGATCAGCTTCCTCTCGTCGAGCCAGGCGACGATCTTTTCGACCGTCTCGTTGGTGTCCTCGTCCTCGATGATCTCGCCGGCCTCCTTGGCGGGCGGCGGGTTGAGCGCGAGAACCTGCGTCTTGGAGCCGGCCTCGCCGACCATGCCGCCTTCGATGCCGACGTCGCCGGTCGCCTTGCCGTCGAGGGGTTTTTTCTTCGCCCCCATGATCGCTTTCAGGCTCGGGTAGCGCGGCTCGTTGATCGCGTCGCCGACGCTGATCACGGCGGGCAGCTCGACCTCGACCGTGTCGTAGCCGTACTCGGCCTGGCGCTCGCAGCGCAGCTTGCCGTCGGCGACGTCGATCTTGATCACCTGCGTCAGCGAGGGCATCTGCAGGTGGTCGGCGACGACGGCGCCGATCGTGTAGCACTCGCCGTCGTCGGACTGCTGGCCGAGAAGGACCAGGTCCGGGCTCTCGGACTCGAGCACCTTGGCCAGCGAGTAGCCGGTGGCGCAGACGTCGGAGCCCTGCAGGGCGTCGTCGGAGAGGTGCACCGAGCGGTCGGCGCCGAGCGCCACCGCCTTGTGCAGCGCGCGGACCGCCGAGTCGGGGCCCATCGTCACCGCGACGACCTCCTCGACCGGGATCGCGCCGCCCTCCTTGATCTGCATGGCGGCCTCGATGGCATGGGTGTCGAAGGGGTTGAGGTTTTTCTCGCCGCTGCGGTCCAAACGCATCGTGTTCGAGTCGATGCGCTTCTGGACGGCGGCGTCCGGAACCTCCTTGACCAGGACGCAGATCTTCAAGTTCGAGCCTCCTTGGCTGTCTTCGCTCTTGCTTCGGGCGGGTTGATCAGAGGGTTGACTGATCAGTCAATCAGTCTATCCATTGCACGCGGACGTGTGAAAGTCGCGGTGATCGATATCACACGACGGCCGGGCGCCATTCGGCCCTGCCGACCGGGCGCGTCAGCCCGCTTCGCGCTCGTGGCGCTCCTCGGCGCCGCTGCGGATGAACTCGACGATCTCGTCGGTGCCGGCGCCGGGCGTGAATACGGCTGCGACGCCGAGCTCCTTCAGCTCCGGGATGTCCTCGGCCGGGATCGTCCCCCCCACCGTGACCAGGACGTCCTCGACGCCCTGCTCCTTGAGCAGCTCGACCACGCGCGGCACCAGCGTCATGTGGGCGCCGGAGAGGATCGAGAGGCCGACCGCGTCGGCGTCCTCCTGGATCACCGTCTCGGCGATCTGCTCCGGCGTCTGGTGCAGGCCGGTGTAGATCACCTCCATGCCGGCGTCGCGCAGCGCCCGGGCGATGATCTTGGCGCCGCGGTCGTGCCCGTCCAGGCCGGGCTTGGCGACGACGACGCGGATCTTGCGGGCGGTGGCTGCCTCCATGGCGCGGGAACCCTAGAACACCGGCGACTCGGTGTACGTCCCGAACACCTCCTGCAGGGCGGCGATCATCTCGCCCTCGGTGGTGCGGGCGCGGGCGGCCGCGAGGATCGGCGGCATCAGGTTGGCCTCGCCGGCGGCAGCCCGCTTCAGCTCGGCCAGCGCCGCCTCGGCCGCGGCGCCGTCGCGGCGCGCGCGGGTCGCCGCGAGGCGCTCGGCCGGCTTGCTTTCCAGGGCGGGGTCGATGCGCAGGATCGGCGTCTCCGGCTCGTCCTCCTGGACGAAGTCGTTGACGCCGACGACGATCCGCTTGCGCTCGTCGACCTCGCGCTGGTAGGCAAAGGAGGCGTCGGCGATCTCGCGCTGGGGGAAGTTGGCGCGGATCGCCTCGACCATCCCGCCCAGCTCGTCGATGCGGGCGAAGTAGTCGTAGGCGGCGGCCTCCATCTCGTCGGTCAGCTTCTCGACGAACCAGGAGCCGCCGAGCGGGTCGGGCGTGTTGGCGACGCCCGATTCGAAGGCGATCACCTGCTGCGTGCGCAGGGCGACGCGCACCGCCTCCTCGGTCGGCAGCGCCAGCGCCTCGTCGAAGGAGTTGGTGTGCAGCGACTGGGTGCCGCCGAGCACCGCCGCGAGCGCCTCGAGCGAGGTGCGCACCACGTTGTTGAGCGGCTGCTGCGCGGTCAGCGAAACCCCGGCCGTCTGCGCGTGGAAGCGCAGCCGCATCGACTCCTCGCGCTTGGCGCCGTAGGTCTCGCGCATCTCGCGCGCCCAGATCCGGCGCGCCGCCCGGTACTTGGCGATCTCCTCGAAGAAGTCGATGTGGGCGTTGAAGAAGAAGGAGAGCCGCGGCGCGAACTCGTCGACGTCGAGGCCGCGCTCGAGCGCCCGCTCGACGTAGGTGAAGCCGTCCTTGAGCGTGAAGGCGAGCTCCTGCTGAGCGGTCGATCCCGCCTCGCGGATGTGGTAGCCGGAGATCGAAACCGGGTGCCAGCGCGGCATGTTCTCCGTGCACCACTCGATCATGTCGGTGACCAGGCGCAGCGCCGGCTCGATCGGGAAGCACCACTCTTTCTGGGCGATGTACTCCTTGAGGATGTCGGTCTGGATCGTGCCGCCGAGCTTCTCGGGCGGGACGCCCTGCTTCTCGCCGACGAGGACATAGAAGGCGAGCAGGATCGCCGCCGGGGCGTTGATCGTCATCGAGGTGCTGACGCCGCCGAGCGGGATCCCGGCGAAGAGCCCTTCCATGTCGTCGAGGCTGTCGACGGCGACGCCCTCGCGACCGACCTCGCCGAGGCTGCGCGGGTGGTCGGAGTCGTAGCCCATCAGGGTCGGCATGTCGAAGGCGGTCGAGAGCCCCGTCTGGCCGTGGTCGAGCAGGTAGTGGAAGCGCTCGTTGGTCTCCTCGACCGTGCCGAAGCCGGCGAACTGGCGCATCGTCCAGAGCCGCCCCCGGTACATCGACTCGTAGGGCCCGCGGGTGAACGGGTACGAGCCCGGGCGACCGATCGACTCCTCCGGGTCGGCGGGCGCGACCTCGGGGCCGTAGAGCGGCCCGACCGGGTGGTCGGACATGGTCTTGAACCCGGCCTCGCGCTCTTCGAGCGGCTTTGCCTTTGGCTGGCTGGCCATGCCGAGAGTGTAGATGTGGGGCTGCCTAGCGGCGCACGGGGAAGCGGCGGGGAGGTGGCTTGCGACGGGCGGCGATCCGGCTGGCGCCGAAGCCGGCGACCGTCGCCAGCACGGTGACGGCGAGGGCGACGAGGCGGCGGCCGAGGCGCTCGAAGCGCATCGTCTGCCAGCCTTCCTCGCGGGCGAGCTCGGCCAGCGCCGGGTCGGGGTTGACGGCGACCGGCCGGCCGACCGCGCGCAGCATCGGCAGGTCGGAGAGCGAGTCGGAGTAGGCATAGGACTCGGCCAGGTCGATGCCGTGCGCGGCGGCGAACGCCTCCATCGCCTCGACCTTGCCCGGGCCATAGACGAAGGGGCCGTCGAAGCGGCCGGTGAAGGCGCCGTCCTCGCCGATCTCATAGCGGGTGCCGATGCCGCCGTCCATGCCGAGCACGGCGGCGAGCGGCTCGACCACGCCGTTGCCGGCGGCACTGACGATGAAGGTGGCACGGCCGGCGTCCTGGTGGGCGTAGACCTCGTCGAGCATCTGCGGGTAGACGCGCGGCAGGATCGCCGCCATCACCTCGGGGTTCATCCGCTCGACCGAGCGCGCGGGCACGCCGGCGATCAGCTCGCGCGCCACCCGCAGCACCTCCTCGGTGCGCGCGTCGGTCGTGCCGCGCAGGCGGTAGCGCAGGTGCTCGACCGCCCAGCTCGACAGCTGCCGCCGCCCGACGATCCCGTGCCGGGCGGCGATGCGGGCGAACTGCATCCCGCTCGACCCTGCCATCAGGGTCTTGTCGAGGTCGAAGAAGGCCGCGGCGCGGCTCACGAGGGCTCCTAGGAGCCGTTGACCTCGATCACGATC
>DATDBO010000009.1:0-15625 GCA_036524775.1 Solirubrobacterales bacterium
GCTACGTCAGCGAGCCCGGCATCATCATCGGCCGGCTCAACGCCTTCGACGCGAAGGAGAGCGGCGGCACGGCCGAGGTGGTCGACGTCGAGGTCGAGCTCTCGGCCTGGTCCTCGAAGGCGAAGCTGGTCCAGCGCGGCGAGCAGCGCGGCGCCGACGTCAACATCGAGGACGCCGAGATCCTCGTCGGCGGCGGCCGCGGCCTCGGTGCTGCGGAGGGCTTCAAGCAGTGTGAGGAACTGGCCGAGTCGATGGGCGGGGCGGTTGCCGCGACCCGCGCAGTGGTCGACGCCGGCTGGTACCCCTACGCGGCCCAGATCGGCCAGACCGGCAAGACGGTCGCGCCGAAGCTCTACCTGGCCGCCGGCATCTCCGGGGCGATCCAGCACAAGGTCGGGATGCAGAACTCGGAGAACATCCTGGCGATCAACAAGGACCAGAACGCGCCGATCTTCGAGTTCTCGGACCTTGGTGTAGTCGGCGACCTGCACAAGATCGTGCCCAAGCTGACCGAGGCGATCAAAGCGAAGAAGGGGGGCTGAGCGCAGAGCTCAGTCACCGCAAAGGAGCAAGCGATGCCCGCCGTCAAGCCCATCGAGTACCCGCCGCCGTTCGACTCCGCCGACGTGATCGGCCCGCCGACCGACCCGGTCGACGACCGCATCGAGGTCGGCATCGCGATCGTCGGCGGGGGCCCGGCGGGCCTCGCCTGCGCTAACAAGCTGATGCAGCTGCTCGAGGACGAGCCGGAGCTGACCGAGAAGCTCGGCGAAGTCCCGGTCGCGGTGATCGAGAAGGGCAAAGTCGCCGGCGCCCACCTGCTCTCCGGCGCCAACGTCGACCCCTCGGCGATGACGCGGCTCTTCCCCGACATGGACCCGGGCGACTGGCCGCCGGTCTACCAAGAGGTGACCAAGGACGCGACCTACTTCCTCACCTCGAAGGCGGCGATCCCGCTGAAGCCGCCGCCGCCCAACTTCCGCAAAGAGGGCACCTACACGCTCTCGATCGCGAAGTTGGGCCGCTTCCTCGCCGACAAAGCCGAAGAGGCGGGCGTCTACATCCTCTCCGAGACCGCCGCGACCAAGCTCCTGGTCGAGGACCGGATCGTCAAGGGCGTGCGCTCGGGCGACCGCGGCCGCGGCAAGGAGGGCGAAGAGCTGGGCAACTTCGAGCCCGGCTCGGACGTCGTCGCCAAGGCGACGGTGCTCGCCGAGGGCACGATCGGCCACCTCACCTACGCCGCCTACGACTACTTCGACATGCGCGAGGGCTCAGACCCGCAGGCCTGGGAGCTCGGCGTGAAGGAGGTCTGGGAGGTGCCGAAGCCACTCGACCGCGTCATCCACACGCTCGGCTGGCCGCTGCGCTGGGGCGGTAAATACAAGGAGGCCGGCGGCAGCTTCATCTACCCGATGGGCGAGGACAAGGTCTGCTTCGGCCTCGTCGTCGGCCTCGACTACACCGACGCCACCTTCTCCGTCCATGACGAGCTGCAGCGCTTCAAGCAGCACCCCTTCATCGCCAAGATCATCGAGGGCGGCAAGCGGGTCGGCTGGGGCGCGAAGACGATCCCCTCAGGCGGCTACTGGGCGCTGCCGAAGCGCTTCTCGGTGCCCGGCATGCTGGTCGCCGGCGACGCCGCGGGGATGGTCAACATCGCCGAGCTCGCCGGCGTCCACTACGCGATGCACGCCGGGATGTACGCGGCGGAAGCGATCGTCGATTCACTGAAGAAGGACATCGACTCGGTCAACTTCGAGAGCTACGACGGGATGATCCGCGGCTCGGTGATCGAGAAGGACCTCTACAAGTCACGCAACATGAAGCAGCCGCTGAGCAAGGGGCTGATCCGCGGCGGCATCGTCGCCAACATGCTCGTCGCGAGCAAAGGCAACTTCCCGCCCGGCCACATGAAGGTCGAGGACAACGCCGAGCCGGCGATGCACCTCGGCAAGGCGGCCGAGAGGTACCCGAAACCGGACAACGAGGTCACCTTCAACAAGCTCGACTCGGTCTTCCTGTCGGGCAACGCGACCCGCGACGACGCCCCGAACCACGTCCGCATCCAGACCAGGGTGCCGCGCGAGCTGGCGCAGACGTGGGTATCGATGTGCCCGGCGCAGGTCTACGAGATCCCCGACGAGCAGCTGGAGAACGGCGCCGCCGAGGTCGACGTACACGTCACCGCCTCGAACTGCGTCCAGTGCGGCGCGATCACCGCCAAGGGCGGGCGCCTTACGCTGCCCGAGGGTGGCGACGGTCCTCTATATCAAGAGACCTAGGCCGCTCCAGCCAGGGCGCGATGTCGACATCAGCACGCCGCGGCGAGGGCGCGGCGATCGTCCACTCCTCGCAGCCCGCGAAGGCGTCGTCGAGGCGCTGTGCCATCGAGCTCCTCCTCGGCGGCCGATCCTGGTCGAAGATCTCCTGGGGCATAGATCCATCTCCGTCCTGTAGGGGGCATTGACATAACTTTCGCGGCCCGATCGGACGAAAAACCGCTACTAGCGGGAAAAGCCCCGCACTTTGCGCGAACCGTTACTTGGCGAAGGCGGCGATCTCGTCGGCCAGCTTCTGCGGCTGGTCGACGGGGACGAAGGTCCGCGAGTCGGCGATCTGGACGATTCGTGCGCTGGGGACCTTGGCCACGAACTTCTCCGCCTGCTTGAGCGGGAAGATCCGGTCGCGGGGCGCCCAGGTGAGCAGGATCGGCAGTTGCGAGTCGCCCAGCTTCTCCGCCGCCTCGAGCGTGTAGCGCTTGTTCATCCCGACGGTCACCTTTTTCAGGTCGCGTTTGACACCGGGATCGTGGAGACCGGGCTCCATCCAGGAGGCGATCAGCTCGGCCGGCAGTGGATCGCGGGTGAAGGGTCGGAAAGCGGCGCGGGCGACGGCGCCGATGCGGAAGGGCGCGGCGAGAAGCGACATCCCACCGGGCAGCTTGACCAGCGGCGGCATCAGCTTGAACGGGCCGGGGGGGAAGTTCTCGAGCGTGTCGCAGTTCGTCAGCACGAGGCGGCCGATCCGCTCCGGGTGTCGCGTCGCCAGGACCTGCGACATCGCGCCGCCGGAGTCGTTGCCGACGATCGTCACGTCCTCGAGATCGAGCGCCTCGAGGAAGCTGGAGATGATTCCTGCGATGCCGTAGGGGGAGAGGTCTGCATCCGGCTTCATCGCGATCTGCTGGGCGCCGATCGGCCAGTCGGGGGCGAGGCAGCGGTAGCGGTCGGAGAGGGCGTCGACCGCGCCGTCCCAGAGGCGGCCGTCGACCAGGTAGCCGTGGACGAAGACGACCGGCTTGCCCTCGCCGGCCTCGCGGTAGCGGATCCGGCCGGCGGGCAGGTCGATCTCGCGGCGCTGGTCTGACTGGGTCATTGCGTCCTCCTCGAAGGGTTGTGTTCCGGCCGACGGGAGCGGTAAATTACATACAGACAGTATGAATGTCAAACGGGCAGAGAAGGAGGCGGCGGGGCGTGCCGCGCGCACGCAGGCGGAGCGCTCGGAGACGACGCGCAACGCCCTCGTCGCCGCGGCGCGCGAGCTCTTCGCCGAGCGTGGCTACGCCGGGGTCGGCACCGAGGAGATCGTCCGCGCGGCGGGGGTGACGCGGGGTGCGCTCTACCACCACTTCGACGGCAAGCGCGAGCTCTTCGCGGCCGTCTACGAGCAGATCGAGATCGAGCTGGCGCAGCGGATCGCGACGGGCGCGCTCGAGAGCGGCGCCGCCGAGCCGCTGGCGGCGATGCGTGCAGGCGCCGAGATGTTCCTGCAGGCCTGCACCGAGCCAGACGTGCAGCAGATCGCCCTGCTCGACGGCCCCTCGGTGCTCGGCTGGGACCGCTGGCGCGAGATCGCCGCCGAGCACGGCCTCGGCCTGATAGAGGGGACGCTCCAAGCCGCGATCGAGGCGGGCGCGATCGCCGAGCAGCCGGTCCGCCCGCTCGCCCACGTGCTGATGGGCGCGCTAGACGAGGCCGCGATGCTGGTCGCCAGGGCCGCTGACCCGGACCTCATGCGAGTCGAGGTCGGCCGCACCATCGATCTGCTCCTCGTCGGCCTCGAGGGTCGATAGCCGGCGCGACTCCTTCTGCGCGTACATGCGCGTGTCGGCGAGCTGCATCGCTGCCGAGTACTCCTCCTCCTCGGTCGGGATCGTGACCTGTCCCCAGGAGGAGCTGACCGAGTAGCCCGGCCCGTTCGCCGTCAGGGCTTGCGCCGCCGCCTTGGAGACGGCGTCGAAGCGGCTCTCGGCGCAGCTGAGCACGACGCAGAACTCATCGCCGCCGATCCGGTAGGCGAAGCCGTCCTTGCCGAGCGCCTGGCGCAGCGCCGCCCCCATCCGCGTGAGCAGCTCATCGCCTGCGGGGTGGCCGAAGGTGTCGTTGTAGTGCTTGAAGCCGTTCAGGTCGAAGAGCAGCAGGGCCAGTGGCCCCTCCGCGCTCGCCGCCTCGATCTGGTCCGGCAGGTCGACCTGCAGGCGCCCGCGGTTGCCGAGCCCGGTCAGCGCGTCGGTCCGCACCTGCTCGAGCAGCTCGCGGTTCTCGCGGTCGCTCATCGCGAGGCGGCCGACGACCGCGGTCATCGTCGCCGCCCAGAGCACGGTCGAGAGGCTGCTCGTCGCGCTCACGTACTGGACCCCGAAGAGGCCGATCATCACCCCGGCGAAGACGGCGGGCACGACCATCTCGCGGCGCCGTTCCTTCGGCGAGCTGATCTCTGCCGCCTCGGCCCGCTGCCAGACCGAGGCGCCGAGGCAGACTGCGCCGATCAGGTAGATCGGTTCGACCCAGCTGCCGCCCGGCAGGGCTTCCTCGGTCAGCTGGAGCGTGTAGGCGATGTCGGCGACGACCAATGCCGCCAGGCCCGCCAGCAGCAGCGACCAGGTGCGTCCGGGGCGCCAGCCGGTGAGCGCGATCACGCCGACCACCATCGCCAGCATGCCGATGTCGCCCAGCGGGTAGGCGAGAGTCGTCGCTATTTCGATCGGCGTGCCTTCGGTTCGGCCGGCGACGTAGTCGAAGACGAAGGCGGCGCCGAGGGCGGCGGTGCCGAGGGCGGCGATCGCCCCGTCCATCCAGAGGCGCCAGTTGATTTCCTGCGCCCGCGCTCGGACCAGCAGCGCCAGGCCGGCGTAGGCGAGCGGGTAGAAGAGCAGGTAGCCGACATCGGCGGGCGAGGGGTAGGGAGCGTTGGGGTTGTCTTCGATGACGGCCGACCAGTAGACCTCGGCGGCGCCCCAGGCGAGGATCGCCGCGCCGATCAGGATCCAGGCGGCCCGCTCGCGGCCGAAGGTCGATGCCCGCACCAGGCAGGCGATTCCGGCACCGAGCACGACCGCGTCGTAGACGACCGCGCTGAGCGTGCCGTGGAGGCCGCTGCCGATCCCCAGCCAGTAATGCAGCGCAACGAGGACGGTGCCGCCGAGCAGGACGACGGCGAGCGCTCCCCGCAGGAAGCGCGCCAGGCGGCTGTCCGGGGCGGTCGATCGGCCAGGCGTCATGCTCAGCTATCGGCAGGGCGACACTTTTTCCCAACCCTCCCGCAGGCGTTCTTGCGCACTTCTCTAGACTTGGGGGCGATGAAGGCAGGAATTCACCCCGAGTACACGCTCGCCAACGTGCATTGCTCGTGCGGCAACCAGTTCTACACCCGCGCCACGGTGGCGGACCTGCACGTCGAGCTCTGCTCGGAGTGCCACCCGTTCTACACCGGCAAGCAGAAGCTGGTCGACACCGGCGGTCGGGTCGAGCGCTTCCAGCGACGAGCCGCCAAGCACGCCAAGGCCTCGAAGTAAGCCATGGCAGCGGAGACAGGCTCTCCGCCGGCTGAGGCCGTCTCCTCCAACGGGGCAGACCCGCTGCGCATGCCCGACGGCGCGCTGGTCGCCAAGCGCGACGCGCCGATCGGCGGACAGGCGGTGCTGGAGGGAGTGATGATGCGCGGCGTCTCGACCTGGGCGGTCGCGGTGCGCAATCCGGAGGGGCAGATCGAGCTCAACTCCGAGCCGCTCGTCCCCTGGGCGAAGCGCCACCGGCTCTGGCGGGTGCCGGTGCTGCGCGGCGTCGTCGCCCTCGGCGAGTCGCTGAAGATCGGCTTTCGCGCCCTGGCGATCTCCGCCAACGCGCAGATGGAGGAGGACGAGAAGGGCGAGAAGGAAGAGATCGGCGGTTGGATCTGGGGCCTGACGATCGTCCTCTCGCTGGCGCTCTCGATCGGCCTCTTCTTCGTCGTCCCGGTCGGCCTCACCAGCCTGGTCAAGGACCAGCTCGGCAACGCCTTCCTCTTCTGGCTGGTCGAGGGAATCCTGCGCACGGCGATCTTCATCGGCTACATCGTCGTGATCAGCAAACTGCCCGACCTGCGCCGCGTCTTCGAGTACCACGGGGCCGAGCACAAGACGATCTCCTGTTACGAGGCCGAAGACGAGCTGGTCCCGCAGCGGGCCAAGCTCTACTCGCGCCTGCACCCGCGCTGCGGCACCAGCTTCCTCTTGATCGTGATGGTGCTGGCGATCTTCGTCTTCGCGCCGATCGGCCTGCCCGCCTGGTACTGGCTGCTGGCCTCGCGCATCCTCGGCATCCCGCTGATCGCCGGCCTCTCCTACGAGGTGATCAAGTGGGCTGGCAAGAACCGCCGCAAACGCTGGGTGCGGGCGGTGATGTGGCCGGGCCTGATGCTGCAGAACC
This sequence comes from Solirubrobacterales bacterium, assembly GCA_036524775.1. Lineage (GTDB taxonomy): Bacteria > Actinomycetota > Thermoleophilia > Solirubrobacterales > 70-9 > VRUE01. The sequence goes on from DATDBO010000009.1 coordinate 6,690, forward strand.
TGACTACCCGCGAGCCCGACGAAGAGCAGCTCGCGGTCGCGATCGCGGCGCTGGAGAAGGTGCTGGCCGAGGAAGAGCACGCCGAGCCGGAAGAGTCGCCGATCGAGATCGTTGCCTAGCCGTAGGGTTGGGCCATGATCGAAGCGCTGGTCGAGCAGATCGAAAGCCGCTTTGCCGCGCTGGAGCGGGAGATGTCGGACCCCGAGACGATCTCGGACCGGCAGCGCTACGCGGAAGTGGGGCGGGAGTACAGAGAGCTGCAGCCGGCAGAGGCGCTGGCGCGGGAGTACCGCACGCTGAAGGACGATCTGGAGGGCGCCAGGGAGCTGCTCGCCGAGGACGGCGAGGACCCCGAGCTGCGCAAGGTCGTCGAGGAGGCTCCCGGCAGGCTGGAGAAGCTGGAGGAGGAGATCCGCCTGGCGATGGTCGAGCGCGACCCCAACGACGCCAAGAACGTCCTGGTCGAGATCCGCGCCGGGACCGGCGGCGACGAGGCGGCGCTGTTCGCCGGCGACCTCTACAAGATGCTCATCCGCTACGCCGAGGAGCGCGGCTTCGCCACCGAGGTCCTCTCGCAGTCGGCGGCCGAGGTCGGCGGCTTCAAGGAGGTGACCGTCGCGGTCAAGGGGGAGGGCGCCTACTCGGTCTTCAAGTACGAGGGCGGCACCCACCGCGTCCAGCGAGTGCCCGAGACCGAGTCGCAGGGCCGCATCCACACCTCGACGGCGACCATTGCGGTCCTGCCCGAGGCGGAGGAGGTCGAGGTCGAGGTCGACCAGAACGACCTGCAGATCGACGTCTACCGCTCGTCGGGGCCGGGGGGGCAGTCGGTCAACACGACCGATTCGGCGGTGCGGATCACCCACAAGCCGAGCGGCATCGTCGTCTCGATGCAGGACGAGAAGTCGCAGTTGCAGAATCGCGAGAAGGCGATGCGGGTGCTGCGCGCGCGGCTGTATGAGCGCGAGCTGGCCGAGCAGCAGGCGAAGGTCGCGGCCGAGCGCAAGGCGCAGGTCGGGACCGGCGAGCGCTCGGAGACGGTGCGCACCTACAACTTCCCGCAGGGCCGCGTCACCGACCACCGGATCAAGCTGACCTCGCACAACATCGACGCCGTTCTCGCCGGGGGGTTGTCCGAGTTCACCGAGGCCCTTGCTGCCGAGGAGAAGAGACGGCGGCTGGAGGCCGCGGCGGCCTCGGCCGCCTGAGCGTGGCCGCCGAGGCGATCGCCGGCAGCGTCCGCGAGGCCCTCGGTGGCGCTAGCGAGGCGCTCGCCGCGACGGGGGTCGAAACGCCCCGCCTCGACGCCGAGGTGCTGCTCGCGGAGGCGACCGGGTGGGAGCGAGCGCGGCTTGCCGCGGAGCCCGAAGCGGGCGTGCCGGCGGGCGCCGGGAGGAGGTTCGGCGAGATGGTGCGGCGGCGCTTGCGGCGCGAGCCCGTCGCCTACATCCTCGGTCGCCGGGGCTTCCGCTCGATCGAGCTGACGGTCGACCCGCGCGTTTTGATCCCGCGGCCGGAGACCGAGCTGCTGGTCGAGCTGGCGCTGGAGCTCCGCCCGTCGCGGCTGCTCGACGTCGGCACCGGCTCCGGCGCGGTCGCGCTGGCGATCGCCGACGAGCTGCCGGAGTGCGAGGTCGTCGCGACCGACACCTCGCCGGCGGCGTTGGACGTGGCGCGGGCGAACGCCGAGCGACTCGGCCTGGCCGATCGAGTCGAGCTGGTCGAAGCGATGCTGCCGGATCCCGGCCCGTCCTTCGACCTCGTCGTCGCCAACCTGCCCTACGTGGCCGAGGCCGATTGGGCCGAGCTCGCAGCCGAGGTGGCCGAGTGGGAGCCGCGCGAGGCGCTGCTCGCCGGGCCGGACGGCCTCGAAGCGATCCGCGCCACGATTCCGGCCGCCGCCGCGGTGGCGCCGTCGCTGGCCCTCGAGGTCGGCGCCGGCCAGGCGCCGGCGGTCGCCGACCTGCTCTTCGAGGCCGGCTTCGCCGAGGTCGAGACGCGCCCCGACTTGGCCGGGATCCCGCGCATCGTCTGGGGGAGGAGATGAATCCGGGCGCCTTACTCTCGCTATGCGAGAAAAAAGCGCCCGAGGGGCGGCGATGAGCGAGGTCGTCTCGATGGAGCGTGACGGCGCGGAGGCGGCGCGGGCTGCGCTGGAGCGCACGATCGCCGCCGGGGGCGTCGCCGTCTTTCCCGCAGACGGCCTCTACGGACTCGCCTGCGACCCGCTCGACGCGCTGGCGATCGCCCGCATCCACCGGATCAAGGGCCGCGACGACGGCAAGCCCTCCGCGGTCATGTACTTCTCGCCGCTGGCGATGCGTGAGCTGGTCGAGGGGCTGGGGCAGTGCACGCGCGACGCGGTTGCCGCCCTGCTGCCCGGCCCGGTGACCCTGGTCGTCGCCAACCCCGAACAGCGCTACCCGCTCGCCTGCCGCGCGGACCGCTCGCGCCTCGGCGTGCGCCTGATCGGCGGGCCGTTGGCCGGGGCGATGTGCCCGCTCTTCCAGACCTCGGCCAACCTCAGCGGCGAGCCCGCGCCGGGCAGCTTCACCGAGGTCCCCGCCGAGATCGTCGCCGCTGTCGACCTCGCGGTCGACGGCGGCGAGCTGACCGGCCTGCCATCGACCGTGATCGACCTGACCGCCTACGACGAGAGCGGCGAGTGGACGATCCTGCGCGAGGGCGCGCTCTCGGCAGAGGCGGTAGGCCAAACTTTGGTTTGATCCTTCCACTGTTAGTTATGTGCCCTATAGGCGCATAACTAACAGTGGAGCCGCTCAGCAGTGCGGGCCGTCGCGGTAGGGCAGGCGGATGATGCGGGTCGAGCGGTTGTTGCCCTCATGCTCCTCGTAGAGCAGGTTGCGCGGGTCGACCCGCATGACGAAGGCGTAGCAGCCGCGCAGGCCGCCGACGTTGACCCACTGGCGGTCGTAGTCGGAGGGGTAGACGTCCGACCAGCCGACCGAGGTGCCGAGCGTCACTCGCTTGCGCCCCGGGTCTTGGTTGCAGGCGGGATAGACCGGTCCGGCCGGCGAGCGTGACCCGCCGCCGGTGCGCTCGAGGTCGCGGAAGCAGTAGAAGACCTTCGGCCCCTTGCGCACCCGCTCGAGTGGCCGGCGCTGCTCGTCCAGCGACCAGATCTCCATGCTGAGCGGGTCCTCGACCTTCCAGTAGGAGCCGCCCCACTCATAGCCGACGCTGTAGAAGTGGAGCCTGGCGTCGGTGCGGAAGACCTCGACCCCGCCGCCGACGCGGTAGATCGCCTGATTGGCGCGCATCCAGTTGCGCTTGTAGCGGCGCCCGCGCAGCTCCATCGGCCCCCTCCCGCGCGAGCGGATGTCGTTGCCGGCGTGCAGCAGGGCGCCGCCGCCGTAGCCGTAGCGGCCACCCCGCTCGACGTAGAGGTCGGCGGCAGGGCCGACGCGCAGGTCGGGGCAGAGCAGCTCTCCGGCTTTTGGGCCGGTGCAGGGGTTGTCGAGGGCCGCCCCGGCGGGGGCTGCGAAGGCGAGGATCGAGGCGACGATTGCGGCGGCGGAGACGCGTTTCACGGCGAGCAGGCTATCCATGGGCGTTGGTATCGTCGCTGCACGGTGAGCGACCTACCCGAAAACCTCCAGGCGGCACCTCTGAGCGAGGTAGATCCGGCGATCGCCGCGGTCCTGGAGGCCGAGCTGCGACGCCAGCAGAGCACCCTGGAGATGATCGCCTCGGAGAACTTCGTGCCGCAGGCGGTGCTCGAAGCGGTCGGCTCGGTGCTGACCAACAAGTACGCCGAGGGCTACCCCGGCAGGCGCTACTACGGCGGTTGCGAGGAGGTCGACGTCGCCGAGCAGCTGGCGATCGACCGGGCGAAGGAGCTGTTCGGCTCCGAGCACGCCAACGTGCAGCCGCACGCCGGCGCCCAGGCCAACAACGCCGCTTACATGGCGCTGCTCGAACCGGGAGACACCTTCCTCGGCATGGCGCTCGATCACGGCGGCCACCTCAGCCACGGGATGAAGATCAACGTCTCCGGCAAGCTCTACAACCCGGTGCCCTACCACTGCCGGCGCGAGGACATGCGGGTCGACATGGACGAGGTCGCCCGCCTCGCCGAGGAGCACGAACCGGCGCTGATCGTCGCCGGCTGGTCCGCCTACTCCCGGCAGCTCGACTTCGCCGCCTTCCGCGCGATTGCCGACGCGGTCGGCGCCAAGCTGATGGTCGACATGGCGCACTTCGCGGGCCTCGTCGCCGCCGGCGAGCACCCCAACCCGGTGCCGCACGCCGACGTCGTCACGACGACGATCCACAAGACGCTCGGCGGACCGCGCAGCGGCATGATCCTCTGCCGCGAGGAGCACGCCAAGGCGATCGACAAAGCGACCTTCCCCGGCCAGCAGGGCGGGCCGCTGATGCACACGATCGCCGCCAAGGCGGTGGCGCTGCAGATCGCCGCGAGCGAGGAGTTCCGCGCTCGCCAACGGCAGACGGTCGCCAACGCGCGGGCGCTGGCCGCCGGCCTCGAAGCAAACGGTGTGCCGGTGCTGACCGGCGGCACCGATGTCCACCTGGTCCTGGTCGACCTGACCCCGAGCGGGCTCGACGGCAAGACCGCTGAGGCGCGCCTGGAGGAGGTCGGCATCACCGTCAACCGCAACGCGATCCCCTTCGACGAGCGACCGCCGATGAACCCCTCCGGCCTGCGCATCGGCACCCCGGCGCTGACCACCCGCGGCCTGGTCGAGGACGACCTGACCGAGATCGCCGCCGTGATCGCGACCGCCCTGACCGGCGACTTCGAGGCCGAGAAGGACGGTCTGGCCGAGCGCACGAAGGTCCTTATGGATCGCTACCCCCTCTATCCGCACCTTGTCCCTGCCGCGGCCTGAAGGCCGCGAGAAGCCGGCGGCCGAGCGGCGATGAGGGTCTGGGTCGACATGAGCGCGCCCGCGCACGTGCTGGTGCTGCGGCCGATCATCGAGCGGCTGCGCGAGGCGGGGCACACGGTCGAGGTCACCTCGCGCGACTACGCGCAGACCCAGGCGCTGCTCGAGCTGCACGGCATGGAGCACACTCCCATCGGCCGCCACGGCGGCGCTTCCCGCCTGCGCAAGGCGCAGCGGCTCGGCGCCCGCACGATGGCGATGGTCGGCTTCGGTCGCGGCCGGGGGTTCGACCTTGCCCTCGCCCATGGCTCCAACGACCTGGCGATTGCGGCGCGGCTGCTCGGCGTGCCGGAGTGCAACATGCACGACTACGAGTACGCGGTGACCCAGCACCGGATCGGCTGCCGGCTGGCGAAGCGGGTGATGTTCCCCGACTCGGTGCCGCTCGAGCGCCTGCGCCGCTTCGGGGTGACGGCCGAGAAGCACTTTCCTTACCCGGGCCTGAAGGAGGAGTACTACCTCTATGACTTCGAGCCCGACCCCGAGGCGCTCGAGCGGCTCTCGGTCGACACCGAGCGCGTCGTCGTGATCGTCCGCCCGCCGCCCGACGTCTCGCTCTACCACCGCAAGTCGAACCCGCTCTTCCCCAAGGTCCTGCAGCGGCTGGGCAGCGACGAGGGGGTGCACGCGGTCGTCCTGCCGCGCACCGAGGCGCAGCGCGAGCTGGTCGAGAGCCTGGCGCTGCCCTCGCTGATCCTGCCGCCGGGCGCGGTCGAGGCGCAGAGCCTCGTCGCCCTCGCCGACCTGGTCGTCTCCGCCGGCGGCACGATGAACCGCGAGGCGGCGGCGCTCGGCACGCCCGTCTACACCACCTACGGCGGTCGCCTCGGCGGCGTCGACGAAGCGCTGATCAAGTCGGGCAGGCTGCGGCCGCTGACCGACCCGCGCGCGATCGAGCTGGTCAAGCGCACCGCTGACGCCGCCCCGACCCGGCGCGACCCGGCTCTCCTCGTCGAGACGATCCTAGGTACCGTCGGAGCCGACCATCGCGCGGCGAGCCACATCAGCAGCTGACACCCTCGCTCTGCCCCCGGAGGTACAGGCCGAGCTGGAGCACTTCATCGCGCTCGCCGGCGACGGCGAGTCTCGGCCGGTGGACCCGGTCTTGCGCGGCCTCGACGTCCTGATCTCGGCGGCGATCCTGCTGGTCCTGTCGCCGCTGCTCGTCCTCACCGCGGTGACGATCGTGCTCAGCTCCGGCCGGCCGCTCTTCTACCACGGCGCCCGCGTCGGCCGGAGCGGACGGCTCTTCCGCATGTACAAGTTCCGCACGCTCAGGCCCGACGCGGAGGACCGCCTGGGCCCCTACCTGGGCGAGGAGCTCTCGCGCCGCACCGAGCTCGAGGTCACCCGCGTCGGCCGGGTGCTGCGCAAGATCCACCTCGACGAGGTGCCGCAGCTGTGGAACGTGCTGCGCGGCGACATGGCGGTGGTCGGCCCGCGGCCGATCCGGCCGGCCTTCTTCACCGAGCTCTGCGAGGAGATCCCGCAGTACTGGCAGCGGCTGGTCGTCCGCCCCGGCGTGACCGGCTTCGCCCAGACGCGGATGACCCGCGAGGAGTCCTGGGCCGACAAGCTCGCCCACGACATGGAGTACATCGCCGACCGCTCCGCCTCGCTCTACGTCAGCGTCCTCTTGGCGACCGTGGTCAAGGTCTTCGGCCGCGGCCCCGCCGCGCCAGGCTGAGCCGACGCGGCCGGCAGACTGCCGCCCCATGTGCGGGATCTGTGGAATCGCCGCGCCGGGGCGCGGCGCGGTCGCCGACGTCGAGGCCGTGCGGCGGATGAACGACCGCCTCGGCCACCGCGGCCCCGACAGCGACGGAGTCTTCGCCGACGGCGCCGTGGCGCTCGCGATGCGCCGCCTCTCGATCATCGACCTCGAGGGCGGCGACCAGCCGATCGCCAACGAGGACGGCAGCGTCACCGTCGTCCAGAACGGCGAGATCTACAACTACCGCGAGCTGCGCGCCGAGCTCGAGCGCCGCGGCCACCGCTTCGCCACGCACTCCGACACCGAGGTGCTCGTCCACCTCTACGAGGAGCACGGCGAGGGCTTCGTCGAGCGGCTGCGCGGGATGTTCGCGATCGCGCTCTGGGACGGCCGCGAGTGCCGCCTGCTGCTCGCCCGCGACCGCTTCGGCATCAAGCCGCTCTACTACCGCCACGTCGACGGCGAGCTCTCCTTCGCCTCGGAGCTGAAGGCGATGCTCGCGCAGCCCGGCTTCTCGCGCGAGATCGATCCGCGCGCCGTCGCCGCCTACCTCGCCTTCAACTCGATCCCGGCGCCGCTGACCGCCTTCGCCGAGGCGCGCAAGCTGCCCGCGGGCACGCTGGCGATCTGGCGCGAGGGCGGGCTGACGCAACGGCGCTACGCCCGCCCGGCCCCGGTCGAAGCGGGCGCGGCGCGGCGCGGGCCGGTGGGCGATCTCGCCGCGGAGCTGCGCGAAACCCTGCGCGACTCGGTCCGCGCCCACCTCATCGCCGACGTGCCGGTCGGGGTGCTGCTCTCCGGCGGGGTCGACTCGGCCGGGCTCGTCGCCCTCGCCGCCGGCGAGCAGTCCGAGCCGGTCAAGACCTTCTCGGTCGGCTTCGAGGAGGCGAGCTTCGACGAGCTCGATCGGGCCCGCCTCGTCGCCGACCGCTACTCCACCGAGCACCACGAGATCGTCCTCCGTCCCGACGCGGTCGAGCTGCTGCCCAAGCTGGTCGAGGCCTTCGACGAGCCCTTCGGCGACTCCTCGGCGCTGCCCACCTGGCTCGTCTCCGAGCTGGCCGCGGGCGAGGTCAAGGTCGCCCTCTCGGGGGAGGGGGGAGACGAGCTGTTCGGCGGCTACTACACCTACGTCGCCGACCTGCTGGCGCCGCGCATCGGCCGCCTCGCCGCCCTCGCCGCGCCGCTGATCGAGCGGCTGCCCAGCTCCGACGAGAAGGTCAGCCTCGATTACAAAGCGAAGCGCTTCGCCCGCGGTGCCCACCTGCCGCCGCTGGAGCGCCACCACGCCTGGAAGGAGATCTTCTCGCGCGAGCTGCAGGCGGCGCTGCTCGGCGGCCGCGACCCCGGCTGGGACCCGGTCGACCTCTACCGCGAGCGCTACGCGGAGACCGCCGGCGCCGAGCCGCTGGCCCGTCTGCAGGACGTCGACCTCGGCATCTACCTGGTCGACGACCTGCTGGTCAAGACCGACCGCTCGAGCATGGCCCACTCGCTCGAGCTGCGCGTGCCCTTCCTCGACAACGAGGTGGCGGCGACGGCGCTCGGCCTGGCAACTCCGCTGAAGGTGCGCGGCCTGGCCAAGAAGCGGCTGCTGCGCCGCGCCCTGGCGCCGCTGCTGCCCAAGGAGGTCCTGCGCGGCCCCAAGCAGGGCTTCTCGATCCCGGTCGCCGCCTGGCTGCGCGGCCCGCTGCAGGGCTTCGCGCGTGAGACGCTCTCGGCCGAGACGCTCTCCCGCCAGGGCTGGCTCGACCCGGCGACGGTGACCTCGCTGCTCGACAGCCACTGCGCCGGCCGCGAGGACCTGAGCCGCCAGCTCTGGGGCCTGATCGCCTTCACGCTCTGGTTCGACAGGTACGCGGTCTAGCCTGGAGGCGTGCCTGCCGCGGTCGAAGCGCTGCTTGCCTTCATCCTCGCCGGGGTGCTGGCGCTGCTGCTGGTACCGCTCACCGACCGCCTGGCGCGGCGGATCGGGGCGATCGACCACCCCGACGACGAGCGCTCGCTGCACGCGGCGCCGACGCCGCGACTCGGCGGCCTGGCGATCTTTGTCGCCGTCTTGGCCGCGGCGCTGATCTGGCTGCCCTGGGACGCCGAGACGCGGGCGATCGTCGCCGGCGCGGCGCTGATCACGGCGGTCGGCATGCTCGACGACATGTACGAGCTGAACGCGGCGACGAAGCTGCTCGGGCAGACCGCGGCGGTGATCGTGCCGGTTTCCGCCGGGGTCACGGTCGACAGCTTCACCGTGCCCTTCCTCGGTCAGCTCAATCCGGGTTCGGTCGAGCTGC
>DATDBO010000010.1:0-34698 GCA_036524775.1 Solirubrobacterales bacterium
CAGGGCATCGAGATCTCGACCGGGGCCCCGGTCGAGAGCGTCGAGGCCGGCGCGGGCTCCGTCATGCTGGCCTACGGCGACAAGTCGGCCGAGGTCGACTACCTCTGCATCGCCGGCGGGCGCGCCCCCGACGTCGAGGGCCTCGGGCTCGACGCGGCCAAGGTCGAGCTCGAGGAGGGCGGCAAAGTCGGCGTCGACGAGTTTCAGCGCACCTCAAACCCCAAGGTCTACGCGATCGGCGACCTGGTCAACGCCAAGGCGCTCGCCCACAAGGCCTCCGATGAGGGCGTCGTCGCGGTCGAGCACGCCGCCGGCGCCGAGACCCACCCGGTCGACCAGAACCTCGTCGCCGGCGCGACCTTCTGCCACCCGCAGGTCTCGAGCGTCGGCCTCACCGAGGCGGCGGCAAAGGAGGCCGGGCACGACGTCAAGGTGGGCAAGCTGAAGCTGGGGGCGGTCGGCGGGGCGACCGTCTACGACGACAAAGACGGCCTGGTCAAGCTCGTCGTCGACTCCAAGTACGGCGAGATCCTCGGCGCCCACATCGTCGGCAACCGCGCCTGCGACATGATCGCCGAGCTGGTCGCGACGATGGCGCTGGAGGGCGGCTACCAGGAGCTGGCGCGGATCGTCCATCCCCACCCGACGATCTCCGAGGCGATCTTCGAAGCGGCGCGGGCCGTGGACGGTTGGGCGACGCACGCTTGAGCGGCGAGCGCGCCACCTTCTACTTCGACCTCGGCTCCCCCTACGCGTACCTGACCGCGGAGCGGCTCAGCGGCCTCTTCACCGACGCCGAGCTGGAGCAGCCGGAGTGGCAGCCGATCCTGCTCGGCGGCCTGTTCAAGCACTTCGGCCGCGACTCGTGGGGCAACGGGCCCGAGCGCGACGACGGGATCGCCGAGGTCGAGCGGCGCGCCGCCGCGTACGGGCTGCCCCGCCTCGCCTGGCCCGACCCTTGGCCGGGCAACATGCTGTTCGCGATGCGCGCGGCTACCTTCGCCAAGCAGACCGGCCGCACCGTCTCCTTCGCCCTCGCCGCCTTCCGCCAGCAGTTCGCCGCCGGCCGCGACCTGAGCGAGCACGACAACGTCCTGATCGCCGCCGCCGCCTGCGAGCTGCACCCCAATGCGGTCGGCAAGGTGTGCGGGACCGAAAGCGTCAAGCGGGCGCTGATCGAGGCGACCGAGGCGGCGGCGGAGCGGGGCGTGATCGGCGTCCCCTCGATCGCCGTCGGCGAGCAGGTCTTCTGGGGTGACGACCGGCTGGAGGAGGCGGTGGAGGCCGCGAGCTGACGGTGGCGTGGGCGGCGGGTCCCGCGAGCTAATGTGACCTCGTGGCAGATCTCCCCGACGCCGGCACCTGTTACGAGCTGCTCGCGCGGATGGCGCTGATCCGGCGCTTCGAGGAGGAGGCCGGGCGGCAGTACCAGCGGGCGAAAGCGGGCGGCTTCCTCCACCTGGGGATCGGCGAGGAGGCGACGATCGTCGGCACCGCGTCGGTGATGCGCGAGGAGGACTACCTGATCGGCACCTACCGCACGCACGGCCACGCGATCGCCCGCGGCACCGACCCCAAGCGGGTGATGGCCGAGCTGTTCGGCCGGGTCGACGGCACCAGCGGCGGCCGCGGCGGCTCGATGCACATCTTCGATCGCGAGCGCCGCTTCATGGGCGGCTACGGGGTCGTCGGCGGCAACCTGCCGATAGCAGCGGGCCTGGCGCTCTCCTCCGAGTACAAGGGCGAGGACGCGGTCACCGTCTGCATGTTCGGCGACGGCGCCTCCAACACCGGCAACTTCGGCGAGACGATGAACCTGGCGGCCCTCTGGCAGCTGCCGGTCTTCTTCCTGGTCGAGAACAACCTCTACGGGATGGGGACCTCGGTCGAGCGCCACTCGGCCCAGACCGACCTCTCGAAGAAGGCCGAGGGCTACGGGATCAGCGGCGAGCGGATCGACGGAATGGACGTGATCGCCGTCCGCGAGGGCGTCGCCGAGGGGATCCGGCAGGCGCGCGAGGAGCGGCGACCGACCATCCTCGAGGCCTTCACCTACCGCTACCGCGGCCACTCCGCCGCCGACCCCGAGGTCTACCGCGAGCGCGAGGAGGTCGAGGAGTGGCAGCGCAAAGACCCGATCGAGGCCTTCGCCCGGCGCTGCGTCGAGGCGGGCGTGCTCGGCGAGCGCGAGGTGCAGGAGGTTCGCGACAAGGCCGACGAGCGGGTACGCGGCGCGGTCGAGTTCGCCGAGTCCTCGCCCGAGCCGGCGCTCGACACCCTCTACGAAAGCCTCTACGTGCTCGACAGCGGCGCAGGCTGGTACGCGGTCGACGAGCGCAGCCCGGAGCCGCACCGCGGCGAGCGCGAGGAAGAGGAGATGCCCGAGGCGGCGCGCGAGCTGGCCGAGGCCGGCGCGGCTTACGCCGGACAGCCGGACGGGCCCCGACCCAATCCCGCTGAGCACGGCGACGCGCAGGAGGGGTCCGAGCCGGAGGTGGCCGAGGAGGGCGGCGACCCGACGGTTGCCGAAGAGGTCGAGGAGCGGGCGGACTGATGGCGACGCTGCGGATGCGAGAGGCGCTGCGCGACGCGATGGCTGAGGAGATGCGGCGCGACGAGGCCGTTTTCGTGATGGGCGAGGACGTCGGCGTCTTCCAGGGCGCCTTCAAGGTGACCGAAGGGCTGCTGGAGGAGTTCGGCGAGCGGCGCGTGCGGGACACGCCGATCTCCGAGAACACGATCGTCGGCGCGGGAGTCGGCGCGGCGATGGGTGGGCTGCGGCCGGTGGTCGAGCTGATGACCGTCAACTTCTCCCTGCTGGCGCTGGACCAGATCGTCAACCACGCCGCCGCGATCCCCTACATGTTCAACGGCCAGGCGCGGGTGCCACTGGTGATTCGCATGCCGGGCGGCGGCGGGCACCAGCTCGGCCCGACCCACTCGCACAGCTTCGAGGCGCTCTACCTGCAGGTGCCGGGGTTGCTGGTCGCCGGCCCCTCGACGCCGGCCGACGGCAAGGCCCTCTTGAAGGCGGCGATCCGCGACGACAACCCGGTGATCTTCATCGAGCACGAGAGCCTCTACGGGGCGCGGGGCGAGGTGGCCGAGGACGGCGACGACCCGGTGCTGCGCTTCGGCGAAGCGGCGGTGCGGCGCGAGGGCTCCGATGTGACGATCGTCGGCATCCTCAAGATGGCCCACGTCGCCGAGGACGCGGCCCGAACGCTCTCGCACGAGCATGGCGTCGAGGCCGAGGTGATCGACCCACGCACCCTGCGTCCGCTCGACCTCGACACGATCCTCGACTCGGTGCGCAAGACGAACCGGGCGGTGATCGTCGAGGAGGGCTGGCCACACGGGGGAGTCGGCGCCAACCTGGCGACGCTGATCACCGAGCAGGCCTTCGATCACCTCGACGCGCCGGTGCAGCGGGTTACCGGGGCCGATGTCCACATGCCGTACGCGAAACGACTGGAGCAGGCGGCTATTCCGCATGAGGAGCATGTGGTGCAGGCGGCATTGGCGGCGTTGGAGGGGAGCATCTAGGTGAGGGGATCGGGTGTGTCTCGCCGAGTGCCCACCACCGCCTTCGGCGGTGGAACCTTGAGCCGCTTCGCGGCTGGAGTCACCCTGCCGGGGCCGCTTCGCGAGGCATCGTCGAGACACACCCGATCCCCTCTCTCACACGCACTCGGAGGGACGACCGATGCCTGACGTGGTTATGCCGAGATTGTCTGACTCGATGGAGGAGGGGACGATTCTCCAGTGGCTGAAAGCCGTCGGCGATGAGGTGACGATCGGCGATGAGCTGGTGGAAATCGAGACGGACAAGGCGAACATGGCCTACGAAAGCGACGTTGAGGGGACGTTGACCGAGATCCTGGTCGAGGAGGGTGAGACTGTTCCCATCGGTACCCCGATCGCCCGGGTGGGAGAGGCTGTTGAAGCCAAGGCGTCCGGGCCTGAGGAGCGCGAGGAAGAGCGGGAAGCTGTCGAGGCTGAGAGCGCAAAATCGACTACCGCTGCCCCACCCCGCCCCGGACCAGCTGACGGTGACGGGCATCGGCCGAAGGCTTCGCCGCTCGCGAAGCGCTTAGCTAAGGAGCAGGGGCTCGACCTTACGCAACTGGAGGGCTCGGGGCCTGGCGGTCGCATCGTCAAGGCGGATGTCGAGAAGGCTTCTTCCGCGGAACCCAGCGAACGGTCGGACACCCCCTCCCCCTCGGCAGGACCCGCGGCTGAGACGGCCAAGGGCCATACCTCTTACGAGGAGCTTTCGAAGACGCAGCAGGTGATCGCCCGCCGCATGTCCGAGTCGAAGGCGACGGCGCCGCACTTCTACCTGCGGATGACGGTCGACATGAGCGAGGCGGTGGCTGGGCGGGAGCAGGTTAAGGCGCGGGCGGTGCCGGGCGACGTCGTGCCGTCGTTCAACGACATGGTGGTCAAGGCCTGCGCGATCGCCCTGCGTGAGCACCCGCGCGCCAACGGCGCCTACCGCGACGGCCGCTTCGAGCTCTACTCGCGGGTCAACGTCGGCGTGGCGGTCGCAGCCGAGGACACGCTCGTCGTCCCCACCGTCTTCGACGCCGATCGCAAGGGGCTGCGCCAGATCGCCACCGAGTCGCGCGAGCTGGCGCGCAAAGTGCGCGAGGGGCAGATCACCCCGCCGGAGCTCTCCGGCGCCACCTTCACCGTCTCCAACCTGGGGATGTACGGGATCGAAGGCTTCTCCGCCGTGATCAACCCGCCGCAGGCGGCGATCCTCGCCGTCGGCGCGATCGAGGAGCGGCCGGTGGTCCGCGGCGGGCGGATCGCCACGGCCCACCTGATGCAGGTCGACCTCGCCTGCGACCATCGCATCCTCTACGGCGCCCCCGCGGCCGAGTTCCTCGCTCGCGTCAGGGCGCTGCTCGAAGAGCCGCTCTCGCTGGCGCTCTGAGAACGATTGGCGAGTTGAGCACACCCTGGTGTGTCTAATTCATCAATCGCCGGCGCAGACGCGGTGCTTGCCGAGAAGGCCGCCCGGGCTGAGGGCGGTTTCGACGTGGAACGAGCCCGGGCGGGCGGCGTCGACCAGGGTCCATGGCCCGCGCTCGTAGAGGCAGACGCCCGTACCTCGGGTGACGTTCCAGTAGGGGCTGAAGTGAATGCGCAGCAGGAAGCTCCCCGCCCGCGGCGCGCGCAGGTCGAACCAGTCGGCGCCGATCGCGGTCAGTTGCGCCGGCGCGTCGACGAGGCCACGGGCGCCGGTCACCTCGTACAGCCGCCAATCGCCGTTGCGCCAAACCGGCTCCAGGTAAGGCAGGCCGCGACGGATCAGCGCCTCCTCGCGCTGCGCCATGTAGTCGAGCGTGGCGTCGGGGAGGGCGACGTAGGTGACGCCGTGGGCGAGCAGCCACTCGCGGTAGGAGGCGGGCGTGAGCCGACTCTCGAAGAGCCGCGAGTCGCGCGTCTCCTGCTGCCTTTCCCAGCCGCGGGCGAGGAGGAACTCGGGAGACATGTAATAGACCTCCCAGCGGTCGAGCGTCGGCGGGATCTCGATCCGCACCGGCGCGCCGCCGCTGCGCCCCTCCAGCTCGGCGAGCAGCGGCGTGTAGAAGTCGCGCTGCACCGCGGGGTCGCCGGCGGCGCGGGAGACGTCGCGAATCGCCCCCTGCCACTGCCAGTAGAGGAGCGGCACCACGAGCAGCGCGAGCAGCAGGCGGCGGCGCGGTCCGTCCAGCGCCAGGAAGACCAGCGGGCCGGCGAGCAGGCAGCTGAGCCGGGCGACGTTGCCGCCCATCGCGTTGGGGATCGCGAAGGCACAGGCGACGGCAAGCAGGTAGAGGCCGGCGCCGACGCGCAGCAGGCGCGCCCGCCGGGGCAGGACGACGAGGACGCCGAGGCCGACCGCGACGGTGCCGGCCAAGCTGGAGAGGACGTATGGCTCCGACCCGGTCGAGCCGAAGGCGAGGGCCATCGCCGCAACCGGCGCCGCGGCGGGCAGGGCGACGGTCGCGCCGCGGGTGCGGTCCCCGGTCGCCGCCAGAGCGACGCCGATCAGGACGAGGAAGAAGCCGGCGACCGGGCTGGCGAAGGAGGTCGCCGCGGCGAGCGGCACAGCCGCCCACGGCCGTCCCCGGTCGAGCGCGAGCAGCGCGGCGAGGCCGATCGCCACGCCGAGCGCGAAGGTCAGCCGGCCACTGAGCAGGGTGGCGATCATCCCGGCGCCGAACCAGAGGGTCGCGAGGCGCGCCCGCGAGCCGTAGTGGCGTCGCGCCAACAGGCCGAAGAGCGCGGTGGCGCCGACCGCGGCGAGGCCGCCGACCACGGTGGCGCCGACCGCGGCGCCGAGCGGCGGGAAGAGGAGGCTGTAGCCGAGCAGGTAATGGCCCCCGTACCAGTAGTTGTTCCAGGCGAGGAAGCCGTCGGAGGCGAAGAGCTCGACGCGGAAGAGCTGCGCGGCGAGGTCGACGCTCGGCGGGCGCAGGGTCATGTAAGCGACCGCCGCAAAGAGGACGGGCATGAAGACGCCGAGCCAGGCCAGCCAGGCGCGCGGGGATTCGCGTTCTAATGGCATAGGGGGAGCGCCGTGCAACGATTTCAAAGGTGAGCGCTGAAATCCTCGTCGTGCACTGCGGACTCGTACCCTACGCGGAGGCGTCGGTTGCGCAGCGCTGGCTGCAGAGCGCCCGCCAGGAGGGCGAGGTCGGCGACGTGCTGCTGCTGCTCGAGCATCCCCCCGTCTATACGCGCGGTCGCCGCTCCGACGAGGAGGAGCTGCCGATGCAGCGCGAGTGGTACGAGCTGCAGGGGATCGAGGTGCACGACACCGATCGCGGCGGGCGCGTCACCTACCACGGGCCGGGGCAGCTGGTCGCCTACCCGATCGTCTCGCTGAAGCCCTACGGCGACGACGTGCACGAGTACGTGCGGCGCTTGGAGCGGGTCGCGATCGGGGCGCTGGACGAGCACGGCGTCGCCGCGCGGACGATCGAGGGGCTGACCGGCGTGTGGACCGAGGGCGAGGAGCCGGGCCCGGCGGCAGGTGTCGACGCGGCGCGCAAGATCGGCTCGATCGGGGTGCACGTCAGCCGCGGCGTAACCACGCACGGCCTGGCGGTCAACGTCAACAACGACCTGCAGCCGTTCGAGTGGGTGGTGCCCTGCGGGATCGAGAACTGCCGGGTGACCTCGCTCAGCCGCGAGCTGGGTGCCGAGCAGGACCTCGACGCATTCGCCCGCACGGTCGTGGCGCGCTTCGCCAAGGTCTTCAAGCGGACGCCGGTGCCGACCGAGCCGGCGAGCCTGGGGATCGACAGCGCTAGGCTCGGCGTCGCATGAGCGTTCCCCCCGAGACGACCGCGGCGCCGAGCGAGCGCGTCCACGTCACCCGCTCGCGCGCAAAGCCGGGCGGGACCGCGGCCGACGGCGAGGGCGCCGTCCCCTTCCGCCGCGCCCGCAAGCCGCCGTGGCTGAAGGTGCCGGCGCCCGGCGGTCCCACCTACCGGCGGCTGAAGGCGGAGATCGGCGGCGAGGGCCTGCACACCGTCTGCGAGGAGGCCAACTGCCCAAACGTCGGCGAGTGCTGGGAGCGCGGCACGGCGACCTTCATGATCCTCGGCGACGTCTGCACGCGGCGCTGCGGCTTCTGCAACGTGAAGACGGGAGTGCCGAGCTGGAACGACCCGCTGGAGCCGCTGCGCATCGCCAACCAGGTGAAGCGGATGGGGCTGCGCCACGCCGTCGTCACCTCGGTCGACCGCGACGACCTGCCCGACTACGGCGCGAGCGCCTTCGTCGGCACGATCCGCTCGATCCGCATGCAGGCGCCCGGGTGCAAGGTCGAGGTCCTCACCCCCGACTTCCGCGGCCAGGAGATGCCGCTGGCCAAGGTGATCCACGAGCGCCCCGACGTCTTCAACCACAACGTCGAGACGGTGCCGCGGCTCTACCCGAAGGCGCGGCGCGGCTCCAAGTTCCTGCGCTCGGCACGGGTCCTGCGGATGGCAAAGGAGATGGGCGGCGCCGAGGTTGTCACCAAGTCGGGGCTGATGGTCGGCCTCGGCGAGTCCTTCGAGGAGATGGTCGAGACGTTCGGCCTGCTGCGCGAGCACAAGGTCCAGGTGCTGACTGTCGGCCAGTACCTGCGCCCGACGGAGAACCACCTGCCGGTCGAGCGCTACTGGCACCCGGACGAGTTCGCCGCGCTCGAGCGCGAGGCCCACGCGCTGGGCTTCGAGTCGGTCGCCTCCGGCCCCCTGGTCCGCTCCAGCTACCACGCCGACCAGAACCTGCCCGAGTCGTCCGCCGCCGCAGGCTAGAGCGGATTCGCGCCTACAATCTGGCCAGAGGGGCCATAGCTCAGCTGGAAGAGCGCCGCCTTTGCAAGGCGGAGGTCGCCGGTTCGAGCCCGGCTGGCTCCATCCTCAGTCGTCGAAGTCGAAGTCCTTCGGCGGTTTCTGCTCGAACCAGAGTTGGTCGTCCTCGGGGGTCTCCTCGAGGAAGTCCGGGGTCTCCTCGAGCACGTCCTCCTCGTTGCTTGCGGGGCGCGGGAGCCCCGGCTCGGGCTCGTCCGCCTTCTCGGGGTCGGGCGCCGTGTCCTCGAAGACAGCCTCCTCGTCCTCGGAGTCGCTCGGAGCCTCGAGCGCCTGGTCGAGCTCGTCGGAGAGGCGCTTCTCGTCCCAGAAGTCGTCGTCCTCCTCGTACTCGTCCTCGTCCTCGGCGGTGCCTGCGCCGGCGGCTTCCACCTCGACCTCTCCATCGGTTTCGTCAAGGGCAGCGAGGGGGTCGACCGGAGCAAGTCGCGGCTCTTCCATCTCCTCCTCGACCAGGTCCTCCTCGGAGGGAGCCGGGGCCTCGGAGGAGGCAAGCTCCTCCTCGAGGTCGTACATCTCCGTCGGCTGCTCGGCGATCGCCTCCCGCTCCTCGGTCGAGGGGCCGCTCGGGATCTCGTGTTCCGTGGCGGGCGCCTCCTCGGCGACACCCTCCTCCGACGCGGGCGGTGCCTCCTGCAGGTCGGCGATCTCGGTACGGGGCGACGGGCGGCTCCCCTCCTCGGCCGGAGGCTCAGATGCCTCGGCTACCGGTGCCTCCTGCTCCGCATCGGGCTGGGCCATGAACTCGGTCGGCGCCTCGGCAAGCGGATCCGGCGCCGTCGCCTCCGCGCCGGGTCGCTCCGCGGCGCCGAACGCCTCGTCCTCGAGTTGCTGCAACTCCGACGCATCGGCGCCGTGCTGCCGCTTCAACTCCAAGTGCTCTTTGATCGCGTCGTCGAGAATGCCCATCGGGATCCCTGGGGAACCTAAAGACTATGCGGTTATCCTTGCGTCTGCGAGGGCTTTGGGACGATCCTCCCAGCCACGCACGCGGGGCTATAGCTCAGTTGGAAGAGCGCCTGGATCGCACCCAGGAGGTCGCCGGTTCGAGTCCGGCTAGCTCCATTTGCAGCAACCCCTGCACATCGGCGATTTCAGAATTCGTCGATGGCCACACATCGCCGCATATCGACCTCTATTTTCAGGCACTAATGTGAATTAGTGCCTGAACGCGTGACTCTCGTTAGGTGCCAATCCCAGCTCGCAGCGGGGTTAGGTCGCGTAAGCTTCAGGGCGTGAGCATCGAGCGCGAGTACGAGATCATCTTGCAGCCGGAGCCCGAAGGCGGCTTCAGCGTCTTCGTGCCCGAGCTGCCGAGCGTCGCCACCCAGGGAGAGACGATCGAAGAAGCCACCGAGATGGCTAAGGAGGCCATCGAGGCCTACCTCGAGGTGATGCATGAGGACGGACTCCCGATCCCAAGCGTCCACCGCAGCAGCGTCGCCGTTCACGCGGCGTGAGCTCTAAGCTCCCGACGGTCAGCGGCAAGCAAGTCATCGTCGCCCTCGAAAAGAAGGATTGGTATGTCAAGCGGGTGCGCGGCAGCCATCACGTCCTTCGGCATCCAGACATCCCGGACGCGATCCCCGTACCAGTTCACGGGAACCGCGAGCTCAAGCGAGGGACGCTCGCAAGCATTCTGCGAGCCAGCGGCCTCAGCCGAGACGAGTTTGCCCGATTGCTTCGGTAGCTATCTAGCCCGTGTTGGCCACGCCCGATAACGGCACCTTATGGCGACCTTGGCACAGATAAATCCGGTACCTTCAAGTGCACCGACGAGCACGTATTAGGTTACTCCCGTGGGAACACGGGAGCGAGCTTTCAGAACCGCGTCGGGATCGGAGGCTGGCCACTCGGACGGAGGGCAACCTGATTCTGCCCCGGGGCGCCCGACGGCCCGTCGCTACTACACGCAGCAGGTAGCTGGGGCGAGAAGCGGATCGCGACGCCGATCGGGTCGCTGCGCAAGCGGATCTGGCAACAAGCGATGACGATCTCTCTACGACGTGTAGGGGCCTCGCAGTGAACTCGGGAGCCATTCATCTCCTAGTGCAGGCAGAGCTGTCGGGGGGCTCCGAACTGGAGGATGGAATTGCCGATGCTCTGCGGGGGGACGGGTTCGTAGTGGAGACGCCAAGCCGTGGAGTCACTCGAAGTGAGTTTCCCACCGGGGCCATCATGGTTCAGATCCTCGATGCTGTTGAGGGTCATCTGGTCGATGCCGCAATCGGGGCCGTCGTCGCCAGCCTGGCGCCACGACTGGGGCAGTTGCGCAAGAAGCGGGTGGAGCGGGTGGCAATCCTGGGACCGCGCGGGGAAACCCTAAGGACGATCGAGCTGCCGGACTCCGAGGACGCTCCACCGCCTTGATCGATCCCGGGGGAAAGCCGAACTCGGGATCCGAGGCAGTCGACGAACTCGGCGCAACCCTACGCTCGCTCTCGGACGCGAGTGCGACGCGGGGGGACGCCGAGGCGATGCAACGACACGCGCTCGAACTCCTGGCCCTCGCTCGCAGGCGGGCCGATCGGACGGCCGAGGCGGAAGCGATCAACCGGTTGGGGGTCGCGTATCTCCGCAGCGACCAGATCGACGACGCCCGCTGCTGTTTCGAGCAGGCGCTCGACCTCTACCGGCAGACGGACTCCGGCACGGGCGAAGAGCGCGTGCTGGCGAACCTCGGCATCGTCTTTACCCGTAGCAGCAACCCCGAGCGGGCGATCGAGAGCTACACAACGGCACTGCAGGCGCGCCCGGCAAGCAAAGCGAGGTACGCCCACGCCGGCTTTCTTAGCGAGATAGCAAGGTTGGAGTACAGGCGTGGCCGCCCGGCGGCGGCGCTGGCGATACTTCGGCGACGCCTCGCCCTCATCGTCGAGCTCGACGATGAGGCGATCGAGGCAGAGACGCGGCTGCGTATCGGCGGGGTTCAGGCCGAGTTGTGGAAGGTCGACGAGGCGCGGCGGGAATTGGACAGGGGCCGCCAAATCGCTTCCCGCCTACCCGAACGAGAACTCGAGGGCCTCGCCCTCAACTACATCGGGCGGCTACTGGAACAAACGGGGGACGCAGACGGCGCCCGGCAATTCTTCGAGCGTGCGCTGAAGATCGCTGTGGCAGCCGGGCACCGGCATCTCGAGCGGCTAGCCCGCAACAACCTGGCGATGGCTACCGAGGACGGCGAAGAGCGCCTCTCCCAACTCGAATCCGTGGTTCAGTTCGCCCGCGAGCTAGAGGACCGCCAAGCTGAGGCGCTCGCTGAGAACAACCTGGCTCACACGCTCAACCGGATGGGCCGCGCCGGAGACGCAGAGCGCCACTACCAGCAGGCACTCTCGATAAACGAATCCCTTGGAGACGTCCCCGGTCTGACTCGGGTGGAGAACAACCTCGCGCTGCTGCATCTGCCCTCAATGCCGGAACGAGCCGGAGAACCCGTGCCCTGGTACAAGCCCCACCGTCGGCGGCGACTTGTACGCCTCGACCGCGGCTCGCGGATATGGGTGTGGTACATGACGCTCGGGATCCGCCTCTCCTCATGGCGGTCGCAGCGCATCGCCCGCGCTCAGTACGAGCAGAGTCTTACCCGACACGAGCACGACGGCAACGCCATCGGTGTAGTGACCGCGCTGCAGAACCTGGCCATCATCGAACTCCACCGTGGAAAGCACGCCCAAGCCTTCATCCATTTTCGGCGGCTACTCGAGAAACTCGAACGCGCCCGGGGAGAAGTCGCTGCCGAGGAGATTCAAACTCAGTTCTTCGCCACACAGCAGCATCTCTTCGACACCGTCATGCCGCTGCTGCTGTTTCGCCGCCGAGACGAGGAGGCATTCGAGCTAGCGGAGCGAGCGCGCTCCCGCGCCCTGTTCGACATGATCACCACCCAGCCAGGCCGGGAGGAGACGCCGGCTTCTCGTTGGATCGAGCTGGGGGAGAGGTTGCGGGCGTCCGATCAGGCTCTGCGTACGACGGATCCCGCCGACCCCAGGCACGAACAGCTCAAGGCGGAGATTGCCGACATCGAGTGGGAGCTGCGTGGGATCAACCGATCCCTTGCTCCAGACAGCGAAGCAGCAGTCCCACTCGCCACCGTCGAGCGAGTTCAGAAGGAGCTTCTCGACGACGGCACGGCGCTGCTCGAGTATCGGCTCTCGGCCCACAAAGGCATCCTCTTCTGTATTACCCGCAACAGATTCAAGGTGTTCGACCTACACGGCGTGAGCGAAATCGAAGCCAGGGTTCGAGAGCTCGTCGCCGCAGTGTCCGCAGGCTTGCACCGCTACCCCCACGGCTCCGAGCTCTATCAGTCACTGATTCGTCCGGCGGAGCGATTGCTGCGCAGAGAGTCGGTTTCCAGCCTCCTGATCGTCGCCGACGGCGTGCTTAATTCACTGCCGTTCTCACTCCTGCTGACCGAGGAACAGCACGCCGACGCGATTGTGGACCCAGAGGCACGGCTGTCGGGTCTGGCCCTTGCACACCGGGTCGAGCAGACCCTTCCGCTGCAGCCGTACCATTGGGGGAGCCTGTCCCTGTTGATGCGACGCTACGCGATCGGCCACGTCCCGTCTGCCTCAATCGGACTGGCGATCTCCTCCCGGCCGGCCCTAACGCGTCCCGCCAGGCTCGCCGCATTCGCGGCAATCTCCAACGAGCTCAAGCACTCCGTCGAGGAGGTCCGGACCATCGAGCGCCTGATCAAGGAATTTGATGGCTCTACCGCAGGCCATAGAGATGGGGTGCTCGTGCGAACCGGCCCCGCCGCGACCAAGGAGGAGTTCCTCAGACTGCTCCGCAGTCACCCTTTTTCTTTCATCCACCTTGCGACGCACGGTCTGCTCAACGAAGAGCGGCCGCTGCTCTCCGGCTTGATGTTCGCGTCGAGCCGCGAGGACGATCTCAACCCTCATCTGCTCGTGCTCGACTTGGGGGAAGTAGAGATAGAGGCGGAGATCGTGATCCTGTCCGCATGTGAGACGGGGCTAGGCAAGCTAGTTAAAGGCGAGGGCATGGTTGGGCTCTCGCGGGCGTTCCTTGGGGGCGGAGCCCGCTCCCTATGTGTGTCGCTTTGGAAGGTTCCCGATCGATCGACCCCAAAACTAATGACACATCTCTATCAGGAACTGCTGGCTGGCCACAACCGGTGCGAGGCGCTTCGCGGCGCCCAGCTGCAGATGCTGGAGGATCCAGTGTTCGCACATCCCTTTCACTGGGCGTCCTTCGTAATGACTGGTGCCTGTACTAAACCGGTTCCCCTGGCTACCGTCGAGGCAACACTCTTACCCTGAGCCTGGCGCGTTCCTCAGCGACAAAACGCCACTGGAGCGCGACTCAGGCCTCTCCAGCTTGGCCGTCGCTAAAGCGTGGTTAGAAGGGTGTTGCGGTACCCCGCGACGAACCCTCGCAAGCGAGCATCAATCAGGGTGGCCGCGGTTTACCCAGGCGACGATCGCGGTAATGGCCAAGGCGATCAGCGCGGCGGCAATCGCGCCCGCAACCCAGCGCAGCCAGCCCAGCGTCGTCACCGGGTCGCCGTCGACCACTACCTCAGCCTCGCCGGCAATAGCCGCCTCTTCGGTTGGGACTCCTGCCGAGATCAACGGCGTGAAGCGATAGTTGCCCGCGTCAAGACCATCAGAGGAGTCGACCGAGACCTGCTCGCCGTCACTGATCCGAGAGCCGTGCGAGTCGGCGACAATCTCGCCGCGGACGGCGTCGGACTCATAGTGGGTCACATTGCCGAAGACGCCGACCTCGGGCCGGGCCGAGAGCGGCGGCAGGCCGAATCTCCCAATTATGAAGATGTCGTGGGGGCTGGGCGCGAGGAGTGGTCGCATCGTCACTTTTTCGGCCGAGCGGGTAGCGAAGCTCGACCAGGACCGTTCGTCGGGCACCGAGAGGCGGGAAAGGTGAACGACAAATTCGGGCAGCGGGTCGTCGATGATGTTGCGCCCGGTTAGGGCGGGGCCGCGCCGCGCTTCCCGGCGCGCCTGCGCAGGGGCATCCCCCGACTCGGCGAGTTCCTCGCGCCAGATCGTCGGCTGGGCATCCACCCAGCGTTGTGGGGCCGGGCTGGGGAAGAGACGTAGCGAATAGGGAGTCCGCAACCGTATTGTCACCTCGTCGTTCGGAAGCACGCCCCGGAGGAGCTGCTTGCCGGCGTAGATCTGGGAGCCCCCCGCGCGCTGGATGCGGAAGGTCGTCGGCCCGATCACGTCGATCATCGGACCGCGCTGGTTCGCATCGACGCCCAATCCGCGAGGTCCGTTCCGGCGAATGTTCGCCCAAGAATCCCGGCTTGGTGCGGTGCTATTGACGTCGAGCAATCCTCCCCCGCCGGGGCGGGCCGGCGAGCGCGAGATCGTCGTAGTCTCCCCGCCCGCGGCCGGGAGCAGTGCGGCGTAGGGGAAGCGACGGTCCTGTTCGACCTGGACCGGCGCCACGCTGACCACCTGCAAGAAGGTGGTTCGGCCATCGAACAACAGCAGGCTGCGACCCTCGCGGTTGACCGTTACCCGCATCTCCAGAGTCGCGTAGGGACTCGCGTACCATCCGATCGGTCCGGCGTCGGGAGCCATCGCGGTCAATTGCCACAGACCCTCGGAGACGTTGTCGGCTGGTGCGGCGGTAACCCCGAGCCGGAAGCTCTCTGAAGGCAAGGCGAGGCCGGTCCAGTCGAGCTTGCCGAAGTTCGGGTGCTGGCAGCCGCAGCCGGGGCTGACCCCCGACTCCTCTGCCGCAATCGCGACCGTCGCTTCGCCTTGGTCAGCGCTGACAACGAGTTCGACGTCTTGCTCAACCTTGAGGTTTTCCCCGATGTAGTGGGCGGTTCCGGCCAGCAGGGCGAGTGCGAATGCGAATGCGATCCGCAGGCGTCGGCTGCGAGGAAGGTAGCGTCGCTTCTTGTCCTCACCGCCGCGACCAGACACGACTTCGCTGTGTCGACTCTTTGGATCTCCACTCGCGCCCCTCGCCATGCGCGGCATCCTATTTAGATAGCGGTGCCAAAGTGCTCAGACAGATTTCGTCTAGCGTGCGCGGCTGGTGGCGGCGGAGCACGGAGAGCTTAAGTTCGGCCAGCAACGTCGCAAGGACCGCCACATCGTTGTTCAGCGTCGGCAGGGTCTTGGCTCCAATCGGCGATCGCGACGTCCTCGCCGCGCGGCGCTCATCCCAACTCGGGCTGGAAGCCAGGGGGCAGACCAGGGACTGAGTCGCCAAACAATCCGCATCCATAAAGCACGGGGCGGTCTCAGCGGCCATACCAAAGCGCTCGAACCGGCCCTCCTCATTTCAGCCACTTCTCGCCAGAAGTGGCTGACTCCCCGCATATCCTCGCTAATCCCCGCGCATCCAGCTAGATCATCCACTTGGGCGCGAGTCAGGAATATCCCTGTAAATCGCCATGTTTCAGGCGTCGACGCTGAGGATGGCCTCCCCGAATCGCACCCAGGAGGTCGCCGGTTCGAGTCCGGCTAGCTCCATCTGAAAGCGCTTGCAGAGCGGCGGTTCAGCTTGACGGTCGATCACGCCTTTGTGCGGCAAGTAGCCCTCTGCGGCGCTACTTCGAGAGGGGTTCCTGTCTTCGGCGTCGAATCAGGCGGTGCTGAATTTCACAAACCGCTCCTACGAAAGGAATACATATGAGGGGTGCTGGCCGAGCTGCTTTCGTCGCCATCCTGCTCTTGATTGCGGGCACGCTGAACGTCATCTATGGCATCGCTGCCATCGGCGATGCCAGCTTCTTCGTTGACAACACCCGGTACGTGTTCTCCGGTCTCAGCACCTGGGGCTGGATCACCGTCATTCTGGGAGTCGTCCAGCTCTGCGGTGGATTCTCTCTGCTCGCCGGCAACGCGTTCGGGCGGGTCATCGGGCTGGTCGCCGCGTCCCTGGGCGCAATCGGCGCCCTCCTCGCGGTCGGCGGCGCCTTTCCGTTCTGGTCGCTGGGGATCTTCGCCCTCTGCGTGATCTGCATCCACGGCCTCGTCGTCTACGGCGAGGACGAGCCCGTAAGCCGGGCCTAGAACGCCTCAGAGGAGCCCGGCCAATGCGGCCGGGCTCCTCTATGAGCGCTAGCCGAGCAGCTTGGCCTTCTGGGCGGCGAACTCCTCCTCGGTGAGGATTCCCTGGCTTTTGAGCTCACCCAGTTCCTTGAGCTGATCGATCGTCGACGCTGCGGCGGGTGGAGGCGGAGCCGGCGCGGCCTGTGGCTGCTGCGGAGGCGCTTCCTGCTCGACCCAGCGCTCGCCCTGGCGTTTGGAGACGCGATTGCTGACGGCGGTCGCGGTCCCGGCGATGGCGGCGGTCCGCGCGACACCTCGAAGTAGTCCTGGCATCGTTATCTCCTTTGCTGCTCAGGCCTCGGCCGCGTCGAGCGCGGCGAGGACGGCTTGGACGGGGATGCGGCCACTGGCGACGAGCTGGCCGCCGGAGCGGCGCACGGCACTCGCGAAGGGCGCCGCCCAGGTGTTCTCGAAGACGAGCAGGGCGGCCGAGGTGCCGGGCTCCAGCGCCCCGCCGGCCTCGGCGATGTCTTCGTCGGACAGCATCCCGGAGGAGGCGCCCTCGAAGATCGCCAGCTCCGTCACTTCGCTGCCCACGTCGGCGATCTCGAGGCCGGCGATCGAACCGTCCTCGGCCTTGGCGATGAAGGCAAGGTCGAGAATTCGGATCAGCCCGCGGTCGACCAAATCGAGGAGGTGCGGCGCCACCTCGCCGTTCGGTTGGCGGCCCGGCCACTCGACGAGGATGTAGTCGATCGGGCCCATCTCGTTGAACTCCTCGACGCTCAAGCCGCTCCCTTCGTCGCGATCAAGTGGAGCCGGATAAACCGGCTGAGGCAGACTAGCCGCTGGGAGCAGAAACACCAGCGCGAAATCCACAGCCCGACCCTATCCGAGCCGTTGGCCAGGCCGATAGGCTCGTGGCAGCGTGGGTGCGATGAGCGAGGACAGAGGACTGAGCGAGCTGGAGGCCTCCTTTGCGGGGGAGCTCGTGCGGGCAAGTGACCCCGCCTACGATGAGCGGCGGGCGGTC
The DNA here is from genome assembly GCA_036524775.1 of Solirubrobacterales bacterium. Classification (GTDB taxonomy): domain Bacteria; phylum Actinomycetota; class Thermoleophilia; order Solirubrobacterales; family 70-9; genus VRUE01. Next base: position 17,403 of record DATDBO010000010.1, read on the forward strand.
TGGAACGGCTCGATCGACCGGCGCCCGGCGCTGATCGCGCGGTGCGCCGGCAGCGCCGATGTGAGCGCCGCCGTGACGTTCGCGAAGCGCACCGGTTTCCCCCTCGCCGTCAAGAGCGGTGGCCACAGCTTCCCCGGGCACTCGGTCTGCGACGACGGCGTCGTCATCGATCTGGGAGCGATGAAGGGCATCGACGTCGACCCCGACGCGGGCACGGCGAAGGCCGAGGCCGGCGTGCTGCTCGGAGAGCTCGACCGCGAGACGCAGGCGCACGGGCTCGCGGTTCCGGGCGGAATCGTCACCCACACCGGCCTCGCCGGGCTCACCCTCGGCGGGGGCATCGGCTGGATTCAACGCAAGTACGGGCTGACGATCGACCAGCTCCTCTCGGTCGATCTGATCACCGCCGAGGGCGAGCTCGTGCGGGCGAGCGAGGCCGAGAACCCGGATCTCTTCTGGGGCGTCCGCGGCGGCGGGGGGAACTTCGGGGTCGTCACCCGGTTCGAGTTCCGCCTCAACCCGCTCGGTCCGCAGGTGGTCGCCGGACCGGTGTTCTGGCCGATCGAGGAGTCGCCGGACGTGCTGCGCTTCTACAGGGATTGGATCGCCGCGGCATCGGACGAGCTGATGACGATCGTGATCCACCGCAAGGCGCCGCCGCTTCCGTTCATCCCGCCCGAGCTTCACGGCAAGCCGGTCGTCGCCGTCGTCTGCTGCCACGCCGGATCGGTGGAGGAGGGAGAAGAAGCGGTGGCACCCTTGAAGGCATTCGGATCGCCCGTGCTCGACTTGTGCGAACCGAAGCCCTTCCTCGAGCACCAGGCGATGTTCGATCCCTCCTTCCCTCACGGCCAGTGGTACTACATGCGGGCCTGCGACGTGGCGGAGCTCACCGACGAGGTGATCGACATCACGGTCGAGCACGCGACGCGCATCCGCTCCCCGCTGACGGCGTTTCCGATCTGGCAGATGGGCGGCGCGATCTCGCGGGTGGGCGAGGACGAGACGGCGTTCAGCGGCCGCGGCGCCGGCCACACCTTCAACATCACCGCGGCGACCGCCGGTCCCGAGGGCTTCGACGAGGAGCGCGAGTGGGTGCGCGACTTCTGGTCCGCCCTCGAGCCTCACCAGACGGGCGGCACGTATGTGAACTTCCTGATGAGCGAGGGCGAGGAGCGGATCCGCGAGGCATACGGGGCGAAGAAGTACGAGCGGCTGAAGGCGCTGAAGCGTCGCTACGACCCTGACAATCTCTTCCGGCTGAACCAGAACATCCCGCCCGATTAGCTCATGGGGACAGGACGACGCACAGAACGCGAGGACCATGGCTGGGTGATCTCCTTCGGCTGCAAGCCCACGGGCACGCTGCGGCGCCTCAAGGTCGACACCGACCCGGCCTCCGACACGCGGCCGATCGAAGTCCCCTGCGCCTGCGGCGAGGTCCACCGCGTCATCGTCTCCCCGTACCGCCGCCGGCGCTCCGCCGACGAACCGTTCGACCTCGAGGTCAAGTCGCTCGACGAGCTGCGCTGAGGCTCGTCAGGCGAGCCCTCTTTCGGTCAGGTAGCCCGCGAGCGCCAGCTTGTAGGGATTTTTGTCCTCGCGGCCAAAGCAGTTCCTGTGGTGCAGCGTGTAGTCGTTGCTCACGCCGAACGCCAGGAAGGCGGCAACCGTGGTCGCGCCCGCGGCGGGCTCCCTGATGTGGATCAGACGGGGATCGAACAGGATGCACTCGGTCGGCTTCGTCGCGAGCCAGGTCACGTTCGGGGCATGCCGCCGGCGTCCAAGCCGGCGGGTCCACGGGCGTGGCTTCGGATCGGCGCGGTGACTTCCCGCTATCGCGCCCCACTCGAACCCCTCGGCGGCAGCCTGGAAATAGCAAGCGACCCGCACAACCCGGTACTCGGGCCGCCATGCGCCCTCCGCCACCGCACGCTCGCCGGTCGGGTCGCGATCGCCGCCGTGCCCGCAGCCGCGCCAAACCTCGACCTCGGAATGCTCCGCGTAGCGCACGTCGCAAGCCTTCAGGGCATCCCGCACCGCGGCGAGTATCTGCTCGTGAGTGATGAGCGACCAGAGCGGAACCGGCGTGATCGAGACGCCGTGCTCCAGGCTCCACCTGTCGCCCTTCCCCTCCTCGCCCGCGCGCGCCTGCAGGTCGAGGATCTTCTCTCTGTATCCGGCTGCCTCAGCCGCTGAAAACGCATCGACCACGGAATAGCCCTTCTCGTGGAACGATCGCGCCGCCTCGCTGACCATGTCGATCTCGCCTACTCGCATGCTGACCCTCCTCGCTCGTAAGTGCATTGCACGAGAGGATCAGCTCCCCTTGGGGCCCTGTCCAGCGGGCGCGGTCGAAACCCGAGCGCGCTCGGGTTTCGCCTCGAGTGGCTAGAACGCCGCGTTCTCCGGTATCTGAGACCACCGCCGAGCGAAGTACGTGACCGTATGCACGCCTCTGCTGTGGTCGTTTGCCATCTCTTGGGCCGCTCGTACGTACTTCTGCAGATGCGAAAGGTTGGCGGCAAGGACTTCCACCACCGTGTCGAACTGGCCCACGACCACCCCGGCGGTGAGGAGGTGGATGCCGCCCTTGAACTCGGGAAGGAGCGCGGCGTCGTAGAAAATGTCTCGGGGCTCGGGTGTCTTCTCCGTGGTAAGCGCTTCGATGAAGATGATGGCCCAGTAATAGTCGCCGTCCTGCAGTTCGCTTTGGCTGAACTCCCTGTCTACATATATCGGCAGGTCGTCTCGGATCGGGATCGTCTCGAGGGTGCGAAGCATCTTGGAGCTGAACAGCTTGTCTGCGTACTCCAGGACGGTGAGGTCCGCCGGGGTGTTGATCCGGACGACCACGTCGTGCGGCCCGAAAACGACACCGGATCGAGTCGCTATGTCGCGTCGTTTGACTCGCAATGGCAGGAGATGAGGGTCAGTCGGCGCGGTGAGGAGCAGCACCGCGCGGCGCATCGAGATCTCGCCTTCCTCGACCTTCTCTGCTTGCGTCGCCTTAAGGCTGCCCTTGGGAAGACCTGCCGCGCCTTGCAGCACACGCCTCTCCTCGTCGTCGAGCTCCAACGCCGCGGAGATCTTTAGAAGTGACGCACGGCGAGACTTTCGTCCGTCGCGCGCCTCGATCGTCCGCTCGACCCACTGGCGAGCCAGGCCGGCGTTCCTGCTCAGCTCGCGATATTTCGCCTTGTCCCCCCATTCCCGCGCCTCGAAATAGTGAGCGAGGCAGTCTCCGACGCTGGGCCGTGCCGACCGACTAGGCATGACAGGGCAATATAGTCGGCAAACCTGGAGGGAAAGCGTGGCGGCGGTCAAGGAGCTGCCACCTCAAGTTGCCGCATAGAGCAAGACTTTCTGAGTTTTCGGTATTGACTTGAACAGTTCCTGGCATAGCCTGCGCGCCGATGGGAGTCGTCGCGCATATCGGGGGTGTGCCGGTCGAGGAGGCCGCGCTCGGCCTTGCGCCCGTGGTGACCGTCCTCGCGAGCATGGTGCTCGTCCACTTCCGCAACGGGATCCGTCGCAGACGGATGGTCGGCAGATGACCATCCAGGTCGCAGCACGCTCGCGGCGAGAGCGGGGCACGCTCAAGGTCAGGCAGAACATCACCCAGATGTCCGCAGAAGAAGTAACGCGGTTCCGCTCGGCAATGGAGGAGATGCTCAGGAGGCCCGACAACCGGGGGTTCCAGTTCTTCGCCGGCTGGCACGGAGTGCCGCTCGGGATCTGCGAGCACAGCAACCAGCTGTTCCTCCCCTGGCACCGCGGCTACCTCTACCACTTCGAGCTGGCGCTGCAGGAAATCGACTCCGAGGTGACCCTGCCCTGGTGGGACTGGATGGACGAGGCCGGGATACCGGCCGCCTACGGCGATGCCGAAGCCGAAGGGAAAGAAAATGTCCTGGCGAGCATGCCGATCGAACCGATGGGCGTGCCAAGGCAGCCGGGCTGGCCGGACAAAACCCAGCGCGATCCTGGCGGGCAGATTCCGGGATTTCCGGCGCCACTGCCGCCCCCCTTGAGCAGCTTCTACGACTGGGTGATGGAATCCCCCTCCTACCAGCAGTTCTGGAACCGCTGCGTCCGTCCTCACAACAACATCCACAACTGGGTCGGCGGCAACGGCGGGCAGATGGCGGACGAAAACTGGGCCGCCTTCGACCCGATCTTCTGGGCCCATCACACGATGGTCGATCGCCTCTGGCGCATCTGGCAGCACAGTCCGCTGGGCGAAGACCCCGACCTCGCCCTGCAGGAAACGTCGCTGACCTTCGCCAAGGGACCGTCGCTGCTCGTGCGCGACGTCCTCCACGTCGAGCAGCTCGGCTACGAGTACGCGGCCCAGTCCTCGACCGTCCCGGTGACCGGCTGATGCAGCGCTGGACGACGCCGGAACCGCTTGCCGTGCCGATCGCCTTCGACCGGGTGAAGCGCCTCGACCTCGAGTTCGTCGACATGCGACGCGACGCCGGCTCGTTCACCGCCTACGTCTACCTCAACGTCGACGATCTCGACCCCGAGGCGGGTCGCGATCACGACAACTTCGCCGGCTCCTTCTCGATCTTCGCGCCCGGCGAATGCTGGGGAAGCGAGGGCCATTGCGACTGGAAACGGGACCCGGTCAGCGCCTTCGACCTGCGCCCGCCCCACCACCTTCACCCGATCAACGTCTCTATGGAGGTGACCGAGACGGCGATGCGCCTTGGCGATCCCGACAGCCTCTCGGTGACGGTCCACGCGGCGCGGACCAGCGATCCGGAGCTCGAGGAGGGCGTCCTGCGCTTCAAAGAGCTGACCGTGATGGCCTACACGTAGTGCCCGCGCCGAGCTAGGACGAGGCGAGAGCGCGCAGACCCGTTTGGGCGTCGCCGAGCTCGCCGGATGCCCGAGCCCACAGCCGCTGGAGCTTCGGTTCGACCTTTGCCAAGTCGCAACCGGCGGCGAGGCACTCGCCCCAGGCGTTGGCGGCGGCTATGAAGGAGTTGAGCGCGGCCTCGGCGGGCGAAGCGGCCCGGGCGAGGCAGAGCAGCGGCAGGCGATCGGCGTCGACCTCGGCATACGTGGCGCGGACCCGGTTGACCATGGTCAGGTAGCCGTCGTAGTCGAGTCCCACCGCGACCGTGTTGTTGAGCGATTCCATCGCGTCGAGGAATTCGCCCAGCAAGCGGCGGCACTTGGGCGCAACGGACCGCGCCGGCTTGCTTGGGGCCGCAGCCTTGACGGGAGTAGCGACCGTCTGCTCCTCACCACAGCCCACGGAGGTCAGCGCCAGGGCCAGCAGCAGGCCGGCGGTCGCGGCTGGGCCGGAGCGCATCTGAGTAGTGTAGAAATTCGCTTGATGCTGCGGGCGGCGCTTCTCGTTCTCGCCTTCCTTGCGATGGCGCTCGCCCCGGCGCGGGCGACAGCAAGCGGAAGCGGCGGCGTGCTCGTCGTCGGCGACAGCCTCGAGGTCCTCACCCTCCCCTACCTGAAGCGTTACCTGCCCGGCATCCCGCTGACCACCAACGCGGTCGGCGGCTACAACAGCTTCCAGATCTACGACCTCTTCGAAGAAAGCTACGACCCCTCGCAATCGGTGGTCGTCTTCGCCGCCGGCACCAACGACAACCCGGCCTATCCGGAGATCCTCGCCGGCAACTTGGCCAAGGTCGCCACGACGATCGGCGACCGCTGCATTGTCGTGCCGACGATCCACGGCTACGTCGTCGACGGCGTCGGCAACGAGGGCAAGAACCGCGTGGTCCGCTCGTTCGCCGCCTCGCGGCTCGGCACCCAGGTCCCCGACTGGGCAGGCGCCGTCGCCGGCCGGCCCGAGCTGATGCAGGCCGACGACCTGCACCCCGTCGCCGCCGGCGCCGACTACCGGGCACGGCTGATCGCCCAGGGGGTCAAGGGCTGCCTCGCCTTCATGCACGCGCCGACCGCGGAAGCGACGATCTCCTCCGCCCCGGAGCTGGAGCCGGTCGGCAAGTTCGCCGCCCGCCAGGCGGCGGTCGCCGGCGCCATCGCGACCTCGCTCGGCGAGGCGGTCGCGCTCGAGTTCGCGGGCCGACGGCCGTTGCTGCTGACCGCGCTTGCCATGGTGTCCCCCTATGCCTGAACCGGTAAAGCGCGACCGCCGCTACATGCCCGGCCTCGACGGGCTGCGGGCGATCGCGGTGATCGGCGTGATGCTCTACCACCTCGAGTTCGGCTGGGCGGAAGGCGGCCTGCTCGGCGTCGGCGTCTTCTTCACCCTCAGCGGCTACCTGATCACCGACATCCTGCTCAACCAGGTGGACCGGGGCGGGATCCGGTTGAAGTCCTTCTGGATGGCGCGAGCCCGCCGGCTGCTCCCCGCCCTCTTCCTGATGTTGATCGTCGTGACGGCCTGGGTGACGCTGATCGGGCCCCACCAGCCCCCCGACTTCCGCACCGCCGCGCTCAGCGCCGCCGCCTACTTCAACAACTGGTGGCTGATCCTCCACGACGTCTCCTACTTCGCCCGCTTCGCGCCGCCCTCTCCCCTCAACCACCTCTGGTCGCTCTCGGTCGAGGAGCAGTTCTACATCGTCTGGCCCTTCCTGCTGATGCTGGGGCTGCGCTTCGTCCCCGACGTCAAGCACGCGACCGGGACCCGCCCCCGGCTCGCGGTGGTCACCCTGGGCGCGGCGCTCGCCTCGGGCATCCTGATGGCGATCCTCTACAGCCCCACGCTCGATCCCTCGCGCGTCTACTACGGCACCGACACCCGCGCGCTCGAGCTGCTCGTCGGCGCGGCGCTGGCGATGGTCTGGCCGAGCCGCCGCCTGCACGCGCGCATCGCGCCGCAGGCGCGACGAACGATCGAGGCGGCGGGAGTCGTAGGCCTGGTGGGGATCGGGCTGATGTTCTGGCAGACGAGCGAGTTCTCGCCCTTCCTCTACCGCGGCGGCTTCCTCCTGCTCGCCTTGGCCTCGATGCTCGCCGTCGCCTCGCTCACCCACCCCGCCTCGCGGCTCGGGCCGATCGTCGGCTGCCGGCCGATGCGCTGGATCGGCGAACGCTCCTACGGCATCTACCTCTGGACGCTGCCGATCGTCGTCCTCACCACGCCGGAGGAAGCACGGGGCCCCGACCTCCTGCGCGCGCTCTTCCAGGTGACGGCGATCCTCGCCGTCGCCGAGCTCTCTTGGCGCTACGTCGAGGACCCGATCCGCCACGGCGCCCTCGGCCGCCTCTGGGCGCAGTGGAAAGCGGGCGGCCGGCGACCCGAGCGGCTCTCCCGGCGCGGCTGGGCGCTCGTCGCCGGTGGCGGCACGGTCGTCGCGATCGCGATCGCCGGCCTCGCCGGGGTCGGCGTCTCCGACGAGCCGCAGGCGATCGGCTCGGAAACGGTCGCCAAGACCGTGACCGCGAAGAACGCCAAGCGGGCGCCGCTCGCCACCTCCTGCGACGCCGTCGTCCACATCGGCGACTCGACCTCCGAGGGGCTCGTCTCGACCGAATACCTGCCCGACCCGAACGACCTGATCAGCGCCCAGTACACCCGCGTCGGCGCGATCACCCAGCACCTCGAGGTCTCTGGCGCACGCTCGATCTACGAGAACTTCGAAGGGCTGCCCAACGCGCAGGAAGTCGCCGAAGCGTGGGTCAACGAAGGGTTCGAAGGCTGCTGGGTGCTGGCAATGGGGACCAACGAGGCGGCCAACGTCGCCGCCGGCTCCACCTTTACCTACGACGACCGGATCGACAGCATGATGGCCACGATCGGCGAAGGACCGGTGCTCTGGGTGAACGTCAAGTCGGTCGTCGAGAGCGGCCCCTACGCGGCGTCGAACATGGAGGCCTGGGACGAGGCGCTGCTCGAGGCCTGCGACCGCTACCCGCACATGCGGATCTACGACTGGGCCGGGGAGGTCAGGGACCCCTGGTTCATCCCCGACGGCATCCACTTCACCTCCGAGGGCTACGCCGAACGCGGCCGGCTGATCGCCGACGCCCTGCTCGCGGCGTTCCCCAACACCGGGCCGCTGAAGATGGCCGACAAGGACAACTGCCTGATCTCGCAGCCGCCCTCACCCCCGGCCGCCTGACCTCACCTTCCTGAAGTACGCCCAGCGGTCGTACAGGCCGAGCGCGGCGGCGAGGGTGTCGCCGCGGATCGTCGCCGTGCCGCCGCTGCCGATCAGCCTCGCGTAGTCGATCCGGGGGGAGTCGCCGCGCTTGGTCACCGTGATCCCCCGCAGCGCCCCCGGCACGTAGGACCCGAGCCGGGAGCTCATCTCCGCCTGGGAGAAGCGGAAGGTCCACTCGTGCAGCGGCGAGTAATGGTCGTAGGGGTCGGCGACGCTCTGCAGGTAGGGGACCTCGGGGGCGCCGAGGAAGCCCGACTCGGTGCGCCCGCCGGAGGAGGAGAAGTAGGTCGTCTGGGCGACGGCGCCGGCGTACTTCGCCACCTGGCCGCGGGTCGCGCGCACCGCGGCGTCGGTGCGCTCGCTCTCAAGCTTCACGCCGCCGTAGACCTGGGTGCGGGTGTCGGAGTAGAGGTCGAAGCCGTTGCCGCCGACGTCGGTGGAGAGGGCGATCGAGCGGATCGCGACAGCGAAGGCCTTGAGCGTCGCCGTCGGCCATTCAGGCGGCACCTCGCCCGGCAGTGAGCCGCGCGCGTAGCTGTTCACGTCCAGCCTGTTGACCACGTTGAGCGAGCCGGCCGCCGAGGCGGTCGGCACCGCCTCGAGCGCGCCGCGGTAGGTGCCGACGCCGGCGATGCGGACCATCCTCCGTCCCCCGGCATGGAGGCGCTCGCCGCAGCGGGCGAGCAGCCGGCCCGAGCTCGAGAGCAGCCGCACCGAGTCGCCGCGGCGGTGGGCGCGGTAGGTGCGCGAGGGGTCGAGCGAGCGCCGGCAGGCCGCGGTTGCCCCGCTGAAGGAGACGTCGTCGGGACTGATCGCGAGCAGCACGGTGACCTGGGGCGCGGTCACCGTCCCCTCGACCCGGATCCCCCGGTAGTAGTGACGGAGGATCTGCCGGTAGCCGGAGCCGTGCAGCCCGAAGCCGTAGGCACCGTAGGCGCTCATCCCGACCCCGTGGCCGAAGCCGCCGCCCTTGACGACCCAGGTGACGGCTCCCTGCGCCGGTGTCGGGCCGGCCAAGATCGCCGCCAACACCGGCAGGAGCACTGCGATCCGCACTCGCCTCATCGGCGCCGAGAGTACCGGCGCCTCTACAGCTGGGTAACGAGGACTCCGAGGATGGTCGCGATGATGCCGCCGCCCATCCGAACAAAGGTGCGATTCAAGGCGCTGATCTCTCCCCTCAGCTCACCGATTTCATCCTTCATCTCTCCCCGCAGCTCACCGATCTGCTCTTTGATCTCACGGCGAACGGCTTTGAATTCAGCCTTCATCTCGGCCCGGACCGACTTGAATTCGGCCTTCATGTCGGCCCGCAACCCGTTGACCTCGTTCCGCACCAGCGCGATTTCGGCACTGACGCGGTCAAAGCCGTCATCGAGCCGGGCGTCTGTCCAGGTGCTTCGCATTGCCTCCATGGAGGGTACTGTAGACAGGACGCCTCGCGCGGATGGTGCGCGAAATGCAAATTCTTTGGAAATTCTCTCGCACGAATAGGTCCAGGTGGGCCTCCGCCCCACGTTTTCGGCCTCACGTCGCCGGGTAACCCGGCGACGTGAGGTTCGTCTTCGCGCCGATCAGCATCCTCGCCGGCCTTGCCGCCGGCTTCGCGGCCCAGAAGGGGTTCGACCGGATCTGGGCGGCGGCGTTCGACGAAGAGGAGGCGCCGGAGCCGGAGGACCGCGAGGTTTCCTACCCGAAGCTGCTCGCGGCGCTCGTCGTCGAGGGCGCGATCTTCCGCTTGGTCAAAGGGATGACCGACCGCGGCGCCCGCCTCGGCTTCGCCTCTCTCACCGGCAGGTGGCCGGGCGAGAAGAAGTAGTCAAGTATCCTTGAGCATCTGATGGCGGCCGTCACCTTCATCACGCTCGGGCCGACCGGGACCTGCCACGAGCGGGCGGTGAAACGGTACGCCGAGTTCCAGGGGATCGAGGAGTACGGGATCGAGCTGATCACCGACTTCCACGTCGGCCTGGAGATGCTGCGCGAAACGCCCGGCGCCTTCCTCGTCCAGTGCAGCGCCCATCCCCTCGTCCACGAGATCACCGAGAAGTACTGGACCGAGGTCTGGGTCGTCGACACCTTCATCTTCCCCACCAAGCACCTGGTGCTGCTGACCCGCAAGGGGGTCGAGGTGCCGCGTTCGCTGGGGATCGTGCCGGCGACCAAGGGCTACGTCGACCTCTCCCGCTGGGAGGAGGTGATCGACGTCGCCTCCAAGCCGATCGTCGCCGAAGAGCTGCTCGCCGGCCGCTACGACTCCGGGCTGACCCACATGGAGCACGTCGAAGAGCACACCGACGAGCTGCGACTCGACCTCGACATCGGCGAAATCGACACCACCTGGGTGATCTACGGCAAGCAGAAGCGCTTCCAGGGCGAGGTGATCGGCATCCCCTCGGCCGAGCTCTACCGCCGGCCGCAAGCGGTCGCCTGATCGTCGGCCAATATCCTCCACCGCCATGAAGGTCGCGGTCGTCGACACCGACATGCGCGCGCCCACGCTCGCCCGCGCAGCCCTGATCGTCCTCGTCCTCTCCGTCGCCGCGGTCGGCCTGCCGGCGACGCTGGCGCCCGAGACCTTCTACGACGACTTCCCCTTCGTCGCCCACTGGGTCGACCTACTCCCCCCGTACAACGAGCACCTCGTCACCGACGTCGGCGGCCTCTACCTCGGCTTCGCCGTCCTCTTCGCCTGGGCAGCGCGGACGCTGCAGCCGACGCTGGTCCGCGCCGCCTGTTCGGCCTGGCTGCTCGTCGCCGCGCTCCACCTCTTCTTCCACGCGACCCACCTCGACGAGTTCGGCACCGCCGACGCGATCGCCGAGATCGCCTCGCTCGCCTTCCTCCTCGTGCCGCCGCCGTTGGCGATCTGGGCGGTCGGCGATCAGGCGACGCGGTAGAGCTCCCACTCCTCGGGGACGCCCTTGAGGGCGTGGCGGCCGGCCGCGGCGAACTCGACCCCCGAGCCCGCGGAGAGGTCGCGCACGGTGCGCGAGACGAACACCTCGCCGGCGCCGGCGAGAGCGGCGATCCGGGCGGCGACGTGCACGGCGATCCCGCCGACGTCCTCGCCCATCAGCTCGACCTCGCCGGTGTGCAGGCCAGCGCGGACCTCGACTCCCAGCGCCGGCATCGCGCCGGCGATCGCGCGGGCGCACTCGGCCCCACGGGTCGGCCCGTCGAAGACCGCGAGGAAACCGTCGCCGGTGGTCTTCACCTCGCGCCCTTGGAAACGGCCCAGCTCGGCCCGGGTCGTCTCGTGGTGGCGCTCGAGCAGCTCGCGCCAGCGGCGGTCGCCGAGCTCGCCGGCGAGCCGGGTCGAGTCGACGATGTCGGTGAAGAGGACCGTCGCCAGCACCCGCTCCGAGGGCGGGCCCGGCCGAACCCCGGTGAGGAACTCCTGGACCTCGTCGATCGCCTCGATGCCGTTCTCGCCCACCCAGGGGAAGTGGTCCTCGCCCTCGAGCTCGATGTAGCGGCTGCCCTCGATCTGCTCGGCGAGCCAGCGCGCGGCGCGGTAGTTGACGACGCGGTCGCCGCGGCGGTGCATGATCAGGGTCGGCGTATTGATGAGCGGCAGGGCGTCGCGCACGTCCGCCTCGAGGAACATCTCCAGGAGCTGATGCGCCCGCATCGGACTCGCCGCTTGGCGCTCGTAGCGGGCCTGGCCCTCGCGAGCGGCCGGGTCGTCGGCGAGGCTCGGCGAGAAGACGTCGAGCGTCGCCCCCTGCCCCCATTGCGGGGACATCAGCTCAGTGTCGGCTTCGAGCAAGGCCTGCTTCGGCGGCGCCCACGGGTAGTCCTCGGCCCAAGTCGAGCGCGCCATCCCACCCCACAGCACGAGCGCCGAGACGCGCTCCGGGTGGGTGGCGGCGAACAGCATCGAGGTCATCGCCCCCTCCGACATGCCGAACAGGGCCGCTCGCTCGGATCCGACCGCGTCCATCACCGCGCGCAGGTCGTCCATCCGCTCCTCCAGCGTCGTCGTGCCGTCGACAGGGTCCGACAGTCCGACCCCGCGCCGATCGAAGGTGATCACCCGGGCGAAGGAGCCAAGCCGCCTCAGGAACCGCACCAGCGCCGGGTTTTCCCACATCAGGTCGAGGTGGGAGAGGTACGGATAGGCGACGACGATGTCGAGCTCACCCTCGCCGAGCTCCTGGTAGGCGATGCCGATGTCGCCGCTGCGCGCGTATCGGGTCTCGGGCGGCATCTGCCGGTCACAGTACCTCGATAGCTTCAGCATTCAACTGCGAACCCGGGAGCGACGGTGACGAACGAGAATCGAGAGCGGGGCGGCATCGAAGCCGAAGGGCTGGTGCGCGAGTTCAAGAACGGGCCGCGGGCGGTCGACGGGATCGACCTGCGGGTGGCCCCGGGTGAGATCTACGGCTTCCTCGGGCCCAACGGGGCGGGCAAGTCGACCACGGTGCTGATGCTGACCACGCTGCTGCCGCCGACCGCGGGGACGGCGCGGGTCGCCGGCTTCGACATCGCCCGCGAAGGGGGGCGGGTGCGCTCGGCGATCGGCGCCGCGCTGCAGGAGGCGGCGCTCGATCCGCTGCTGAGCGGCAACGAGCACATGCGCCTGCAGACCGCCCTGCACGGGCTGACGAAGGCCGAGCGCGGCGAGCGCTCGCGCGAGCTGCTCGCCCGGGTGGGGCTCTCCGAAGCCGCCGACCGCAAGGTGGGCGAGTACTCGGGCGGGATGAAACGGCGGCTCGACTTGGCGCTGGCGCTCGTCCACCGACCGCGCATCCTCTTCCTCGACGAGCCGACGACCGGGCTCGACATCCAGAGCCGCACCGCGCTCTGGGAGGAGGTCGCCCGGCTCGCCGCCGAGGACGGCGTCACGGTCTTTCTCACCACCCAGTACCTGGAGGAGGCCGACGCGCTCGCCGGCCGGGTCGGGATCATCGACCACGGGCGGATCGTCGCCGAGGGCACCCCGGCCGAGCTCAAGGCGGAGATCGGCCGGCCGACGGTGGAGGCGGTGCCGCGCGAGGCGTCCGATCGCGAGGGCGTGGCGCGGGCGCTGGCGCCCTTCGGCGAGGCGGTCGGCAACTCCCACGGCGATGCCGCCGCCGTCCTGCTCGAGCGGGGCGAGTCGCAGCTCGCCGACGTCGTCCGCGCCCTCGACGCCGAGGGAATCGCGATCGAGCAGCTCGCCCTGCACGCACCCTCGCTCGACGACGTCTTCCTCGCCAAGACCGGCCGCTCGCTGGAGGGCGCCGGCGAGGAGGACGAGTGATCGGCGAGCTCGCCCGCCGCTCGGTGCTGCGCACCCTGCGTCAGCCGGCGCAGGTCGTGCCGGCGCTGGCCTTCCCGCTCTTCCTGCTCGCGGTCAACTCGAGCGGGCTCGAGGACGCGACCGACCTGCCCGGCTTTCCGACCGACTCCTATCTCACCTTCGCCCTCGCGGTGCCGTTCATGCAGGGGGCACTGTTCTCGGTGATGAACACGGGCACCGACCTCGCCCGCGACATCGAGACCGGCTTCCTCAATCGGCTGGCCCTGACGCCGCTGCGCGGCGCGGCGCTGCTCGCTGGCCTGCTCGCCGGCTCGGTCGTCCTCGGCCTGGTCCAGGCGGCGACCTACCTCGCGGTGGGACTGATCGCCGGGGCGGAGCTCGCCGCCGGCTTCGGCGGCGCCCTGGTCATCGTCGCCCTCTCGGTTTCGATCACCGTCGCCTTCGGCACGATCGGCCTCTTCGCCGCGCTGCGCACCGGCTCGGGCGAGGCGGTCCAAGGCCTCTTCCCGCTCTTCTTCGTCTTCCTCTTCCTCTCCTCGATGGCGCTGCCGCTCGACCTGTTGCAGACCGATTGGTTCCACGCCGTCGCGAGCGCCAACCCGGTTTCCTACCTGCTGCAGGCGTTCCGCTCGCTGCTGATCGAAGGCTGGAACCTCGACGACCTGGCGCTGGGCTTCGCGATCGCCGCGGCGATCCTCGCGATCGGCATGACCGCCGCCTCGGCCGCCCTGAAGACGAGGCTGGTGAGGACGTGACCCGCAAGATCGCCCTCGCCGTCGCCTGGCGCAGTATCCACAACTTCCTCACCAACCCGGCCTTCCTGGCGCCGGGGATCCTCTTCCCGCTCTTCTTCTTCATCGCCTTCGCCGGCGGACTCTCGGCGATCGCCGGCGCCCCCGGCTTCGACTTCACCGGCGGCTACACCGCCTTCCAGTTCGTCTTCGTCCTGCTCCAGTCGGCGGCCTTCGGCGGCGTCTTCACCGGCTTCGGCATCGCCCGCGACTTCGAGATGGGATTCGCCCGCCGCTACATGCTGGCGGCGAGCCGGCGCGGCGGGATCGTCGCCGGCTACGCGCTGGCGGCGCTGGTGCGGGCGCTGATCACCTGGACGGTCCTCACCGTCGTCGCGCTCCTCGCCGGGATGCAGGTGGGCGGCGCCGGGGTCGAACTGGTCGGCCTCTACGGCCTCGCGATCCTGGTCAACCTGGCGGCGACGCTCTGGGCGGCGGGCGTGGCGATGCGGGTGCGCTCGATCCAAGGCGGCCCGCTGATGCAGTTCCCCACCTTCCTGATCCTCTTCCTCGCCCCGGTCTACGTGCCGCTCGAGCTGCTCAGCGGCTGGATCCACGCGGTCGCCTCGGTCAATCCCGTCACCGCGCTGCTCGAGTCGGGCCGCGGCTTCATCTCCGGCGACCCGGTCCTGGTCGCGGGCGCCTTCGCGATCGCCGCAACGCTGCCGGTCCTCTTCGCCCTCTGGGCCCGGGGCGGCCTACGCCGCGCCGAAGCGGCGGGCTGAGCCCTCGGCGATCGAGCGGGCGTGCTCGGCCTGCTCGTGCTCGAAGGCGGGCGCCATGCGGTCGATCTCGGGTCGTTCGATGCCGGCACCCTTCGCCGCCGAGCGCCAATCCCTCGTCGCAGCGGCAACTTCGCCGATCGTCGCCTCGGCTTCCTCGGTGTCGAGGCGGAAGTGCTCGGCGACGTCTAACAGCACGTCCAGGCTTGCGGCGTCGGTGCCGTAGTCGATCGCAGTGCTCAGCGCCTTGGGCCCGGGTTCGGGATCGGGGTTGAGATCGAAGGCGGGCGAGAGGGACCAGCCGGCGGTGCTGCGGCGCAGGAAGCCGTGGTTGCGCAGGTGATCGTCGGTGTTGGAGATCAGCACGGAGAAAACGATCCGCCGCCATAGCTGCCGCAGCTCCTCTCCGGTGTGGTTCGAGTGCAGTTCGATCGCGTCGGCGACGTCGCGGTAGCAGCCGGCGTCTCCGTCGCCCGCTTCAAGCATCGTCATCGCGCTGACGTAGCCGATTCTCAGCTCTCCCCTGCGGTCGAAACGGTCGACGATCAACACCGCCCTCCCGGCGATCTCGTGGAGCGCTGAGTCGGGCACCCCTATGCCGGCCGCCCGAGCGAGCTCGAGCGCGACAGCCTCCCAGCGCATCACCTCCCAGTCGTCGGCGGGGCTGGGGAACTTCGCGATCGCCACTCGACCGTTGGCGGCGATCACATGCGCCTTTGGACGCGCGCCGCCGAGCGAGCTTCCCCCACGCAGTAGCCGACGCAACTCCTCCTCGTCGGCTTCATCCCGCTCCATGCTCTCGGCCGCCCGGAGCAGGACGGGAAGCTCGATCAGGTCTGGAACCCCCGCTTGCTCATCGGCGAGGTAGGCGCCGCTCTCGGGATCGCGAAAGCGCAGTGCCCCCTGACGCAGATCGTCGCGAACGCCGAGCAGGTAATCCGCCTCGCCGAAGCTCCGCTCGGTCACCTCCTCGCGCAACGCCCGCCGGCGCTCGGTTCTCTGGATCAGCCTGCGCCCCCAACGATCCGGGGCGCAGTCTGAGAATGCGCCGAAGGTCGAGCGCCCCTCCGGAGTCTGCTGGGGTCCCTCGAGCAAGGGCAGCGCCGGATCGAGCGCATAGGCATCGTCGCGGGCGACGTAGTCGGGCAAGTAGCGAAACGTCGCGGACTCCCGGCCGCGGTGGCGGTGAACCCACATCCGTCCGGCAAGTACGTCCTCGCCGCCGATCTGGACTATGACGTCAACCTCAGGCATTGCCGGGCCCCTCCAGCTTGCGAGGACGAACACGTTTCGGGAGCTGCTGTTCGGACCGCAGCCGTCCGATATCGCTCGCGTATGGGTCGAGCGCCTCGGCAAGCTTGTCCAGGACACCGAGGGCACGAAGGATGCGCAGGAGGTTCTCGGTGCTCACGCCCCCCTCTCCCTTCTCGAGCCGGGTCAGCGTGTCGCGCGATACGCCCGCGCGATCCGCCAGCTGAGCTTGAGTCAGCCCACGCAGGCGGCGCCACACAGCCAGGTGCCCCGCTATCTCGCGGAGGGCGCGGCGAACAGCAGGCGGGACTTGCGCCTCCTGTCGGGCTTTATCAACTTTACGCTGCATATATCAAGCATATTAACACTCAAAGCCTGATATTTCACGCTTTATATGTGTCGGGATTAGCTGGCTTCTGAGACGGGCTCGCCGACGTGCTGCTCGCCGTGTTCCGGCATCGGCTCTGAGCGCAGCACGAAGATCGCGATCGCCAGGGCGACCGCGACCATCCCGGCGCCGATCAGGTAGGCGAGGTGGAAGCCGGAGTTGAGCGCCGCGTCGACGCCGGTGCCGCCTGCTTCCAGCGTCTCGGTCCGCTCCGCCGCCAGCGTCGCCAGCACGGCGAGGCCGATTGCGCCGCCGACCTGGGCGCTGGTGTTGACGATCCCCGAGGCGAGGCCGGCGTCTTCCGGCGTCGCCCCCGACATCGCCAGGGTCATCAGCGAGGGGAAGGAGATCCCGATGCCGACGCCGATCAGCAGCATCGGCGGCAGCACGTCGGCCAGGTACACGCCGTCGACCGGCGTGCGGGCGAAGAGCAGCAGCGCCAGGGCGATCAGGACCATGCCCGGGATCAGCATGCGGCGCGGGCCGAAGCGCATGATCAGCTTTTCCGAGTAGCCGAGCGAGAGCGTGCCCATCACCAGCGTCGCCGGCAGGAAGGCGAGGCCGACCTCGAGCGGGTCGTAGCCGAGGATCTCCTGCATATAGAGGGCGCCGAGGAAGAACATGCCGAACATCCCGGCGACGAGCAGGGCCTGGATCGCGTTGGCGCCGGAGAGGTTGCGGTTGCGGAAGAGGCCGAGCGGGACGAGCGGGTTCGCGATCCGGGCCTGGCGGGCGAGGAAGGCCGCGAAGAGCGCGGCCGAGGCGGCGCTGAGGATGAGCGTCTG
>DATDBO010000011.1:0-51349 GCA_036524775.1 Solirubrobacterales bacterium
CTCCACCGTTGCCGTTGGCCTTCTTGATGCGCTTGGCCGTCGCGTCCTGCTCGTTCTCGACTTCCTTTGCAGCTCGCTCCGCAATGGCCTTGACGTTGCGTTTGCCCTTCTCATCGAGGACAAGCGGAGTGCGGCTGATCAGGTCGTGCTTCCCTTGCAGCTTGCCCGCCCTTAAGGCTTTGGCCAGGTCATTGAAGAGGTCGCTGGCCTGGCCCGCGCCGACCACGGCACGCAATCCCGCCTTTAGCCGCCGCCAGGTCGTCGCCGGCAGCAGCGTCTTGGCCGTGGCACGGTAGTAGTGCTCGACCGCTCCACGACGTGGCACTTTGCGCGTCTCCTTGATCAGGCCGTCGCAGTCGTCGCGCAGGACTTTGACGTGGTAGCTGACCTGGCTCAGACCTTCGTCGAGCGCCTCCGACAGTCCCTTGGGGCTGACCTCCCCCTGCACGGCAGCGAGCAGGATGTGCTGCCGCAGGACGTGATCCAGCGCCTTGATGTATCGCGGGTCAACGAGAACCGGCAGATGTGCCCCGTCCTTGCCTGCCCGCCCGTTGCGTGACTTGTCTCTTGGCATTCTTGACCCCTTCCGTTACCGGGGTCCCAAGGCGAAATGTGCACAGCCACGGGAAATCCCCAGACCGACCACCTGCGAAACCAAAACAGTCGGTTCTATTTTGAGTAGTGCACGGTTACAGACGGAAACGGTCAGTAGGTTGTGATCTGATGAAATGTTTTCACCGATCAGACGAGAGCCACCTGTCACTCAAGATGTTCCCGTCATTCAGGGTTCTCCGGCGAGAACCGATGCATGCTCGGCGAAGACGAGCGGCTGGCGTTGCTTCGCTCAAACCCAAACGTCACCGCAATCATGCTCCTCCCCTGCTCTCCCGACTCAGCTCGCCTGTTGGCGTCCCGCGCCTCAATCTCGACGATCCGTTCCCATGATTCGAGTTGCTCATCGGCCAGTTCCTGACGACCTTGCTCACCGAGGTTGAACCAGCTCCACATCATGCGGACCAGTGGCTGGTTCAGTTTCTGGGCCCGCAATGCTCCAAGGCACTCGGCAATGACGGCTTGCAGGATCACTGCCGCGTACTCCTGTTTGACCTCTGGCGGCAGGTTTTCGGCTTCCTCATCATCGACAACCGGCAGTTCCACCGCGCGATAAAAGTGCTGGTCCACATTGCGGACCTTCTCGATTTTCGCCACTTCGATTGACCGGGAGCTGAGCAGTTCCTTGAGGTGATAGCTGATCGTAGGTAGAGACCAGGGCGTGCGTGCGGCGAGTTCGGCCGCCGTGTAGATCCCTTCGTTCAAAAGGCAGCGGATTTCTATTCTGATGCGGTGCGCGAGGGCGTAGGACACCGCGTCCTCGACGTTCTGCAGTCGATCAGGTTTCACGCCAGCTACCACCGGGCTCTCCTCTGTTCGGGTTTAGTCAAGGCAATCAAAGTCAACTGATCTTACGTGCCCAAACGGCTCGTTAGAGCGCACCTGACTAAAGGAATCCTCGTCACTCAGGATTTCCCTAGCATCCGCTGATCTCCGACCGCTTGGCCGGAGATCCAAGAGCTGAAGGGAGGTGACTGCGAATGACGGTCGTCAAGATCGACGAGGTGGTTCCAAGCGTGCACATCTACAAGCACGGCTAGGCCATCTGCCTGTAGGGGGCCGATCTCGGCCCGCTTGCCGTTGGGGCTGGGATCGGCCCCATCCTCGCCTTTCGCTTGCCGGGCGACATGGGGAGGCAGAGTCTACGCAGAGACTTGTGAAGTTTCCTATGGCAGGTCTAGCTCGCAGAGCAGAGGATTGCGGTGTGGGCGCTCTCGGCACCAACCTGCGCGAAGCACGCGAGCGCCTCGGCTTGACGCAGGAACAGGTCGCCGAGCGGAGCGGGGTTCACGCTACGGAGGTCAGCCGGATCGAGGCAGGTAAACGCGATCCACAGGTCTCGACGGTCGAACGGCTCGCCAGGGCAGTCGAGGTCAAGCCGGGACGGCTGTTCGACTAGGGATCTTGGCTCCGCGGAGGAGCCGATGAAGCGGACGACCGGCCTCGAACCGGCGACCTTCAGCTTGGGAAGCTGACGCTCTACCAACTGAGCTACGTCCGCGTGGAGGGCTGATTCTACGGCCGGCCGGAAAGGCGCGGGGGCTAGTGTTCGCCGCCCATGAGCGCCCGCGCCTTTCTCGCCTTTCTCGCCGTCTGCGCGGTGGTCGGGCTGCTCGGCTTCGGCCTGCTGAGCAAGGGCGAGGCGAAGATCGCCCTCGGCGAGCCGGTGCCGGACCGCGAGCTGCCGGTGCTCGGAGGCTCGGGCAGCGGCTCGATCGCCGAGTAACCGGGGCGCATGACCATCGCGCTAGAACGACGGAGCCCCAGGGGGATCACCGCCGAAGCGGGAGAGCCTTACCTGGGGCATACGCCAACTAGTCTAGCGCGACCCTCCCGACCCTCAAGCCAAATGCAGCCAACTCAAGCCACCACATGGATCACCGAAGCCCGCTTGGGTCCCTACCTCGAGGAGGCCAGCGGCAGGCACGAGCAAGCCCTCGCCCTCTATATCTGGAATGCGCGGATCTCGGCTGCAGCGTTCGAGACTCTGCATCACGTCGAGGTGATCCTGCGCAACGCTGTCGACGCGCAATTCGCTCCGCTCAAGGGCAGCGCGGCTCCGCGAGACACCTGGCTCGGGAACCCCGCCGTGCTGAACGATGCCTCGCGCCAGCGGGTGCACGAGACGATCGGCAGAATCTCGCGAGAAGGCAAGACGCCGACCCGGGGCAGGGTCGTGGCCGGCCTCTCGTTCGGATTCTGGCGGGCCCTGTTTGACAGAAAGTACGCCGGCCTCTGGGTTTCCCATCTGCATCGCGCCTTTCCAGCGGGCTCGGGCGAACGCGCGGAGGTCGCAACGCTGATGTCGAACCTTGTCCCCTTCCGCAACCGCCTGGCCCATCACGAGACGATCGTCAGGCGACCGATCTCAGCCCACTACGAGGAGATGCTGGCCCTAGTGGGGCTAATCGATTCCGAGGCAAGGGCCTGGGTCGAAGAGATCTCGCGAGTGAACGAGATCCTCAACACTCGCCCGTAGAGCATGCTCGGGAGCGAACTGAGCTACGTCCGCGTGGAGGGCTGATTCTAGGGCCGACCGGAAAGGCGCGGGGGCTAGTGTTCGCCGCCCATGAGCGCCCGCGCCTTTCTCGCCTTCCTCGCCGTCTGCGCGGTGGTCGGGCTGCTCGGCTTCGGCCTGCTGAGCAAGGGCGAGGCGAAGATCGCCCTCGGCGACCCGGCGCCGGATCGCGAGCTGCCGGTGCTCGGGGGCTCGGGCAGCGGCTCGATCGCCGAGTACCGCGGCCGCTGGGTGCTTGTCAACCTCTGGGCCTCCTGGTGCGGCCCCTGTCGCCAGGAGGCGCCGGCGCTGGACCGCTTCGCGCGGCGTGAGCACGACGTCGGCGTGCTCGGCATCAACGTGCAGGACAACAGCGAGGACGCGCTCGCCTTCCTGCGCGAGTACGACGTGCGCTATCCGCAGCTGCGCTCGGTCGGCGACGAGCGCAGCGCCGCGTTCGGCTCGACCGGCGTGCCGGAGAACTTCCTCGTCGACCCGCGGGGACGGCTGGCGCTGATCCGGCGCGGCCCGGTGGACGACGAGTTCCTCGAACACGAAGTGGTTCCCCTCGTGGAGGGACACAGGTGAGCCGGCCGGGCGCGTTACTGGCCCCATGGGCAGGAAAGGCGCCCGGGCGATGGGTGTGCGTCATCGCGTCGGCGCTGCTGGTGCTGCCGGCCGCGGCGACCGCGGCACCCCAGGCCAGCCTGCCCGACGTCGAAGACGAGGTGATGTGCCCGATCTGCGGGACGCTGCTCGAGCTGGCCGAATCGCCGCAGGCCAAACGGCAGCGGGTGCTCGTCCGACGGCTGATCGCCGAAGGCAAGACGAAGGCCGAGGTCAAGGATGCTTTGGTCGCCCAGTACGGACGCGAGGTGCTGGCGCTGCCGCGCGGCTCCGGCTTCGACCTCTCCGCCTACCTGGTGCCGGCGATCGCCTTCGCCGTCGCCGTGGCAGCGCTGGCGGTCGGGGTGCGCCGCTGGCGCCGGGCGGGCGATTCCGGGGACGGCGCCGGGCCGGCCGCCGGGGAAGGACCGCGAGGCGAGGACGCCGAGCGGCTCGAGGCGGACCTGGCGCGCTACGACCTCTGAACGACCAACCCGGCGACCGGAGCCGGCAGGCTCGGCGCCGCGTCGGCTCCGTCCACCACGGCGACGGTGGCATCGACTACCGCCATCGCGGCGAGCAGCTCGGCGTCTCGGCCCGGCGGCGGACCGTCGAGGACGAGCAGCTCGTAGGTCGCGCGCAGGCTCGAGACCGCGTGTCGGAACCGCTCCGATGCGAGCAGGCGCTCCGCGTCCGCGGCCGGCCGCCCCGCGACGACGCAGACGAGCGGCTCCTCGGCAGCCGCCGAACCGGGACCGGCGGGGACGACGGGCTTGAGGATCGCCTCCGCCTCGGCGTCCCCGCGCAGGTACTCGCCGAGGCCGGGCGCGCCGGCCAGCCCCAGGGCGTCGGCGAGGCCGGGCCGTTCCAGGTCGCACTCGAGCAGGGCCGTGCGTGTTCCCTCAGCCGCAGCAGCAGCGGCAAGCCCCGCGGCCACCTGTTGCCTTGCCGCGGTATCGCCGGCGACCAGCACGGCGCGAGCGCCGGCCAGCCGCTCGAGCAGCCCTCGAAAGGCCTCGAGGTCCCCGCGCCGCAGCGTGCCCGTGCGCAGCTCGGCCGACGGCCGGGACGGAATCTCCGCCAGGACCTTCACGTCGAGTCGGTCGCGCTCACCGCCACATCGTATGGAGCGCACCCCCGCCCGGGTACGCTGGCCGCCGCATGCGCGTAGCGGCGATCAGCGACATCCACGCCAACCTGCCCGCGTTGGAGGCCGTCCTTGCCGCCGTCGACGCGGCCGCGATCGACGAGATCTGGTGCCTCGGCGACACGATCGGCTACGGCGCCGAGCCCGACCGCTGCGCCGAGCTGGTGCGCCGGCGCTGCGACCTCTGCCTGGTCGGCAACCATGACCTCGCGGTGCTCGGCGCGCTCGACGTCGCAGCCTTCTCCGAGGCCGCCGCGACGGCGGTCGAGTGGACGCGCGAGAACGTCGCCGAGGCGACCCTGGCGATGCTGCGCGAGCTGGAGCCGGCCGGCGAGCGTGAGGGCATCGGCCTCTTCCACGCCTCGCCGCGCGACCCCGTCTGGGAGTACGTGCTCTCGGCCGAGCAGGCCGATGCCTGCCTCGATGCGCAGCCGCAGCGGGTCGCCCTGATCGGCCACTCGCACGTCTCGCTCTTCTTCGTCCGTCCCGACGCAGGCGAGCAGGACGAGGAGATCCGCGGCGCCCAGGCGGGCGACGACACCCTGCTCGACCTGGCGTCCGGCCGCTGGCTGGTCAACCCCGGCAGCGTCGGCCAGCCGCGCGACGGCGACCCGCGCGCCGCCTGGTTGGAGCTCGATACCGAGCAGTGGACCGCCCGCTTCCACCGAGTCCGCTACGACGTCGAGCGGGCGGCGACCTCGATCGCCGCGGCCGGCCTGCCGCGACGCCTCGCCGACCGTCTCCACGTCGGCTCCTGATGGATTCGTCCACGCACCGGTGCAGGGAGATTCTGCGCCCCAGGGCGTTGTCTAGACTCGCCCGGATGCCCCGCCCGCGCCTCCTCGCGCTCGCCCTCGCGCTCGCCGCCCCAACCATCGTCCTCTCCGCCTGCGGCGGCGAGGACGCAAAGCTGCTGCCTGGGGGAACGGCGAGGGAGATCACCGCCAACCTCGACACGGTCCAGCAGCTCTCCGACGAAGGCGACTGCGTCGGGGCGGAAAGCGCCGCCCGCCAGGTGGGCGAACAGATCGAAGCGATCGAAGGCGTCGACCGCAAGCTGAAGGAGGCGCTCGAGGACGGCGCCGCCCGGCTCGAAGAAGTGATCGCCGGGTGCGAAGAGGAGAGCGCCGAAACGACCGCGCCCCCAGTCGTCCCCGGCGACGAAGACGAAGACGCCGGCAAAGACGAGAAGCAGGAAGAGAAGGAACGAGAGGCCGAAGCGAAGGAAAGGGAGAAGGCCGAAAAGGAAGCCGAACAAGAGGAAGGGGACGACGAAGGCACCCCGGAACCGTCGCCCCAGCCCGGCGGCGAAGGCAAAGGACCGGACGAAGGGGGCCCGCCCCCGGCCGAAGAAACGCCTGACGAAGGCTCCTCCGGCGGGGTCAGCCCGGGCGCCCCGGTCGGCGAGGGCGACGAGTGATGGCGGCGGGCACGCTCTCCGGACGCTACGAGCTGGGCGACCGGCTCGGCTCGGGCGGGATGTCGAACGTCTACCGCGCCACCGACCTGATCCTCGAGCGCACGGTCGCGGTCAAGATCCTCGCCGAGCACCTCTCCGACGACGAGCGCTTCGTCGAACGCTTCCGCCGCGAGGCGCTGGCCGTCGCCAAGCTGATCCACCCCAACATCGTCCAGGTCTACGACACCGGCGTCGACGAGGGCCGCCACTTCATCGTCATGGAGTACGTCACCGGTCGCTCGGGCGCGCAGATCCTCCAGCGCCAGGGCCCGCTAGACCCGGACACCGCGGCGGAGGCGGGGGTCCAGGCCTGCGCCGGCCTCGACTACGCGCACCGGCGCGGGATCATCCACCGCGACGTCAAGCCCGGCAACCTGATGATCACCGGGGGGGCTCTGGGCGGCGGCGGCGCGATGACGGTCAAGCTGACCGACTTCGGCATCGCCCGGGCGATCGAACAGACCCGCATCACCCAGGTCGGCTCAGTGGTCGGCACCGCCGCCTACCTCTCCCCCGAGCAGGTGCGCGGCGAGGAGGCGACGCCGGCGACCGACGTCTACGCGCTCGGCGTCGTCCTCTACCAGTTCCTCACCGGGCGGCTCCCGTACGAGGGCTCGACCCTGGCCGAGCTGGCGGTGCGCCAGCAGAACGAGCAGCCGCTGGCGCCGAGCACCTACAACGACGAGGTGCCCGAGACGCTGGGCGGCGCGGTGCTGAGGGCGCTGGAGGGCGACACGGCACGCCGCTACGGCAGCGCGGACGAGTTCGCGGGAGGGCTCCAGCTGGGCCTGCGGGGCGAGGACGTGACCCTGCCGATGGAAGAAGGCACGGCGGCGACCAACGTGCTCGGCGCCGAGACGGCAGCCACGCGCCGCCTCGACCAGACCGAGCGCACCGAGCTGCGCCCGGCGTCGCCCAGCCGCCGCCCGGTCGCCCGCGCCCCGCGTTCTGCCCCCGCTTCGCCGCCGCCGGCCGCACCGCCTCCTCCCGCCAAGCGAGGCGCCTTCTCCCGCTTCGCCCGCTTCGTGCTCGCGGCGGTCGCCCTGGTCCTGATCGCCGCGGCGGTGGCAGCGGTGGTGATCATGGCTACCGATCAGGCGACCGGGGTTCGCGCCACTGAAGTCGCAGGTGACTCGGTCGACCGAGTCGTAGAAGAGTTCAAAGAACTGGTCGAACGGAACACCGAATAGGGCTAGTACGGCGAGTCGCCGGCGAGGATGCCGGCAGCGTACTCGCCCAGCCGCTCCGCCTTGATCGCGTCGCGGGCGCCGGTCACGAGGCTGTGCATGAACGCGAGGTTGTGGAGGCAGAGCAGGCGGACGGCGGTCAGCTCCTCGGCGCGGGAGAGGTAGCTGAGGTAGTCGCGGTCGTGCCGGCGGCAGGCGGGGCAGGGGCAGCCTTGCGCGATGGGTTCGCGATTGCCCTCCCAGCCGGACTTGCGCAGGTCGAGGCGGAAGCGGTTCTCGGGGTCGGGGACGAGGGCGGTGCCGTGGCGGGCGAGGCGGGTGGGGATCGCGCAGTCGAAGACGTCGAGGCCGAGGGCGATGCCGGCGAGCAGGTCGTCAACGTCGCCGATGCCGAGCAGGTGCTTGGGGGCGCGCTCGGGGAGCAGCGGCGCGGTCAGCTCCAGGACGCCGCGCATCTCCTCCTTGTCGCGGCCGAGGGTGCCGCCGATCGCGATCCCGTCGACCCCGGCCTCGGAGACGGCCTGGGCGGAGGCGCGGCGGAGGTCCTCGTGGACGCCTCCCTGGACGATGCCGAAGACCGCCTGGCGCTCGGGGCCGTGCTCATCGTGCCAAGCGAGGCAGCGATCGAGCCAGCGGTGCGTGCGCTCCATCGAGCGGGCGGTGTAGTCGCGGTCGGCGTGGTAGGGCGTGCACTCGTCGAAGACGAGGGCGATGTCGGAGCCGAGCTTCGCCTGCACCTCCATCGAAACCTCCGGCGAGATGAACAGCGCCCGGCCGTCCTTGTAGGACTTGAACCGCACGCCCTCCTCGCCGATCGAAACCACCGAGCCGTGGTCCCCGCCCGGCCGTCCCTTTCCCTTCACCTCGTCGGCCACCCCGCCGTGGGCGAGCGAGAAGACCTGGAAGCCGCCGGAGTCGGTGATCAGCGCCCGTTCCCAGCCCATGAACTCGTGCAATCCGCCCGCGGTGGCGATGCGATCCGGGCCCGGCGAGACGAACAGGTGGTACGTGTTGCCGAGGACCAACTCGTAGCCGAGCTCGGCGACCTCCGCCGACTCCAGGCCCCGCACCGTCGCCTTGGTCGCCAGCGGGATGAAGGCCGGCGTCCGCACCGGGCCGTGCGCCGTATGCAGAACGCCCGCGCGGGCGTTGCCGTCGCGGGCCTCGATCTCGAAGCCGAGGCGCTCCGGGTCGGCTCTCACGCCGCCAGCGACTTGCCGGTCATCGCCGCCGGCCGGGGGATGCCGAGCAGCTGCAGGGCGGTCGGGGCGACGTCGGCGAGGATGCCGCGATCGCGCAGCCGAAGCCCCTCGGCGGTGACGATCAGCGGCACCGGGTTGAGCGAGTGGGCGGTGTTGGGCGAGCCGTCGGGCTCGAGCATGTGGTCGCAGTTGCCGTGGTCGGCGGTGACGATGCAGGCGCCCCCCGTCGCCTCGACCGCCGCGACGACGTCGCCGAGGCAGGCGTCGACCGCCTCGACGGCCGCGACCGCCGCCGGGATGACGCCGGTGTGGCCGACCATGTCGGGGTTGGCGAAGTTGATGATCCCGAAGCGGTACTCGCCGTCGGCCCAGCGGGAGGCGAAGGCGTCGGCGGCGGCCCGGGCGCTCATCTGCGGCTTGTGGTCGTAGGTCGGGACGTCGCGCGGCGACTCGACCAGACAGCGCTCCTCCCCCTCCCACTCCTCCTCGCGGCCGCCATTGAAGAAGTAGGTGACGTGGGCGTACTTCTCGGTCTCGGCGACGTGCAGCTGGCGCGCGCCGGCTTCGCTGATCACCTCCGCCAGCGTCGTCTCGGGGCGCGCCTCGGGGAAGGCGACCGGGTAGGGCCATCCCTTGCGGTACTCGGTCATCGTCGTCAGGTCGAGCAGCGGCCCGCTGCGGGGGAACTCGTCGAAATCGGGCGCGGCCAGGGCGAGGGTCATCTCGCGGGCGCGGTCGGGGCGGAAGTTGACGAAGATCGCCACGTCGCCCTCGGCGACGCCGTCGTACTCGCCGATCACGGTTGGCACGACGAACTCATCGGTGTCGTCGTTCGCGTAGGAGGCCTCGATCGCCTCGGCCGCGCTCGTCGCGTGCCGGCCGCGGGCGTGGACGATCGCGTCGTAGGCGAGCTTGGTCCGCTCCCAGCGCGTGTCGCGGTCCATCGCGTAATAGCGGCCGCTGACGGTTGCGATGCGGCCCGCCTGGCGCAGCCAGCGCTCCAGCTCGGCGAGGTAACCGCGGCCGCCGTGCGGCAACGTGTCGCGTCCGTCGGTGAAGGCGTGGAAGACGACGTCAGGGACACCCTCCTGCGTGGCCAGCTCGATCGTCGCCTCGATGTGCTCCCAGCCCGAGTGGACGCCGCCGTCGGAGACGAGGCCGAGCAGGTGCAGTCGGCCGCGCGGGCTGCGCCGGGCGCGGTCGCAGGCGGCGAGCAGCGCCTCGTTCTCGAAGAAGCCGCCGTCGGCGATCGCGTCGTCGATGCGGGCCAGGTCCTGCTTGACGATCGCGCCGGCGCCGAGGTTGAGGTGGCCGACCTCGGAGTTGCCCATCTGGCCGTCGGGCAGGCCGACGTCACGCCCCTGGGCGGAGAGTTCAGTGTGTGGATATTGCGACCAGAGTCGGTCGAAAACCGGGGTATCGGCAAGAGAGATCGCGTTGCCGGGGCCGGGCGGGGCAAGCCCCCAGCCATCGAGGATGACGAGCGCCAGCGAGGGGACGGGCAGTTCGGCCAAGCTAGCCCGCCGCCTCCACGATCTTCGCGAAATCCTCCGGGTCGAGGCTTGCGCCGCCGACCAGGGCGCCGTCGATGTCGGGCTGCGCCAACAGCTCGGCGGCGTTGGCGGGCTTGACCGAGCCGCCGTAGAGGATCCGCACCGCGTCGGCGGCGCCGCCGTGCTCGCGCAGCACGTCGCGGATGAAGGCGCAGGCCTCCTGCGCCTGCTCGGGCGTCGCCGTGCGGCCGGTGCCGATCGCCCAGATCGGCTCGTAGGCGATCACCACCTCGGCCATGCTGCCGCCGCCGACCTCGGCCAGGTCGGCCTGGAGCTGCCGCTCGAGCACCGCCTCGGTCTGGCCGGCGTCGCGGGCCTCCTCGCTCTCGCCGACGCAGAGGATCGGCTCGAGGCCGACCGCGAGCGCTGCCGGGACCTTGCGCGCCAGCGCCTCGTCGGTCTCGGCGAAGTGCCGGCGGCGCTCGGAGTGGCCGAGGACGACCGCGTCGACGTCGGCCTCGACCAGCATCGGCGCCGAAACCTCGCCGGTGAAGGCGCCCGCGGCCTCCTCGTGCATGTTCTGGGCGGCGACCCTGACGGCGCTGCCGCGCGAGCGCTCGACCACCTCGCTCAGCGCCAGGTAGGACGGGCAGATGACGACGTCGTGCGGCGTCGCCGCGATCCGCGGCAGCAGCGCGTCGACGAACCCCGCCGCCTCGGCGACGGTCTTGTGCATCTTCCAGTTGGCGGCGATGTACGGCGTGCGCTCAGGCATCTCCCAGCGCCTCCACCCCGGGCAGCTTCTTTCCCTCCAGCAGCTCCAACGACGCTCCTCCTCCGGTCGAGACCCAGTCCACATTCTCCGCCAGGCCGAATTGGTGCAGCGCGGCGACCGAGTCGCCGCCGCCGACCACGGTCGTCCCCGGTGCCGTGGCGACGGCCTCGGCGACGGCGCGCGTGCCGGCCGCGAACGGCTCCAGCTCGAAGGCGCCCATCGGCCCGTTCCAGAGAACGGTGCCGGCGGTGGCGATCCGCTCGCCGTAGGCAGCGGCGGTGCGTGGGCCGACGTCGAGGCCCATCCAGCCCTCCGGAACCTCGACCCCGGTGCTGCCGTGCCGCTCGGTCGCCGCGTCGAACTCGCGCCCCAGCACCAGGTCGACGGGCAGCAGCAGCTCACAGGCCGACGCTTCGGCACGCTCCAGCCCCTCCGCGGCGAGCTTCACGCCCTCCTCCTCGACCAGCGAGTCGCCGGTCTCGATCCCCTGCGCGCGAAAGAAGGCGAAGCACATCGCGCCGCCGATCAGGATGCTGTCGGCGATCTCGAGGAAGCGGTCGATCACGCCGACCTTGTCGCTCACCTTGGCGCCGCCGAGGACGACGACCAGCGGCCGCGCGGGCGACTCGACCACGCGGGTCAGCGCCTCGACCTCGCTCTGCAGCAGCAGCCCGGCGTATCCGGGCAGACGATGGGCGACGCCCTCGGTACTGGCGTGGGCGCGGTGGGCGGCGCCGAAGGCATCGTCGACGTAGACATCCGCCAGACGCGCCAGTGAATCGGCGAGGTGGGGGTCGTTCGCAGTCTCGCCCGACTCGAAACGCACGTTCTCGAGAAGGAGGACATCGCCTGGGCCAAGTTCGTTCGCCATTGCCTCGGCCTCCGGACCCACGACCGCAGGCGCCTGACGAACCTCGCAATCGAGCAACTCGGCAAGTCGCTCGCCGACAGGTTTCATCGAGAGCTCTGGGTCAGGCTTGCCCTTGGGTCTCCCCAAATGGGAAACGAGAACAAGCGCGAGGCCCCGATCCCTCAGCAGTTCGAGGGTGGGCAGCGCTGCGCGAATCCGCGTGTCGTCGGCGACCCGCCCCCCGTCGAGCGGCACGTTGAAGTCGACGCGGACGAGGACGCGCTTGCCGGCGACGTCGGCGTTACGAATGCTCTGCTTGGCGAAGCTCACCGCGCCCTCCGGGCGGAGATCAGAGGACCTTGCCGGCCAGCTCGACGCAACGGTTGGAGTAGCCCCACTCGTTGTCGTACCAGGAGACCACCTTGATCATCTTGCCGTCGCCGATCGCCATCGTCTGGCCGGCGTCGAAGATCGAGGAGTGCGGGTCGCCGACGATGTCGGTGGAGACGATCTCGTCCTCGGTGTAGGAGAGGATCCCCTTCAGCGGGCCCTCCGCCGCCTCCTTGATCGCCGCGTTGACCGCCTCGGGGTCGGTCGGCCGAGAAGGGGCGAAGACGAGGTCGACGACCGAGCCGGTTGCCACCGGCGCCCGCATCGCGAAGCCGTTCAGCTTGCCGTTCAGCTCGGGCAGGACGAGGCCGACGGCCTTGGCGGCGCCGGTCGTCGTCGGGATCAGGTTGAGCGCCGCGGCACGCGCCCGCCGCAGATCCTTGTGCGGCATGTCCTGCAGGCGCTGGTCGGCGGTGTAGGCGTGGATCGTCGTCATCAGCCCGTGCTCGATGCCGAAGGACTCGTGCAGCACCTTCGCCGGCGGCGCCAGGCAGTTGGTCGTGCAGGAGGCGTTGGAGATGATGTGGTGGCTGTCCCGGTCGTAGTCGCTGTCGAAGTTGACCCCGAGGGCGACCGTCACGTCAGGTTCCTTGGCCGGGGCCGAGATGATCACCTTCTTGGCCCCCGCCTCGAGGTGCTTGGCGGCGTCTTCGCGCCCGGTGAAGAGGCCGGTCGACTCGATCACCACGTCGGCGCCGAGGTCGCCCCAGGGCAGCGCCGCCGGGTCGCGCTCGGAGAGGACCTTGAGCGGGTTGCCGTCGACCGAGATGGAGCCCTCCCCCGCCTCGACCTCGCCGGGGAAGCGGCCGAGGATCGAGTCGTACTTGAGCAGGTGGGCGAGCGTGCCGGTGTCGGTGATGTCGTTCACGGCGACGAACTCGAGGTCCGCGCCCGCCGCATGGGCGGCGCGGAAGAGGTTGCGCCCGATCCGGCCGAAGCCGTTGATTCCGACCTTCACTGCCATGAAGTCATGCCCTCCTGGTGTCGTTTCCTTTGAGCCTAGTCACTGCCCACCGTCACCTCGATTTCGTACCCGTCCGGGTCCCGCAGGAACGCCGAGTAGGAGCCGGAGCCGTGCGAGCGCCGCTCGCCGGGCTCGCCGACGCCCTCGCCGCCCGCCGCGACGCCTTTCTCCCAAGCCGCCTTGACCGCGACGATGCCGAGGCCGGAGAAGCTGAGCAGGCCGAATCCCGGTTTGGGGTCGTGGTGCGCCGCGATGAAGAAGACGGGTTTGGCGATCCCCCAGCCGACGGTCTCGTCCTCCTCGAAATGGCGCCGCCAGCCCAGCGGCGCGAGCAGCGCGTCGTAGAAGGACGCGCTCCGCTCGAGGTCGGAAACCTCCAGAAGAACGTGGTGCAGCATGAGGCCGGGGAGGCTATATGCGCCGCCGGGCGCCGGGTCGGCCGGTCACTCGCCGCGCGGAGCCCAGCGGAAGAAGCGGATCGCGAGGAGCAGGCCGGCGACGCCCCAGATCGCGACCACCGCCAGGTGGTCCCAGGCGATCGCGGGGCCTGCGCCGGAGACGTAAGCGTCGAAGAAGGACTGGAAGAAGGGGCGGATCGGGAAGTGGTTGGCGAAGTCGATCACGCCCGAGGGAAGCTCGTCGTCGGGGATGAAGACCCCGGAGAGGAAGTAGAGCGGCAGAAGCAGGGCGTTGACGATCGGCGCAGCGGCGTCCTGCGAGGGGATCGCCGCGGTGAGGGCGACGCCGAGGCAGCAGAACGAGGCCGCCCCGACGACGAGCACGACGAGCAGCTCCGGCGCCCGCTCCCAGGGGATCGGCACGCCGTAGAGCAACCGGCCGAGCGCCGAGACCAGGGCGAGCATCAGGATGGCGACGACGATCGAGTTGCCGACCCGGCCGGCGATGAAGACCCAGGGCGGCAGCGGCGTGCCGCGGCCGCGCTTGAGCCTGCCGTCTTCGCGGGCGATCACCAGCGACATGCCGAGCGTCTGCATCGTCGCCGAGACCACGGCGAGGGTGATGATCGCCGGCACGTAGTAGGTGGTGATCTCGATCCCGCCGGCGACGTCGATCGTCTGGTCGCCGAAGACGGTGGCGAAGATCAGCAGCAAGATCACCGGGAAGGCGACGGTGAAGAAGACGGCCGCGGGATTGCGCCAGAAGACCTTCTGGTCGTAGCGGAGCTGGTGCAGGACGAGGCTCATTCGGACTTGGTCAGCTCCAGGTAGACGTCCTCCAGGCTGGGTCGTGTGACCTCGAGCCCCTCCAGCTCCCGCCCCTCGGCCAGCGCCTTGCTCGTCAGCTCGTTCAGGTCCTTCACCGGGCTCGTCGTCTCCAGCGCGACCTCGCGGCCGCCCTCGCGCCAGGCGATCCGCGCCGGCCTGCTCTCGCGGTCGCCGAGGTCCTCGGGGGTGCCGCGGGCGACGATCTCGCCGCGGGCGATAACCGCGACGCGGTCCGCCAACCGCTGCGCCTCGTCCATGTAATGGGTGGTGAGGAAGATCGTCTTGCCGAGCTCGCGCAGTCCGGCGATCACGTCCCAGGCGCCGCGGCGGGCCTCGGGGTCGAAGCCGGTCGTCGGCTCGTCGAGGAAGAGCAGGTCGGGGTCGCCGACCAGGGCCATGCCGACGTCGAGGCGGCGTTGCTGTCCCCCCGAGAGGCGCCCGGCGCGCTCGTCCGCCTTGCCGGCCAGGCCGATCGCCTCGATCACCTCGCCGACCGGTCGCGGGGCGCGGTAGTAGCCCGCGTAAAGCTCGAGCGACTCGGCGACGGTCAGATACGGCTCGAGTCGGCCCGCCTGCAGGACGACGCCGATCCGCTCGCGCCAGGCGCGGCCGGCGCGCTCCGGATCCTCGCCGAGAACGCTCACCTCTCCCCCGCTGCGCTTGCGGTACCCCTCGAGGATCTCGACCGTAGTCGTCTTCCCGGCGCCGTTGGGACCGAGGAAGGCGAAGACCTCCCCGGCCCGCACCTCGAGGTCGATGCCACGCACCGCCTCGACCTCTCCGTAGCTCTTGCGCAGGCCGCGGATGGAGATGACGGGTTGGGAGTCCGCGGACAAAGCCGGTTGAGTCTACGAGGACGGCGAGCCGCCTAGGACTCGGCCGACTCCAGGTCCCTGTGCTTCATGCGGACGACGACCCCGTTGCGCCCCTCGAGCGCCCGGCGGATGCGGTCGGCGACGGTGACCGAGCGGTGGCGACCGCCGGTGCAGCCGACCGCGATCGTCAGGTGGCTCTTGCCCTCGGCGACGTAGGCCGGGACGAGGAACTCGAGCAGCGGCAGCAAGCGCCCGTAGAACTCGCCCGCCTGCGTGCCCGACTCGACGTAGGCGCGGACCGCCTCGTCGA
Source organism: Solirubrobacterales bacterium (assembly GCA_036524775.1). Taxonomy (GTDB): domain Bacteria; phylum Actinomycetota; class Thermoleophilia; order Solirubrobacterales; family 70-9; genus VRUE01. The sequence continues at coordinate 15,534 of DATDBO010000011.1, forward strand.
GGCCCGTCTGCGGGCGCAGCTCGTCGACGTAGTGGGGGTTGGGCAGGAAGCGCACGTCGAGGGTGAGGTCGGCGTCGCGCGGCGGGCCGTTCTTGAAGCCGAAGGTGAGCAGGGTCAGCGCCAGCTTGCCGCTCTCGTGCGCGCCGAGCATCTCTTCGGCGATCCGCTGGCGCAGCTGGCCGCCGGTCAGGCCGCTGCTGTCCATGACGACGTTGGCGCGCTCGCGCAGCGGCGCCAACAGCTCGCGCTCGGCGCGGATCCCGTCGACGATCCGGCCTTCGGGCGCGAGCGGGTGGCGGCGGCGCGTCTCCTTGTAGCGATCGAGCAGCGTCTCCTCGTCGGCCTCGAGGAAGAGCACGGTCGGCTTCAGGCCCTCCGCCTCGAGCTCGTCGAGCACCTGGATCAGGCCCTCGAAGTACTCGCCGCCGCGCACGTCGGAGACGACGGCGGCGCGCTCGACGCCGCTGCCCTCGTGGCGGAAGAGCTCGCCGAGGCCGGCGATCATCCGCGGCGGCAGGTTGTCGACGCAGAAGTAGCCGCCGTCCTCGAAGGCGGCGATCGCCTCCGACTTGCCGGCGCCGGAGTGGCCGGTTATGAGGACGAGGTCGACGGCATTGCCGCCCTCCGTCATCCCTACCCCCCCGTCCGGTGGAGCTGCTCGTGGATCTCGCGCGCCAGCTTGCCGGGCACACCGGGCACGGCCTCGAGCTCCTCGCGGCTCGCCGCGAGGAAGCGCTCGGGCGTGCCGAAGTGCTTGAGGAAGGCGCGCTTGCGCGCCGGGCCGACGCCCTTGAGGCCGTCGAGCACCGAGCCCGTCATCGCCCGGTCGCGGCGGCCGCGGTGATGGTCGATCGCGAAACGGTGGGCCTCGTCGCGCACCCGCTGCAGCAGCTTCGAGGCCTCCGAGCCGGGGTCGAGGTCGATCGGCGCCGGCCGGCCGGGGACGAAGACCTCCTCCTCGCGCTTGGCCAGCGAGACGACGGTCGTGCCGCGTTCGGCGAAGGGGCCGAGGGCGCGCATCGCCGCGCCGAGCTGACCCTTGCCGCCGTCGACGACGACCAGCGAGGGCAGCGAGGCGAAGCTCTCGTCGCGCTTGCCGTCGTGCGGGGAGAGGTCGGCCTGGTCGAGGTGGCGGGTGACGCGGCGTTCGAGCACCTCCTGCATGGAAGCGAAGTCGTCGGACCCGTTGGGGCGCGCGCCGCGGACCTTGAAGCGGCGGTAGTCGGCCTTCTTCGTCGCACCGCCCTCGAAGACGACCATCGAGGCCACCGTGTGCGCGCCGCCGAGGTTCGAGATGTCGAAGCCCTCGATGCGGACCGGCAGCGCCTCCATCTCGAGCGCCTCGCCCAGGTCGGCGAGCGAGTCGACGCGGCGCTGGCGGCGGTGCTCGCGTCGCAGGCGGTCCTGGTCGAGGGCGAGGCGGGCGTTGCGCTCGGCCAGCTCGCGCAGACGGCGCTTGTCGCCGCGCTCGGCGACGCGCACCTCGACCGGCGAGCCGCGCTTCTCGCCCAGCGCCGCCGCGAGCAGCCCGGCGCGCTCGCGCAGGTAGGGGCCGACGACGATCGTGCGCGGCATCGCCGGGGATGCCGAGTAGTACTGGCCGATGAACTCCTCGGCGACCTCGGCCAGGTCGCGCTCGCCCTGGTTGTCGAGGTAGAAGCTCTGCCGCTCGGCGAGGATCCCGTCGCGCACCTGGAAGACCTGGGCGTTGGCGTCGGCGCCCTCGCTCGCGACACCGATCAGGTCGGCGGTGCCGACCGAGCCGCCGGCGATCCGCTGACGCTCGAACAGCGACTGGATCGCTTTGAGCCGGTCGCGGTGCACCGCCGCGCGCTCGAACTCGCGCGCCGCGGCGGCAACCTCCATCTTCGCCTGCTGGCTCGCCTCGACCTGCCTGTAGCGGCCGGAGAGGAAGTCGACGATCGCGTCGACGTTGCGCCGGTACTCCTCCCTGCTGACGTAGTCCACGCAGGGCGCCCCGCAGCGCTTGATGTAGTAGTCGAGGCAGGGGCTGCCCGAGCGGCGGCCGGGCTCTGCCCCCTCGCAGGTGCGGAACTGGAAGAGCTTGCCGAGCAGGTCGAGCGTCTCGCGCACCCGCTTGGCGCTGGAGAAGGGGCCGAAGTAGGCCCGGTGGGCGCGGTGCTTCTCGCGGGTGAAGTAGACGCGCGGGTAGTCCTCGTCGAGGCTGACGCAGACGTACGGGTAGGACTTGTCGTCGCGCAGGCGGATGTTGAAGCGGGGGCGCCGGCGCTTGATGAAGCTCTGCTCGGCGAGCAGCGCCTCGGCCTCGTTGGCGGTGACGAGGAAGTCGATGCGGTCGACGCGCGAGGTGAGCCGCGTCTCGCCGCCGGAGAAGTGCGAGCCGACCCGCTTGCGGATCGAGCGCGCCTTGCCGACGTAGAGCAGCTCCCCTCCCTCGCCGTGGAAGAGGTAGACGCCGGGGGTGTCGGGCAGCTCGCGCCGCTGCCGCGCCACCCGCTCGGCGCGGGACTCTTCCGGTTCGCTTTCGCTCACCCGATACAGGGTAGGCTGCGGGCCTCGTGAATCCCCCCGAGCTCAACACCCTGCGGATCGAGATCGACGGCGAGATCGGCACCCTGACCCTCGATCGTCCCGACGCCTTCAACGCGATGAGCCCGGAGATGATCGGCGAGCTCGGGACCGCCTTCGCCTGGCTCGCCGACGAGGCGCCGCTGCGGGGGCTGATCGTGACCGGGGCCGGCAAGGCATTCTGCTCGGGCGGGGACATCAACTGGTTCAAGACCGGAGTGGAAGACGACTCGATCGACCTGCCCGCGCAGGTGCGGCGCGGCGCCGAGGCGCTGCACGTCGCGATCGTCGACCTGCGCCGCGTGCCCTATCCGGTGATCTGCGCGCTCAACGGGCCCGCCGCGGGCGCAGGCTTCTCGCTGGCCCTCGCCTGCGACTTCCGCATCGCCTCCGATCAGACCTTCCTCGCCCCGGCCTATGGCCGGATCGGCGCATCTCCCGACGGTGGGATGACCTACTTCCTGCCGCGCGTGGTCGGGCCGAGCCGGGCACTTGAAATCCTGCTCGAGGACCCGAACCTGACGGCCGCCGAAGCGCTCGAGCAGGGGCTGGTTTCCCAAGTCGTCGGCGGCGACGAGCTGATCGACGTTGCACGGGCGAAGGCGGCGGAGCTCGCCAAGCGGGCACCCCACTACGTGAAGATGGCCAAGCGCCTCTGCGGCGTCAGCATCGAGAACAGCATCAACGACCACCTGCAGCTGGAGCGCCACGGGATCGCCGACAGCATGGCGACGGAGGACCTGCGCGAAGGCGCGATCGCCTTCTTCAGCGGCGAGACGCCCGAGTTCAAGGGCCGCTGAACGGGGCGTCGCCACGCTCCCCGTCCGCCCGGCAACCGTCTAGAGTCTCCTTGAGCATTTCCCCGAGGAAAGGACCCGCCCGATGAAGAAGCTCGCCACCCTGCTCGTCCTCGCCCTGGTCTCGGCCGCGCTTGTCGCCTGCGGCGACGACGACGATTCGGCTACGACCACGACCGAAGAAGCCCCGGCAGGCGCTACCGCCGAAGCCGGCGGAACCGGCGGCGAAAAAGGCGGCGAAGGCGGCGGCGCGAGCGTCGAATTCGAAGCCGATCCAGGAGGCGACCTCGCCTACACGACGACCGAAGCCTCGACCGAAGCGGGCGAAGTGACGATCGACTTCAAGAACCCGCAGGGCCTAAGCCACGACGTCGCAATCGAAGACTCGAGCGGCGAAACGGTGGGCAAGACCGAAGTGATCGGCGAAGGCGAAACCTCGGAAAAAGTGAACCTGAAATCGGGCGAATACACCTTCTACTGCTCGGTGCCGGGACACCGCGAAGCAGGCATGGAAGGCACGCTCACGGTGAAATAGGCGTCTCCTCTGAGCCGCCTGTTTTGGATTTGGGCCGGGGTTTGGGTCGCAACGCGTGCGCTGGTCGTCGGCGAGGTCGGCTTCTGGCATGACGCCGGCCCGCAGCTGCAGGACGTCAACAACTATGAGGTCTGGTCTCACTACCTGACCGCAAGCCATGCGATTCCGGGCGGGGAATCGTGGCAGTACCCGCCCGGCGCGGCCTTCCTGATGCTCTTGCCGCGCCTCGGCCCCGGGGCCTATGGCGAGTCCTTCGTGGGCCTGATGCTGCTCGTCGACCTCGCCGGCCTCGCCCTGTTGGCCCTGCTCGGCCGCCGCTCGGGCAACTACACCGGCGTCTGGGTGTGGCTGCTGGGCGTGCCGCTGCTCGGCACCTTCGCGGTGCTGCGCTTCGACCTCGTTCCCGCGGTGATCGGGATCGCGGCGCTCGTCGTCATCCACCGTCGCCCCAACTGGTTCGGCGTCCTGGCGGGACTGGGGGCGTCGATCAAGGTCTGGCCGATAGTGCTGCTCTTCGGCGAGTGGGACCGGCGCCGGCTCATCCACGCCGGCGCGGCGGCCCTCGGCACGATCGCGCTCATGGTCGCGATCTCGACGCTTGCATTCGGCGATTCCACCTCGTTCCTCAGCGAGCAGAACGAGCGTGGGCTCCAGGAGGAAGCGGTGGCCACGGTGCCGTGGCACGTAGAGGCGATAGTCACGGGAGAGGCTCCGCCCAGGGAGATCCGTTACGGCGCCTGGGAGATCGCCGGCCCCGGCGCGGACACGGTCGCCGGCCTGCTCAAATGGCTGACCGTCATCGCCCTGGGTGCCGCGGCGGTGTGGTGGTGGTACCGGGCCCGGGCGATCCGGGAGGGCCGAGTCCACCTCGCCGACGCGGCGGTGAGCCGGGACTTCGTCTTCACCGTCGTCCTGCTGCTCGTCGTCACGAGCCGGGTGCTGAGCCCCCAATTCATGGTCTGGCTCCTGGGCCTCTCGGCGGTGGTTCTGACGGCGGGAAGCGCCCGCCTCGCACGACCCGCCTGGCTGGTGCTCGGGGCGACGATCCTCAGCACCAGCCTCTTCAAATCGCCGGAGAACATCGTGATCCGAGATCTCGCTTTGTTGGCGGCAACCGTGGATGCGTCGATCGCGATGATCGCTCTGCTGCGCAAGCCGGCACCGTCAGACCTCACGCCCGAGGACGGCGTCGCTTCCTACTCCGGCGGTGCGGAGTACCAGTCGGCGGCAAGGATCGAGTAGACGACGCTGTCGAGATACCGGCCTTCGACCAGTTCCGCCCCTCGCATGACGCCCTCTTGGCGAAAGCCGAGGCGCTCGGGGATGGCCCGACTTGGCCGATTCTCTTCGGCGGCACGAATCTCGACGCGGTTGAGGTCCCACCCCGACAGGGCGTGGTCGACAAGCGCCCGCACCGCCAGGGTCATCGTTCCCCTGCCCTGATGCTCCTTTCCCAGCCAGTAGCCGATGTTGGTCGAGCGCTTCTGCCAATCGACGCCGACGTAGCCGACGACGCCCGCGATGACTCCCTCGCAGACGACGGCCGTTTGAAAGCCGTCGTTGTCCGCCAGCTGCTTCCTGGTCCTGCGAATGAACTCGATCGTGTCCTCGGGCGCCTGAGCAGCCGCCCAGGGCAACCACTTCGCGAGCCGAGCCCGATTCGCCTCGATCAACGCGTGAAGCTCCCGCGCATCGTCCTCCGTGAGCAGGCGAAGCCGGCAGCCGTCCGCAATCGACCACTCGCCGCAAGCCCCTTGGACAGCCACGACAGTTATTAAACAGGCGGGCTATATATGTATGAGCTCGCCGGCGCGGTCGGCGTGATGAGACACCGGGCTGGACCGAGGCTCCTCGCACTGACCGGAGACCAGCATCCGGTCGCCGGGGAAATCCAGCAGGAAGACGAAGTCGTGGTAGTCCCTCCTGGCGTGGATCTCATATGGCACAAGCCCATGGGCAGCCTCGTGTCCTACGCCGCGGTCGAAGACGGGCTTTACGGCACATGCGCGCGTCCCGTCGATTGAAGGCAGAACGACCGAGAGTCTGCTTTCGAGTGGCAGTTCGCACAAGTAAGAATCCCAACCGGGCCAAATCTCCAGCGCCGCGATCCCGAGGACGGGGTGCTCGTTGGAAACGACCACCAGCTCGTCGCCCTCCCGCAACGGCATGAGGTCCCGATTCGAGCCCGCAAGCAGGCGGTGGGCGGCTCTTGTCGCAGCGTTGGTCAACAAGCTGGAGGAGGTCGGCTCCCCGGCAAGCGCGGCTTCGCCATTGATCTCGGCCAGTGCAAGCCGCGCGCGGTCAATGGACTTGATGCCCAAACGCAGATCCTCCTTATCGTCGGCAGTGAGCCGGCAGGCGTTTGACCGACTGCGCTCTCGCGCGATGGCATTGAGATCTCGTATGCCCTGGTATGCGCCGATCAGCGTCCCCCAGACAGGGCCCGATACGTCCGCACCGGCAAAAACCGGCTCATGCTCGCTCCAGCGATTGGTCTTCAACGCTTGGCCCTGGTGGCTCCACCAACCCTCCGTGGCTATCGCCTTGTGCAACGTGTAGCGGTTCACAAACAGCTCCTCCTTGACAAGACGAGAAGCCCCTTTCAGGTCATGCCTCCGCCCCTCGACCTCATCGCGCCGGCGACGGCCGTCCCGCCAGACGTCCAGACGCCAGTTCGACAATCCGGTGAGCACTCCGCCCAGGATCACACCGATGAATACCTCGAGCATTCGACGTACTATGACCATGCGCTGGAACTTCTGCAGCGAGACGACGCCGGTCAGCCGGCGGGCGCCATCACGCGGGTGACGCTGTCACCGACGAAGCACGGCTTCTCGTTGCCCTCGACCTCGAGGGTGAAGCGGGTGACGACCTCGTGCCAGCCGCCGCCCTTGTCCTCGACCGAGGCGACCTCGGCCCTTGCCGCGGACCTTGGAGTCGCCGGGGACCGGGGCGGGGAAGCGGATCTTGTTGTCGTTGTATGAATTGTTCGACGTGATCCCACTGCGGATGCGCGATTAGGCCAACAGCTTGCAATGTCCGGACAAAAGCCGTACATTGCCCTCATGGAGCCGACGGCAAGTGCCAAGACCCGCCGGATCGAGATCCGGATGACCGACGAGGAGCGCGACCTGGAGCAGGCCGCAGCCGCTACCCGCGGCCAGACGCTCAGCGAGTTTGTCCGCCAGGCAGCGCGTCGTGAGGCCGAGCAGGTTCTGGCCGAGCGGACGAGCATTGCGCTCAATCCAGAAGAGGCCGACCGCTTTCTCTCAGCGCTGGACGATCCCTCTTCCTTTGAGGCCGGCCTCGGCGCTCTGACCGAGCGTCACAGCATCCTCGGCGGTTGAGCGCTCGCATCGGAGCGGCCGAGCCGCTCGGACCGCAGCACAACGTCGATCACTTCGAGTGCGGCCGTGAGCAGCTCAATCGCTGGCTGCATGCATATGCCGGGCAAGGTCAGCGCCGAGACACCGCCCGCACCTTCGTGGTCTGCCGCCAAAGTAACACTGACGTGGTCGGCTACTACACGCTGGTCGCCTCGCAGGTCGAACAAAGCGAAGCGACAGCTGAAGTGCAGAGCGGAACGTCCAAGCACTTCCCGATCCCCGTCTGCCTGATCGCCCGCCTCGCCGTCGATCGCTCTGAGCAAGGCGCTGGCCTTGGCCGAAGCCTCCTCCTCGATGCCCTCCAGCGCGCCGAGCGTGCCTCTCACTCGGTCGCAATGCGCGCCGTCCTCGTCCACGCGCTCGACGAGGAAGCTGCTGAGTTTTATCTCCGTTTCGGGTTCAAGCGCGCGAGTGAAGAACCCCTGATGCTCATGGCTCCACTAGAGGCAATTCGCCGTGTCGTGGTCAAGACCGGGCCGCATAACTAGGCTTCGAGCGTGCCCTTCCACGCAAAAATCTATTGGGGTGGACGATCAACCTACCTCTTCAATCTAGAGGAGGAGGATGTAAAAGGCCGCATCGCGCGTGCTTGGGATCTCGGGAAGGCCATCGTTATACGTGGTCAGCAGTACAACCGCGGCGAATGGATGGCCAGCGTCTATGAGTACGGCAAGGTCGGTCAGACAGGAGAAGACTTTTCCAAATGGTTCAGGATCGAAACCAATGGCCGAGACGCCACTGACGATTTCATCGTTGACCCATACGGAAGCGGAAGACCGACTTCAATCCTGGGAAGTGCGATAAGGCCCGCACCACGCGAACCAGATCTCGCGACTCCAGACAACGCGCCACAAGACGAGATCGCCGATTCGGTTCCACCGCAAGAGGCCGTAGATCCACGCAATGTCATGGTTGTCCACGGGCGGGACCTTGTGCTTCGCGATGACATGTTTGCCCTTTTGCGCGCCTTGGGCCTGGCCCCCCTTGAGTGGTCGCAGCTAGTGGCGCTGGCGAAGGAGGGAGCCCCTTACGTCGGGCGAGTTCTGGAGCGGGCATTTGAGGTGGCCCAGGCTGCCATCGTCCTTTTCTCTCCCGACGATGAAGCGCGACTGGCCGAGCCGTTGAGAAATGCAGATGACTCGGCGAATTTCGAACTCCAGGCTCGACCCAATGTCTTCTTTGAGGCAGGTCTGGCCTTTGGCTCCTTCCCTGACAAATCCGTTTTGGTCGAGTTCGGAAATATTCGGACGGCTAGCGACCTTGCCGGTAGACATGTGGTCCGCTTCGATGGCGGGGCCGAGAAACGACACGAGCTCGCCGAGCGCCTTGCATCAGCGGGGTGTCCCGTAGACCGAAGCGGCACTGATTGGCTACGGGTTGGGAATTTCCAACCCGCCGTGAACCACAAATCCGAGCAATAACCCAGGACGCAGCGCGTTCAGTCCACCGGCGCCATCACGCGGGTGACGGAGTCGCCCACAAAGCAGGGCTTCTCGTTGCCCTCGACCTCGAGGGTGAAGCGGGTCACGACCTCCCACCAGCCGCCGCCCTTCTCGTCGATCGAGACGACCTCGGCGCGGCCGCGGACCTTGGAGTCGACCGGAACGGGGGCGGGGAAGCGGATCTTGTTCCAACCGTAGTTGACGCCGAGGGCGAAGCCGGTCGAGGAGATCAGCTCTTTGCGGAAGCCGTCGACCAGCGAGAGCGTGAGGTTGCCGTGGGCGATCGTCGTGCCGAAGGGACTCTCGTTCTTGGCCTTCTCGACGTCGACGTGGATCCACTGATCGTCGCCGGAAAGCTCGGCGAAGGTGTCGATGTCGGCCTGCGTGACCGTGCGCCACTCGCTCGGGCCGATCTCCTGCCCGAGCAGCGCCTGCATCCCCTCGACTCCCTGTACCTCGACGGTCGCCATCGCGCGGCAGTCTAGACCGGCCCGGGTTCGGATGCGGCGGCAAGCCGCAGCGTCGCGTGGCGGGCGATGACCTGGAAGTCCGCATCGCAGCAGAGGAGCTCCGCATCGCTACGCATCGCAACGACCGCGATCAGGCAATCGACGAGACTGCGTGGCGTCTCCCCACCACGACGGCAGTGGCGGAACAGCTCCGCTGCGCTCTCGTAGTCGGCAGGCCCCTCCACCGCGAGGAAACGTTGGCCGTAGAGCAATCTCCGCAGCCAGTCTCGCTCCGCGTCGTCTTTTGCGCCCGCGAGCACCTCCATCAAGACCACATCGGTGGTGGCAAGTTCGACGCGCTCCTCAAGAGCCGTCTCCAGCGCAAGATGGATTCGGCTGCCGGTCGCCCGCAGCAACTCGATCCAGGCGGAACTGTCGACAAGAGTCACCACTCCGGCACGTCGTGCGAACGCATCTTGTCGAGGTCGCCAACCCAGCCCCGTCCCTCCGCCGAAAGCATTTCCTCACGGCTCATCGGCTCGCCGACGAGTTTTCGCAAAGCGAAGTCGACAGCCTCACGCTTGCTGCGAAGGCGGTAGATGCTCATCGCACGCTCGATCAGCGCGTCGTCGATCTCGATGTTCGTTCGCGTCACGGAGACAGAATACACCTCTTGGTGTATTGACACACCTACCTGCTCGTTTGTGTTCTCGGCAACCGCCGCCCCGGCCCGCTTCATTCGACCAACCTCACTTCGAAGGCCGGGGCGACGAGGGCGCCGATGCCGCCCAGGAGGGCGAGGATGCGGGTCACGTATGCCTGGGTCTCGGGGTAGTCGGGGATGCAGCCGCAGGCTTCGACCGGCGCGGGGCCGGCGTTGTAGGCGGCGAGGGCGAGGGCCGGGTCGCCGAACTGGCCCAGCAGGTCCGACATCAGGTGGGCCTGGGCGTCGATCGCTTCGGCCGGGTCGTAGGGGTTGCGCAAGCCGTAGGCCGCGGCTGTCGACGGCATGAACTGGGCGATGCCCTGCGCGCCGGCCGGTGAGCCGGCGGTCGGGTCGAATCCAGACTCGGCCATCAACTGCCCGGCGAGCAGCGCGGCGGAGACGTTCCAGCGCGTCGCGGCGCGCAGCAGCATCTCGCGATACTCGGTCGGGACGAACGAGGGCAAGGTCATGCTCGCCATGGCGCCGTCTCCCCCACCGCCCGTCGCGGTCACCGCGTTGCCCGCTGTCGAACAGGGTGCCGGTCCGACGGTGAAGCCGTAGTGCCAAGCCTCCCACGAGTAACGCTGCACGAAGCCGAAGCGCGAGGCGTTCGCCGCCAGCCAGCCGTACGCGGTTTCGGGACCGAGGTCGAGCTCGGTCGCGCAGCGGTGCAGCGACTGGCCGGGTGGCGCGACCATGCGCGGGTCGGGGTTGGCGGCGAAGAGCGCGGCCTGTTCGGCGTCGGAGCGGAAGCCGGAGTTGACGACGAGCGTGATGCCGTCGCCGGCCGCCGCGGCGGCCATCCGGTCGAAGGCGGCGGCCACGTCCGGCCGCATTCCCTCCCCCGTCCGGTATAGGAGCGGGCCGCTGTAGCCGCCGCCACTGGCCATTGCCGGCGCAGCGCCGGCGCCACTCGGCGAAGCGCCTGCTTCGGCAACGGCCGATGCCTCAACGGCGGGACGTACACCTGTAGCGGTCTCCAGCTCCAGCCTGCCGATGACCACGGCCTTGACCCGAACCGGCGCGAAGGACGCTCGGTCCGGAAAGGCGATGCGCAGGCGATCTGGCTCGACCCCGTTGGCTCGCGAGACGTCGACTGCAGCAGACTCGGCCCTCGCGAGGTAGACCACCTTCGACAGATGCGCCGGGTTCGGCAGACCGTTCGGCAACCGCGGCGGCGCCAGCAGCCGCGGCAGGTCGTCGCGCATCGAGCGAGCGGCCGAGATCGCCGCCAGGTCGGCCGCACGCTGCGCCCTGCCCTTGCCGGTAACCGCCCCGGCGATCGCCACCAGCGCCAGCGCTGCGGCGATCAGCGCGAACGACGCCCCGAGCGCCAACAGCAGCGCCTGCCCGTCCTCTCTTCGATGGTCCATGCCGCGACCGTGACGGGCACAAGCGCACGCGTGGCGCGCTCAATCGAAAAATTGTGTGACGACTACGCGCCGATATGGCGGCTGGCGTCAATGATCTCGATCAGGCCCTCGACACCGCGAAAATCCTTTGCGTTGAGCGTATAGAGCGGTAACTCGTTAGAAAGTGCGGTCGCGGCAATCATCAGGTCAACCGCCCGGGCACCTCGGGGCTTGCGACCGATCCGTTCAACAGCCGCTGCCACGACACCGTACGCTCGCGCGCACGCGAGATCGAAAGGCAAGACGTCAATACTCGTTTCGACCTGATGAAGGTGCCGTCGACGGCGCTCTCTCTCAAGATCATTTCGGGTCGCACCAGGACCTCGAGCCAGCTCAGCAATAGTCAACGCCGACGTTGCGAATGTCAGGCAAAGACGGCGAAGCTCAATTTTCTTCAGGTCTGCCAAGGCAGACGTGTCGATCAGTGTTCGCCGCCCAGGCGTACCAATCTTTCGGGCTGGGGTCGACGACCGCGTCGAGATCCGCGCGCAACTGCTCGTAGTCGATGCTGGGAGCGTCGGCAAAGGCTTCGGCGAGCTCGTTCGCCGGAACGAACTGGCGCCGCTCGTGACGGCCCCGCTCACTTTTCCTGCTCCCGTGGGTACGCGGTTTTACGCCCCTGTTCAGCGCCCCCAAGCTCTCGGTCTCTCCCTTGAAGTTGTCCTTGCCCATGCTCCGCTCCATCCTTGTCATCGTAGCACTGCTGAAATCTGTTGTCTTCGGTACTCAGCAAACGCCGGCGAGCTCCTGCCGGAAGCGCAGAGGTGTCGGCCGGTAACGCGCCGAGCAGGGCCGTGCGGGCGGGGAGCCAGGCGAGGGCGCACTTGAGGACCGCGACTCGCAGGTCCCGGTCGAGAAGGTCGCGGACGATCAGGGCCGTCAGCGGCCGGTCGCGGGCGAGGTCGGCGCGCAGGAGGGCCGCGCCGGCCGGGATCCGCGGGTGCGCGAGCGCCTCTGTCCACAGCGCCGGCGGCAGGTGTACGACGGCGGCCGACTCGCGGACGAGCGGGAGCGCCGTGGGCAGACGCTCGAGCCCGTCGGGGTCGGGCGGCACGGTTAGCTGGCAGAAGCGACCGCGGGAGGCGATCGCGGCCTCGGGCATGTGCGACGCCAACCTCTCCTCCAGGCCGCGGGCGCCGGCGGTGGCGATCAGCGACGGACGCGGCGGTCGCGCGGCGGAGAGGTCGATCAGCAGCGCCGCGCGATCCGGCTCGGATGCGGCGCAGGCGAGGGCGGCGGCCGCGGGCCTCGCGCCGGTGGCGTCGCCCACCGTGGTGGCAAGGACGACTGGTCCAGCCTGCGACCTGCCCGCCGCTGTAGAGGCGGCGTCCGCCGTCCCTCTGGTGGTGCCCTCCGCCCGCCCAATCACCTCGGCCTCGCCACTGCCGAGGAGGTGACGGTTAGGTGGTCGGCGACCGGGGGCAGCGGCGAGGGTGGGCGCAGGCGCACGGTCACCCGGCCGCCTTCGACCGCGACGTCGACTTCGTCCTCCGCCCAGTCCGGCAGGGCCGCGCGCACCGCCTCTTTCGTCTGACCGCCAGATGCCAACGCCAGCGCCCCGGCCTCGGCCGCGCCGTCGGCAAGCGTCAGCGCGTAGCCGGTGGCCAGGAGCTGCAGCGCAAGCAGTCCGGCGAGCAGCAGCACCGGCAGCGCGGCGACCAGTTCGACGGTCGACTGCCCCGCCTCCCTATCCATCGCCCGGCTCCAGCGCAACCTCGGCGCCGACGGTCAGGTCGGGCATCGCCGGCAGCAGGCGGGGCACGACGACCCGAACCGAGACCGCATCTCCCTCGTCCACCTCCGCTCCAGGACGCATCGAGTCGGGCAGTGCCCGTCGCGCCGCGGCGGTCGCATCGCCCCCGACCAGTGCCGCCCGAGCGCCCGCCCGCGCCGCGATCCCCGCCGACCACAGCGCCTGCCCGGCGAGCCCGATCTGTGCCGCGACCAGGACCGCGAGCAGCAGGAACGGCACCACGGCGACCATCTCGACCGAAGCGGTCCCGTCCTCCCTGAAGCTGCCCGCGGCCTGGTGCGACACGCCGCGACCGTCCCAGCTCCCAACGCACGAGTGTTGCGCTCAAACGAAAAGTTGTGTAACGGCTTAGAGCCGTTTTGGCTGCAAGCCGGTCGGCTCGACGCTCAGTAGGCGTTCGCCTCGGTCCAGACTTTCCAGATCGCCGCTATCGACCCGCCGAGCAGGACGATCCAGGCGAGCGTGCCGCCGCCGCTCGAGAACATCTCGTCGCTGCCGGCGATCAGCAGGGCGAGCAGGCCGAGTGCCGCATAGAGGATCGCGCGGCGGCCGTCGCTCAGGGTCGCCAGCGTCAACTGCTGTTGGCGGCTGAGCACGAACACCGTCCAGGCGATCGCCGCCAGGAAGCCCATCGTGATCGCGGTGAGGATCGCGTCGGCCGCGTTCCCGCCCGCCGGCACGAAGGCGACCACGGCGGCGAGCAGCATCACGATCACGACGTTTCGCAACATCCCCATGGTCGAAGTCTAGATCGCCCGCCCGCGGCGGACGCGGGCGCCGGCTACTTGCTCATCATCACGACGATGCCGACGACGACCGCAGCCAGGGTCGTCAGCAGCGCCAGGCCGCCGAGCACGGCGACTGCGCCCGCCGCCAACGGTCGGCCGCCGCGGCTGAGATCGGCGAAGCGGGCGCCGCCCCAGATCGCGACCGAGAAGATCGTCGTCACCCCCACGCCCGCGACGAAGGAGGCGATCACGGTCTGCAGGAGCTCCTTGGTCTCGACGATCGTCGCCACCCGATCGCTCCTAGCCCGCCGGCACCGGCGAGCCCTGCTGGGAACGGCGCACGAAGGCGACGACGACCAGCGCCAGCGCCGCCAACGTCACCAGGACCGGGCCCAAGGCCCCCGTGCCGAAGATCCGCGTCAGCCCGTAGGTGGCGGCGCCGATTCCGGCGGCGGCGGGCAGGGTCAGCAGCCAGGCGACGAAGATGTTGCCGGCCACCCCCCAACGCACCGCGGAGAGCCGCTTGCCGGCGCCGGCGCCCATCACCCCGCCGTTGATCACGTGGGTGGTCGAGAGCGGAAAGCCGAAATGGGTCGAGGAGAGGATCACCGCGGCGCCCGCCCCCTGCGCCGAGAACCCCTGGGCGGCGTCCATCTTGATGATGCGGCTGCCGGTGGTGCGGATGATCCGCCAGCCGCCGAAGTAGGTGCCCAGGGCAATCGCCGTCGCGGCAGAGGCGATCACCCAGAACGGCGGATCGGCATCGGCGCCGAGCGTGCCGTTGGCGATCAGCGCCAAGGTGATGATGCCCATCGTCTTCTGCGCGTCGTTGGTGCCGTGAGCGAGGGCAAGCAGGCCACCCGAGACGATCTGGCCGTAGCGGAAGCCGCGCGTCACCGGTCCGGGCCGCTGCCGGCCGACGATCCGGTAGACGATGCCGATACCGATGCCGGCGACGAGGAAGGCGACCAGCGGAGCGACGACGGCCGGCACCAGAACTTTGCCGACCAGCCCGTCGGCAAACACCGCGTCCAGCCCCGCCGCGGCGACGGCCGAGCCGACGACACCGCCGATCAGCGCGTGGGAAGAGCTCGACGGCAGCCCGAACCACCAGGTGATCAGGTTCCAGGCGATCGCGCCGATCAGGCCCGCAAAGACGATCGTCGGCGTGATCACAGCGGCGTCGACGACGTCGTTGGCGACCGTCGCCGCGACGGAGATCGAGAGGAACGCGCCGACGAAGTTGAGCAGCGACGCCATCGCGATCGCCACCTGCGGCCGCGCCGCCCCGGTCGAGATCGAGGTCGCGACGACATTCGCCGTGTCGTGGAACCCGTTGGTGAAGTCGAAGGCGAGCGCCGTGCCGACGACTATTACGAGAATGAGCTCAGAGTCCACAGTCGGGCGTCACGAGTTCTTGATGACTATGCCCTCGAGAATTTGCGCCGCCGTCTCGGTCGCGTCAATCGCGTTCTCGAGCACCGCGAACATGTCCTTCCAGCGGATCACGACCATCGGGTCGATGCCGTTGGAGAAGAGCGAGGCGACCGCGTCGCGCGAGATTCGATCCCCGTCGTTCTCCAGCCGGTGGATCTCGATCCAGTAGCGATCGAGCCCCTTCAGCTCGCGCAGGTGCTGGAGCGCCTCGGCGAGCTGCTCGCAGGCGCTCACCAGCACCTTGGTCAGCGCCTGGGCCTGCGCCATCGGAGCTTCGATCTGGTAGAGCCCGAGCAGGTCGGCGGCTTCCTCGGTGTAGTCGACGATGTCGTCCATCTGCGTCGCCAGGGCGTAGATGTCCTCGCGGTCGATCGGCGTCACGAAGGTCGAGTTGAGTCGCTGGACGATGTCGTGGGTGATCCGGTCGCCCTCGTGCTCGGCCTTGAAGATCTCGCGCGGCAGATCGCTTTCGTCGGGCCAGCGGCCCATCATCTCGTCGAGCAGGCGGGCGGCGTGGAGGGTGTTCTGACCGGCTTCTATGAAGAGATCGAAGAAGACGCTGTCGCGCGGCAGAAGGGAGAGGCGGACCACGCGCTCATCCTAGTGATCGGCGACGACCCCGCAGGCTCAACCGGGGGTCGCCGCGAGCTGGTCCGCGGCACCCGCGTGGGCACGCGTGTGGTGACGTTCGCGGAGCTCGCGCTGGACGCTGCGTCGATCGCCCGGGGGCACCTGTCGCCGCGTCCAGACCCCGTCGCTGTCCAGCTCCCAGGCGTTGGCATCGTCGGCGAAGCAGCGCTCGAGCACGTCGAGCAGCTCGGCCCGCAGCGCCTTGTCCTCGATCGGCGTGACCAGCTCGACCCGGCTGTCGAGGTTGCGCGGCATCAGGTCCGCCGAGCCGGTCAGCACCCGGATCTCCTCGCCGCGCTGGAAGGCGTAGATGCGCGAGTGCTCGAGGAAGCGGCCGACGATCGAAACCACGCGGACGTTCTCCGAGACGCCCGGCACCCCAGGTCGCAGGCAGCAGACGCCGCGCACGTTGAGGTCGACCGTGACCCCCGCCCGCGACGCCTCGTACAGCGCCTGGATGCAGCCGGCGTCGACCAACGCGTTCATCTTCAGCGCGATCCGCGCCTCCTCGCCGGCCCGGTGAGCCGCCACGGTCGCCTCGATCTCCTCGACGATTCGCTCGCGCATCGTCGTCGGCGAAACCAGCACCTTGCGGTACTCGGCCGGCCGCCCGTAGCCGGTGAGGTAGTTGAACATCTCGGCGACGTCGGCGCCGATCTCGGGGTCGGCGGTGAAGAGGCCGAAGTCGGTGTAGAGGCGGGCGGTCGTCGGGTTGTAGTTGCCGGTGCCGATGTGGACGTACTCGCGCACGCGGTCACCCTCGCGGCGGGCGACGACGATCGCCTTCACGTGGGTCTTCAGGCCGGGGATGCCGTAGACGACGTGGACACCCGCCTCCTCCATCGACTTGGCCCAGTGAATGTTGGCCTCCTCGTCGAAGCGAGCTTTCAGCTCGACCATGCAGACCGCCTGCTTGCCGCGTTCGGAAGCGCGGATCAACGCCGGGACCAGAGGCGAGTCGTCGCTGGTCCGGTACACGGTCTGCTTGATCGCCAGCACGTCGGGGTCGGCGACGGCCTGGGTGACGAAGCGCTCGACCGAGC
Source organism: Solirubrobacterales bacterium (assembly GCA_036524775.1). Classification (GTDB taxonomy): domain Bacteria; phylum Actinomycetota; class Thermoleophilia; order Solirubrobacterales; family 70-9; genus VRUE01. The sequence goes on from DATDBO010000011.1 coordinate 32,402, forward strand.
TGGCGAAAGAGTCGTAGGGATGGTGGACGAGGAGGTCGCCCTGGCGGATCGCGGCGAAGATGTCGACCGGCTCGTCGTCCTCGCCCTGCAGGCGCGGCTGGGTCACCGGCGTCCACGGCTCGTAGCGAAGGTCCGGGCGCCCCGAGGCATCGACCACCTTGCCCAGGTCGGCGAGGTCGATCAGGCCGTCGACGTCGTAGACCTCGCGGTCTTCGAGCCGCAGCGCGTCGACGAGCTGGGCGCGCAGCTTCGGGTTCATGCCCGCCGCCACCTCGAGCCGCACGACCTCGCCGAAGCGCCGGCGGCGTAGCTCGTCCTGCACCGCCCGCAGCAGGTCGTCGGCCTCGTCGGAGACGGTGAAGTCGGCGTCGCGGGTGACGCGGAAGTAGCCGTGCTCGACCACCTCCGTGCCGGGAAACAGGGCATCGAGGTTGGCGGCGATCGCCTCCTCCAGCGGCACGAAGACCTCGTTGCGCTCGCCGATCCGCAGGAAGCGGCCGAGCAGCTCCTTCGGCACCTTGACGCGGGCGATGATCTCGGTGCCGCTGTCGGGATCGCGCAGCAGCACGCCGAGGCTGAGCGAGAGATTGGAGATGTACGGGAACGGCCGGCCGAGGCCGACGACGAGCGGAGTCAGCGTCGGGAAGACCTGCTCGTGGAAGCGCGAGTCGATTTCGCGCCGCTCGCTCTCGCTCGCGGTCTCCAGCGAGACGATGCGAATCCCCTCTTCCTCCAGCGCCGGCCGCAGGGTCCCGTCGAAGGTCCTGTGCAGGCGCGCGTCGAGCTCCAGCACGCGAGCCTGGATCGCGTCGATCTGCGCGCTGGGCCCGATGTCGTCGGGGCCACGGGCGTCGATCCCGGCGTCGAGCTGGTCGAACAGGCCGGCGACCCGGACCATGAAGAACTCGTCCAGGTTGGAGGCGTAGATCGAACAGAAGCGGACCCGCTCCAGCAGCGGCACCTCGGGATCCTCGGCGAGCTCGAGCACCCGCTGGTTGAAGTCGAGCCAGGAGAGCTCGCGATTGAAATAGAGCGCCGGATCGTCGATCCGGCCATCGTACTGCCGCACCCGCACCTGCCTCCCGCGCCTCAGGCGGCCCGGGAAGCGGCTTGCCGAGCGGCCGCCTCGCCGAGCACCTGCCTGTAACCGCCGGCTAGCTGCTCGAGGGCACGCTCCCAGGAGCGCGAGCGGGCATTGCGGACGGCGGCCTCGCCGAGGCGCCGGCGCAGCGCCGGGGAAGCGGCCAGCTGCAGCACGGCGCCGGCGAGATGGTCGGCGTCGGGCCGACAGAGGATCCCCGTGTGGCGGTTCTCGATCAGCGCCGCGGGCCCCCCTTCGCCGACGGCGACGACGGGCAGTCCGCCGGCCCCGGCCTCGAGCACCACCTGGCCGTAGGTATCGGTGCGCGAGCAGAAGAGGAAGAGGTCGGCGCCGGCGTAGGCGCGGGCGAGGTCCTCGCCCTCGAGCCAGCCGAGAAAGGTCGCGTGCTCGCCGAGGCGGGCGCGCAGCTCGCCCTCCTCCGGACCGCCCCCGGCCAGCAGCAGGTGCAGCCGGGGGTCGACGCGATGGGCGCGCAGGAAGCTCTCGGCGAGCAGGTCGACGCCCTTCTCCTTGGTCAGCCGACCTGCGTAGAGGACCTTCAGCTCACCCGGGAGCGCCCCGGGGTGGGCCTTCTCCGGCGTGAAGCGGGTGGCGTCGACGCCGCGCTCCCAGCGGCCGACGCGGCCCTCCTCGACGCCGAGGCCGAGCAGGGAGCGGTCCGCCGCGGGGCTGGGCGAGAGCACCCGCGAGGGCGCCCTGTAGAAGGCGCCGAGGGCGACCCGGGAAAGAGCCTCGAGGCTGTCGTCGCCGCTGCGCAGGGCGGCGTAGGCGGCGAGCTCGGTGTGGTAGCTGGCGATCAGCGGCGTGCCGGACACACGGCTGAGCAGCGCGGCGGCGACCCCGGCCGGTCCGGGAGCAGTGACGTGGACCAGGTCGTAGCGGCCCTCTCCGAGGGTCTCCGCCATGTCGGGCAGGCCGGGTACGCCGAGCGTCATCCCGTCGTAGAAGGGGACGGACAGGGAGGCGGCGGCCGGCAGCCGGCGATCGACCCAGGCGTCGGTGCCGACCACCTCGACTTCGTAGCCCGGGACGCCGCGCTCGCGGATCTGCTCGATCGTGTGGGTCACGCCGTGCATCGACTCGATCCCGTCGGCGATCAACGCGACCCGAGACCGGTTGCCGGAGCGCTCCGCCAGCTTCGACTTCTCGGCGCCGAGGAAGACGGTCGGCGGCGCGTAGGGGATCGCCGGCAGCAGCGCGCCGAAGACGCCGCTGACGGCGGCGTGAGCATCGCCGACAGCCACCGACATCGTCCCCTCCCTGATCGCCTCGCGCAGGCGCCGGTCGTGGACGCGGCGCGCACGCCGGTACAGGTCGGCGTGCGAGAACTCGTCCGACTGCAGGTGACGGATCAGCTCCCGACCGCGCAGCTCGATCCCGATCGAGCGCAGCCAGGAGTCGAGCAGGAGGCGGGCGTCGTCGGGGACGATGTCGGCGGCGACGGCGCCTTCGCGGTCGGCGCCCTGGCCGACGACGCGCTGAGCGATCTTCAGCACGGTCGCCGGATTGGGGGCGCCCTCGCCCGCGCTCGTCTCCTCCATCGCAAGGGCACGCGTCGCCAGGGCCATCGCCGCGTGCGCCCACTTGGCGGCGCTTCCCTGTTCGCCGGCGGGCGCGGCATCGCCCGCACGCAGGTGGGCGAGGAACTCTTCCGGCGCGGAGGCGGGCGGAGCCTCGGTCCAGGTTCGCCCGATGTCCACGCCGGCGTGATCGTCGGAGCCGGCGATACCTGTGCTGCCGTGGGTTTCGACGTAGATCACGGCGGGCATGTTCAGCTCCGGCGCGCGCGAGCCGTTGCGCACCTCCCAGACCGGGAAGAGCTCGGCGAGGCGGCGACGGTGGCGCCGCTCGAGCGGCGCCGCGACGTTGTAGAAGGGATGCGCGAGGGCGCAGACGATCTCGTTCTCGCGAAGGTATGCGGCGCAGGCCTCGACGTCGCCGGCGTGTGCCTGCAGCCACTCGTGGTCCCCGGGATCGATCCCGTAGCAGAGGACGTGCACCGCCTGGGCCTCGCCGGCGAAGCGGGCGGTCAGCTCCTCGGAGACGAAGCAGTCGGGACGGTCGGCCAGCTCGAGGCAGCCGTCGATCGTGTCGTGGTCGGTGATCGTGACGAAGTCCATGCCGCGGCGCTTCGCCAGCTCGTAGACCTCTCCGGGCGGCGTCGCGCACTCTGGCAGTCCCAGCGAGCGCTGAATGCCCAACCGCGAGAGCTGCGAGGCGGTGGAGTGGCAGTGGAGATCGACTCGGGAGGTCATCGGTGCCTTCCTCTCTCTATTCCTTCAGGTCACCTCCAGATTCGCCGCTGAGCAGGGAAAACGTGTGACCATCCAGTGAAACCTCGCGCCACAGCTCGACGAACCGGCGGAAGAGCAGCTCGCGCCGGGTGCGCAGCAAGTCGCAGAGCGACTCGATTCCCTCGGCGCGGGCGAGCATCACGTCGCAGTCGTGGATCTCGCCGAGCAGGCCCTGCAAGCGCTTGGCCGCGTCGCGCGCGGCCTTCGCCTCGGGCTCGAAGCAGGGCCCGACGATCTCCAGCACGTAGCGCAATCGCTTGGCCGCGATCCGCAGGTCGTGCTGCGCCGTGGAAGCCACCGGCTCGAGGGCCGCCGGGGCAAGCGCGAGCATCTCGTCGAGCCGGGTCCGCACGATCAGCTCCGCGTTGGCGCGAAAGGGCGCCGCCGGGTCGAGCCCCTCGATCGCCCGCGCCTTCACTTCGCCGCCTCGGCCAGCTTGCGCAGGCGTCGGCGCAGCTTCTTCAGCTTCTTCGGCGCCACGTACGGCGCCAGCGCCTCGTTGGCCCGCCGCTGCTCGCCGCGCAGGCGCTCGATCAGGGAGGCGATCGCCTCCCGGTCGCTCTCTGGCGCGCTCTCGGCGAAGCGCTCGAGCGCCTCGATCGAGACGTCGCGGTCGCGTCGCTCGCCGAGCGCGTCGGCGAGCGCCTTGACCCGCCTCAGCGCCTTGCGCCGGCGCTTGCGCGGGAAGCAGGGGGCGAAGACCTCGATCGCGGCGCGCAGGCGCCGCGTGGCGACCCGCATGTCGTGCAGCGGCTCGACGTCGTCGAGGTCCAGAGCGCCGGCGGAGTGCTCGAAGACCTCGGCCGCCCGCACCTCGACCACGCGCGCCGCAGCACGACCGAACGGCTCCTCGCAGTCCAGACCAGGCACTTCGCGCGCTCGCGCCACAGCGCGAGGCTAGTACACGGGGTCAGGCCGCCAGGCGCTCGGGCGAAGATCCGTTGGCGCTGCCGTTGAGCAGGTCGAGGATCACGCCCTCGCGCAAACCTCCCTTGCCAATCTGCAACGGCTGTCCGAGCAGCTCGGAGAGCTTCTCCAGCACCAGCACACCGGTGGAAAGGATCCGCACACGTTCGGGGTCGAGCTCGAAGCGGCGCGCCACCTCTGCGGCGGGGTCGCCGCAGAGGACGCGGATCCCCCGCTCCAACGTCTCGTACTCCAGCACCGCGCCGACCAAGCGGCGCAGCGAGGTGGCGCTACCGCCCACGGCGACCGCCTGTGTCGGCCGCTCGATCTCCACGCCGGCGAAGAGGTCGTCGATGCGGTCGCGGATCTTGCGGATCTCCGCCGCCGAGGGTGGGTCGGAGGCGATCAGCTCGTCGGCGAGGACCCCCGACCCGACCGGCCAAGAGCGGACCTCCCGCACGCCGTCCGTAACGGTGCCGAGGATGATCTCGGTCGAGCCGCCACCGACGTCGACGACGCCGACCGACCCGTCGACCGGGTGGCCCAGCGTCTTGGTCGCGCCGATGAAGGAGAGCCGCCCCTCCTCGTCCTCAGAGAGGATCTCGACCGGCACCCCGGCCGTCTCCCCGATCTCCGTCGCCACGGCCTTGCCGTTCGAGGCCTCGCGGATCGCGGCGGTCGCCACGGCGCGAATCGTCTCCGCCCCCAGCTCGCGCGCGAGCCGCACCTGCGTGGCGACCACCTCGGCCACTTCGGCGGCCTTCTCGTCAGGGATCTTCCCCGAGTCGCGAATCGCCTTGTTGATCCGCGTATATGCCCGCTGCTCCATCGTCTTCTTCAACTGCCCGTCGACAGGCTCCGCGACAAGAAGTCGCGTCGTATTCGAGCCGATATCTATCGCCGCACAGAGCACTAAGACTCAAACAGCATGTTCCCAGACGCCCCGGATCTCAACCCCGGAGCCGGCCCTATGGGTGCGAGGCGTCCTCGAACTCGCGGAAGAGCCCGGTGACGACGAAGGCGACCTGCTCGCCGATGTCGACTGCGTTGTCGCCGATCCGCTCGATCGCCCGCGCTGCCAACAGCATCGTCATCGCCCACTCGCGGATGTCGGGATCGTCGCCCAGCTCCAACGCCAGGCGGAAACAGTCGCGGTTGAGGTTGTCGACGACGTCGTCCTGGCGGACCAGGTCGTGCGCCATCTCGACGTTGCGTTCCTCGAAGGCCCGCTTCGACTGACTGATCAGGGTGCGGGTCTGCTTGCCCATGGTCACGATCAGCTTCACCATCTCCTCGTCGGACGGCGGCTCGTTGCCGGTCAACGGGATCAGCTTGCAGACGTTCACACACTGGTCGCCCATCCGCTCGACGTTCTTCAGCACGTGCAGCAGCGAGGAGATCAGGCGCAGGTCGGTCGCCACCGGCGACTGCGTGGCCAAGAGAGTGATCAGCGCCTGGTGCACCTCCAGGTAGCGGCCGTCGATGCGGTCGTCGTCGGCGATCACCAGCTGTGCCAGCTCGACATCCTGCTGTTCGACGGCTTCGAGGGTGCGTCCGAGGGCGTCGGTGACGAGGTCGAGCCCGCCGAGGGCGCTGGCCTCGAGTTGTGCGAGTTCCTCGCCGTAGTGGATCCTGGTTTCCTCCGCCATCGACGTGGGCTAGCCGACTTTGCCGGAGACGTAGTCCTCGGTGCGGCGGTCGGCCGGGTTGGTGAAGATCTTCTCGGTCTCGTCGTACTCGACCAGGCGACCCCAGCGGTTGTCCTCGTCGGCGTCGAGCTCGACCATCAGGAACGCGGTCCGGTCGGAAACCCGCGCCGCCTGCTGCATGTTGTGGGTGACGATCACGATCGAGAACTCCTTCTTCAGCTCGATCATCAGGTCCTCGATCTTGCCGGTCGAGATCGGGTCGAGAGCCGAGCAGGGCTCGTCCATAAGGATCGTGTCGGGCTGCACGGCGATGCAGCGCGCTATGCAGAGGCGCTGCTGCTGGCCGCCGGAGAGGCCGAAGGCGTTGCTTTCAAGGCGGTCCTTGACCTCCTCCCAGAGGGCGGCTCCGCGCAGCGCTTCCTCGACCGTCCCATCCAGGTTCTCCTTGCGGCCGAGGACGCGCGGGCCGAAGGCGACGTTGTCGTAGATCGACTTGGGGAAGGGGTTCGGTTTCTGGAAGACCATGCCGATCAGCTTGCGCACCTGCACCGGGTCGACCCCGGGCCCGTAGAGGTCCTCACCGTGGTAGAGGAGACTGCCCTCGACTTCGGCGTTGGGGATCAGGTCGTTCATCCGGTTGAGGCAGCGCAGCAGGGTGCTCTTGCCGCAGCCGGAGGGGCCGATCAGGGCAGTGACGTCGTTGCGGTGGACATCCAGCGAGATGTCCTTGACCGCGGCGACGCCGCCGTACTCGACACCGACGCCCTTCAGCTCGAAGACCTTCTCTCGCCTGCCGGAAGCATGACTCTGGAACTCCCCCGGCCGCACCGCGATCGCCGCCCGCGCGGCCGCCGCCTCGCGGGCCTGGCGCCCGGTGCCCGCTCTGCTCTCGTCCTGGGCCATCTCGCTCACTCTATTCCCCTCACCATCTCTGTTCGTAACGATTTCGTAGCCAGATCGCGAAGGAGTTCATCGCCAGCAGGACGACGAGCATCACGATCACCCCCGCCGCCGCAAGCGTCTGGAACTCGTCCTGGGGGCGTTGGAAATACTGGAAGATCTGCACCGGCATCGCCGAGAAGCCGTCTTCGGAGAACGGCGTCGGGTCGAAGGTGACGAAGACGGTCGCGCCGACCAGCAACAGCGGCGCCGCCTCGCCAAGCGCGCGCGAGACGGCGAGGATCACGCCGGTGGCGATTCCCGGGATCGAGGCGGGCAGCACCTGCGTGCGGATCGTCTGCCACTTGGTCGCGCCGAGCGCCAGCGATCCCTGGCGGATCGAGTCGGGCACCGCGCGGATTGCCTCGCGCGAGGCAATGATCACCAACGGCAGCACCAGCAATGCCAGGGTCAGCGAGCCGGCAACGAGGATGAAGCCGAGGTCGAGCGGGCCGCGCACGATGAAAGCCAGGCCGAGGATGCCGTAGATGATCGAGGGCACGGCGGCGAGATTCTGGATGTTGACCTCGATCGCGCGGTTCCACCATTTGCTGCCGTCGGCGTATTCCTCGAGGTAGATCGCGGCACCGATGCCGACCGGGACGACGAAGAGGATCACTCCGGCGATCAGCTCGAGCGAGCCGAGGATCGCCGGGCGAAAGCCGGCTTTGTCGGGGTTGAGGGTCGAGGGGACGTTGGTGAAGAGGTCGGAGCTGAGCGCCGGGGCGCCTTTGATGAAAGCCTGGATGAGCAGCGCCGTCAGGCCGGCCAAGGCGATCAGGATCGCCAGCAACAAGAGGCCGGCGAAGACCGCGTTGAGCCAGACGTCGCGGCGCGGCTGTTCCCTCAGGCCCGCGGCGACCGTCGCGCGGGCGCCGGCGACCGCGAGACGGCTTCGCTCATTCGCCAGTGGAGCCGGCGCGCTCACTCGTAGACCTCGCGGTACTTGCGGACGAGCCTGATGCTGATCAGGTTCATCGTCAGCGTCATCGCGAACAGCACCGAGCCGACTGCGAAGACCGATTTGTAATCGACCGTGCCGGTCGAGATGTCGCCCGTCGCGGTGACGCCGATGTACGCGGTCATCGCCTGGATCGCTTCGTTGAACCAAAGGGTGAAATTCGGCTGTGAGCCCCCCGCAATCAGCACGATCATCGTCTCGCCGACCGCACGCGAGATCGCCAGCACGACCGAAGCGACAATGCCGGAGAGGGCAGCGGGGAAGACCACCCGGGTCGCGACCTTCATCTTGGTTGCGCCCATTGCGTAGGCCCCTTCGCGCAGCCCACGCGGCACCGCCGACATCGCGTCGTCGGAGATCGAGGCGATGATCGGCACGACCATCAGGCCGATGCCCAGGGAGGCGGCGCCCGCCATGAACGGTTTTTCGACGCCGCCGTGGAGGTCGCCCGGCCAGAGCGGTTGGATGATCTCCGGCAGGAGGAAGCTGACCGCGAAGATGCCGATCGCCACGGTCGGGATGCCGGCGAGGATCTCGAGCACCGGCTTGACCGTCTTGCGCACCCTCGGGGTCGCGTACTCGCTCAGGTAGATCGCCGCCCCGAGGCCGACCGGGACCGCGACGAGCATCGCCCAGAGGGCGACGTTGAGCGTGCCGGCGACGATCGCCAGCACGCCGAAGCTGGGCGGCTCGAACTGCGGCGTCCAGTCGATGCCGAAGAAGAACTCGTCGCCGGGGACGATCTCGAAGAAGCCGATCGTCGGCCCGAGCAGCGAGAGCACGATCGCCGTCGTGGTGACGACCGAGAGCAGGCCGCAGAAGGCGAGAAGGCCCTGAATGACCTTCTCGCCGTAGCGTGGGCTCGGCGCCCGCAGCCGGCGGGACAGCTCTCCCGCCGGCCCGGCTCCGATTCCGTCGCTCACGCGGCCCGCTCTCCCCTGCTCAGCCGAGCTTGGCGGTCGCCTTTTCGGAGGCTTCCAGCTGCTCTTCGGTCAGCGGGATGAAGCCGACCGCTTCGGCGAGGTCGTTGACGTTTTCCAGGTAGAAGTCGACGAACCCCTTCACCTCGGGCTTCTTCAGCGCCGCGGCGCTGGGGTAGATGAAGAGCGGCCGACTGAGCGGCACGTATTCGTCGGCTTGGGCCGTTTCCGCCGAGGGGGCGACGCAGCCTTTGCCGCTGTCGACTTCGAGCGCCTTCAGCGTCCCTTCGTTTTCCTGGTAGAAGGAGTAGCCGAAGTAACCCATGCCGCCGGGAGCGCCCTGGACGCCGGTGACAGTGGCGTTGTCGTTCTCGCCGACGTTGTTGTAATCCTTGCGCGAGGCGCCCTCCTCACCGTTGATTTCCTCGGTGAAGTAGTCGAACGTGCCGGAGTCGGTACCCGGTCCGAAGAGCTGCAGCTCCTCGTCGTATTCCTCTTTCAGGTTGGGGACTTCGCTCCAGTTGGAGATCTTCGAATCCGGACCCCAGATCGCGCCGAGCTGGTCGACGGTGAGGCAGTTGACCGGGTTCTCGGGATTGACGACGACGGTCAGCGCGTCGGTCGCGACGCGGACCTCCTCGTTGACGACGCCGCTCTTCTCGCAGGCTTCGACCTCTTCGGGCTCGATCGCCCTGGAGGCGTCCGAGATGTCGGTCTCGCCGGCGCAGAATTTTTCAAAGCCGCCGCCGGTCCCCGAGGTTCCCACGGTTACCTTGACGCCGGAGTTTTCGGCTTCAAATTCCTCGGCGACCGCCTCGGTCAGGGGAGCCACGGTGCTCGACCCGTCGATCCGGATCGACCCCGAGAGGTCGCCACCGCCGCTGCCACTCGATTCGTCGTCGTCCCCGCAGGCCGCCACGCCAAGCGCGAGGACGGACATGCAGGCGACGATCATGAGCCACTTGGAGCTGGTCACTCTGTCTCCTTCTCGTTTGTTCACTCGGCTGCCGGCAGACGGGCCGGCCTCGGCGCCACCATCTCAGCGGTCCCCAGGCAGCTTGTTACTCGCCTGTATCGCGGATGTGAAAAAGATGTAAAAACGGAAACGGCGGTTACGCGGCGGTGAGGCCGCCGGGAACCGCCTCGGGTGGAGACGGCATGGCCGCCTCGGCCGCGTCCACCGCGGCCGCCGGAGGCGCGAGCGCCGCGCCGTCGGCCGGCTCGGGGTCGAAGCGGTAGCCGACGCCGAAGTGGGTGTGGATGTAACCCCAAGAGGGCGAGAGCTTCTCCAGCTTCTGGCGCAGCTTGCGGATGAAGACGTCGACCGAGCGGTCGCCGTGGGCCATCGCGTAGCCCCAGACGCGCTGGTAGATCGCCTCGCGCTCGAGCACCTGGCCCTGGGCGTCGGCGAGCAGCTGCAGCAGCTCGAACTCGCGCCGGGTCAGGTCGAGGCTGACCTCGCCGACGAAGGCCTGGAAGCGGTCGGCGCGGATCTGCAGCTCGCCGGCGACGACCGGTCCCGCTTCGGCCTGCGGTCGGGCCCGGCGACGGCGGCGCGAAACCGCTTCGATGCGGGCGATCGCCTCTTCGGGGTGGCAGGGCTTGTTGATCCAGTCGTCGACTCCGAGCCGCAGGCCGCGGACGCGTTGGGCGACGGTCGAACGACCGGTGCAGACGATCACGCCGAGGTCGGGGAGCATGCCGCAGATCCGCTCGAGGTAAGCCCAGGCCTCGTCGCCGAGCACCGAGGGATCGATCAGCAGCGCGTTCAGCTTCATCGCCACCAGCTCCTCCGGCGGGATCGCGCCGGAGAGGGTGCGCTGCTGCCAGCCGGCAGCGTCGGTGCGCTTGGCCAGGACGGTTACGAAGCCACTGTCGTCGTCGACGACGGCCAGCCTGATGATCTGCTGCTGGTTCACAGGCGTTGCGATTGTATGCAGGTGCGCCGGCGGAATGCCGTCGAACGTCCTGCGTTCACAGGTTTTTTACAGGCTGAATGCCCAATTTACGGCTCGACCGCCGATCCAGCGGGCTAACGCCGCAGATCGCCCTGGGCGGTGGTTGCGTCCTCCGCACCCTTCGTGTGCTCGTCGCTCGCGACGCCGGCGATGGTCAGCGAGCCGTCCGGCTCGACCGTCGCCGTCGCCAGGTAGGAGTCGCCCGGCTCGAGTCTCGTCACGTCGATCGCCGGCGGCAGGCGCAGCGTCAAGGTGCCTTCGCCCTCGCCGCTACCGTCGGCCGAGAGCGAGAGCTGGGACGAGTCCGCGACGACTTCCCTGAGGATTCCGGCCAGGTCGAGGTAGACAGACGGGGGGCCGGGTTCGAGCTCGAGCTCTCTCTGCACGAGCCTCGGCGCGTCCTCGCCTACGGCCGGTGCCTCGACTTGCGCCTTCACGGTGACGTACGAGCCGATTGCCGGCAGCGTCGGCGCGGCGCCGGCCGGATCGGGCAACGCGTGAACGAGCAGCGAGGAACCGCGGCCGGAGACGGTGTAGGCGGGGGCAGCGGGGTCGGGGTCGGCAAAGGTCACAGCGCCGCGGAACTCGACCTGGGTCGCTCTCTTCCTCTCCCTCTCCACCTTGCCGGCCTCGGCGAAGGTGCCGTTGGCGAGGCGGCGCACCGGGACGCTCAGCTTCGTGCCAGGCTCGGGCAGCTCGGGGGCGTGGACGGCGACGAGCTCACCGCCGGCGATCGCCAGGGCGTAGCTGCCGGCGGCGGGATTGGCCTGCGCCACGGTGCCCTTCAGCTCCTGGGTTTCGCCATCGGTTTCCTCTTCGCCGGCGCCGGCGGGCTTTGACTTGGGAGTCCGCTCTGGAGTGGGCGCGGGCGTCGGTTCGACCGCTACGGGTGAAGGCGGGACCGCGGGGAGGATCGCTTCTTCGAAGCCCCCTTCCGTTGCTTCTTCCGGTGGAGGCGACGATCCGGTGGAGGCGACCGCGCCGGCGCCCCGACCGCTCTGCCCATCGCCCTCACCGGAAGCGGGGATTTCGACGATCTGCCGGCCGCCGGTTGCCAGCGTGCCGGCGGCCCCCGGCCCGATCGCGACGCCGGCGAAGATGCCGAAGCCGAGCGCCGCCGCGCTCAGCGGCGCCGCCCAGCGCCGGTCGGTGACAACCAGCGCCGCGCCGCGCAAGGCGTGGTCGACGAAGCGGTTTGCGAGCAGCCGCTTCAACGCGCCGGCGCCGCCCCGCTTGCCTGGACCGACTCGATCAGCTGCTTTCCGCACTGTCGGCAGAAGGCGGAGCCCTGGGCGTATAGAGCGCCGCAGCCGGCGCAAGCGCCGGCGGCACCCGCCTGCCCGAGCGTCAGCATCCGCTCGACCTCGGCCAGCTCGGCGTCGACCTGCTGCAGCTTCGCCGCCTGACGGCTCAGCACGTCGAGCCGGAAGTGGTCGCGGATCGCCATCTCGTAGGCGACCCCGCCGAGGTCCCACTGCAGCTCGGCGAGCCGGCGGGAGAGCTGCTCACGGCGCGCCTGGAGATCGTCGCTCATTCGATCGCCGTGCCCTCGCTGCCGCCGCCGGGCGCTTTGCCGTCTTCCGGCGGCGGGGCGCCGGGGGTGGCTATCTCGTCGGGCAGGTTGGCGCTGTTTTCCGCTTTTTCCTCTGGGGTGCCTTCCTGCAGCTGTTGAAGCGCCTCGTCGCCGGCCACAGGTGCGGCGCCGGTGTCGGCGCTGCCGCCTTTCGCCACGCCGCCCTTGCCGGCGCCCTTGGCCTTCGCCTGCTTCGCGCCGTCCTTCGAGGCGCCGCCGGCTTCTTCGTCAGACGCGGTCCTGCCGGTACCGGCTTCGGCGCCCTGGACGACAACCGGCGCCGGCGCGGTCGCGTTGCCACCGCTGTCGCCCTTGCCGATCAGGACGCCGATCAGCAGCATGATCCCGAGCACGGCGATGCCGCCGACAGCGGCGAGCGGCGTGTAGTCGCGTTGGGGCGGAGTGCTCGCCGACTGGGGTTGCGGATCCGCCGTCGCTTGCCCCGGCGCCGACGCGCTGCCGTTGGCGCTCGCCGGGCCGGGCACGTGCCGCTCGAAGTCGATCCGCGCCTCGCCCCTGCGCTTGCCGCAGTTGAGGCAGTAGCGCTGGTCGGCGGCAAGCGGCGCGCCGCACTCGCGACAGACCTCCCCCTCCTTGCCGAGGACCTGGGTGATTGCAGGGTCGGTCATTTGAGCTCGAACCCCGGCAGGCTGGGGAACCAGGCGATCTCGATCTCGGCGCCGGCCGGATCGCCGATGAAGTAGATGTTGTAGGGGAAGGGCTTCGGTTTCGGCTTGAGCGGTTCGATCGCGCCGCGCCCGGCGGCGACGACCTCGCCGCCCTTGGTCGCGACCGCGTAGAGCAGGAGGCGATCGAGATCCTCGCCCGACCCGTATTCGACGTCGCCGCCGGCGAGCAGGCCAGAGTAGGGGTCCCCCTCGAGCTTTGGCTCGGTGACCGAGATCTGCGGCTGCTCGCCCTTGAACGGCCTCCCCCCTTCGCCGACCGTCACAGCGACCTTTGCCGGCACCCCCGCGGCTAAGACCTGGTCGTGCACCCACTCGACCTCGCCGCCGGCCTCGATGAAGGGGACCGCTGCCAGGGCGGGCTCGATTCCGGGGGTCGTGTTGGTGTAGACGCTCTTGCCCTTGGCGTCGAGCACGTCGATCGCGATCGGCACACCGACCAGATCCTCATTTGAGGTGTTGCGCAGGCGGACGACGGCGGCGCTGCCGTTGGCGTCGCTCAGCAGCTCGGTCGAGACGACCTCGACGTCCTTGCTCCGCCTGGCGATCGTCAGGCCCTTCTCCTGCTTGATCGGGCCCAGCTCGGCGGCGATCTTGGCACTCTTGTCCTGGGTCGATTCGCAGCCGCCGGCGACCAGCGCCACGCCGGCCATGGCGATCGCGAGGGGCAGCGGGCTGCGCGGCGTCACCCGAACGCCCCTCCCACGTACTCGCGCGTGCGCGCTTCGCGCGGGTCGCCGAAGACCTGCTCGGCCGGCCCGTACTCGACCAGGTCGCCGAGGTACATGAAGCCGACGTGGTCGGCGATGCGCAGCGCCTGCTGCATGTTGTGGGTGACGATCACCACCGCCACCTCCTCGCGCAGCTTCAAGATCAGCTCCTCGATCACCTGGGTCGAGCGCGGGTCGAGCGCCGAGCAGGGCTCGTCGAGCAGCAGCACCTCGGGCCGGGCGGCGAGCGCGCGGGCGATGCAGAGCCGCTGCTGCTGGCCGCCCGAGAGGCGCAGCGCCGGGTGGTCGAGCGTCGCCCCGACCTCGTCCCAGAGACCGGCGCGGACGAGGGCGTCGCCGACGTGGTTGTAGAGGGCGTCCTTGCCGGGCCGGCGCGAGCCCTGCTCGCGCAGCGCGTAGGCGACGTTGTCGAAGACGCTCATCGGGAACGGGTTGGGCTGCTGGAAGACCATGCTCACCCGCCGCCGCAGCTCGGTCACCTCCATCGCGTCGACGTCCTCGCCGTCGAGCGTGATCCGCCCGCCGCGGCGCGCCGTCGGCGTGATCTCGACCAGGCGATTGAGCGAGCGCAACAGCGTCGTCTTGCCGCAGCCGGAGGGGCCGATCAGCGCCAGCACCTCACCCTGGCGCACCGGCAGGGTGACGCCGTCGACGGCGACCTTCTCGCCGTAGGAGATCGTCACCCCTTCCATCCGCATCCGTTCCACCTTCGGCCCTGGCGCCGGCTCGGGGCGGCGCAGCGGCGAGGCGAGGCCGATCGCGCCCGGAGCGACCGGCGCTGTGTGGCCGTTGGTCGCCGGCGGCTGCACCACGGTCGGCTCGCTGTCGACGACGATGCGGCGCACCGGCGGCGGCGGGGCGAGGACCACGTCCTGCTCGGCGCGCGGCGGCTCGGGCGGCTTCAGCGCGTCCACGCCGGCTCCCTCCCCCGCGCGATCCGGGTGACGACGAAGTTGAGCACGATCACGACGACCATCAGGCAGAAGGCCGCGAAATAGGCTTTCTCCGGCGCCAACCCCTCGCCCGCGGGCGAGTTGTAATAGACGTAGCTGGTCAGGGTGCTGCCGGTGCCGCGGAAGAGGCCGAAGACGCTGCCGTCGGCACCGTTGAGGATCTGCAGGGTGGCGCCGAGCAGGACGACGACGATCGCCGTATCGCCGGCGACCCGGCCCATGCCAAGCGCTGCGCCGGTGCCGATGCCGGGCCGCGCCGCCGGCAGCAGCACGCGGCGGATCGTCGCCGCTTTGGTCTTGCCGAGCGCGTAGGAGGCCTCGCGCACGTGGCCGGGGATCGCGTTGAGCGCCTCGCGCGTCGCCCCGACCACCAGCGGCAGCGCGATCAGCGACATCATCGCGGCGGCGGCGATGAAGGAGCGGCCGAGCACGGCGCCGCCTTCTGCGTCGAAGCTGAGGAAGCCGAGCCACTGTTGCTGGAAGAAGACGAGGCCGAACATCGCCAGCACGATGCTGGGCGTGCCGGCGACGACCTCGACCGCCGATTCGACCGCCCTTGCCAGCCCCTTGGGGCGGCCGTACTCGGTCAGCCAAACCGCGATCGTGACGCCCAGCGGCGCCGCGATCAGCGTCGACATCACCAGCAGCATGGCGGTGCCGAGGATCGGGTCCTTGAAGCCGCCGCTCTCGGCCTGGCTGAGGGTCGAGACGGGGCTCTCGAACAGGAGCGAGAGGTCGAAGTACTCGATGCCGCGGTAGGCCATGTAGATGACGATCGCGCCGGCGATGGCGATCAGCGTCAGACCGGCCCCCCAGGCGGCGTAGTAGCCGATCCGGTCGCGCCAGGGCCAGTTGCCGACGCTGTCGATCGGGCCGCTCATGGCCGCACCCCGTACTTGCGCATCGACTGCTTGGCGGTGAAGCCGGCCAGCGAGAGGAACATGCTCGAGACCAGCAGCACCGCGGCGAAGGCGAAGAGGGTCTCGCCGAAGGGGACGACCGAGAGGCCTTCGACGTTCTCGACCAAGGCCGAGGCGAGCGGCCTGGTCGGCTCAAAGAGGAAGGTGAGGCCGTCGATCGGGTTGGGAGCGAAGCTGGCCGAGCCGGCGACCATCGAGAGCATGATCGCCTCGCCCAGCGCGCGGGCCGTGGAGAGCACCGCCGCGGCGACGATCGCGGGGCGCGCCGTGCGGACCGAGATCGTCCACATCACCCGCCACCGGTTGACGCCCAGCGCCGCCGCGCCCTCGGTCCAGCTGCGCGGCACGGCGCGCAGCGCGTCGACGACGATCGCGATCATGATCGGCACGATCATCACGGTGAGGATCACGACGCCGACCCCGAGCGAGGCGCCGTTCAACTGGACGACGTTGGCCACCGATTCCTTGCGCTCGAGGCTGATCAGGTGCTCGCCGACCCAGGGGACGATGACGAGGATGCCGATCAGCCCGTAGACGACCGAGGGCACCGCGGCCAGCAGCCGCACGACCGGCTCCAGCACCCGGTTGATCCTTGCCGGCGCGAACTCGACGATGAAGATCGCCGCCAGCAGCGAGAAGACGGTCCCGATCAGAACCGCCCCGGCAGTGACCGCGAAAGTGCCCCAAAGCAGCGGCCAGGCCCGCAGGTGGTAGACGTAGTCCGCCGGGTTGGCGGGGGAGTTGAAGATGTCCTCGAGCTGCAGGTCGAGGTCGCCGCCGGAGCCGAACCAGGCGAGGCCGTTGTGGGCGAAGGAGGGCCACGCCTTCTGGAAGACGAAGACGATCATGCCGGCGATCAGCGCCAGCACGATGCAGGCCACGGCGCCGAGGATCCGCTCGACCTTGGCGTCGGTCCAGAAGCCGCCGGCCGGGCGGGCGGCGATGCCCCCCGCCTCCACTAGCTCAACGGTACCCAGTCGCTGGCCACCAGCCGCTTCGCCGCCGGGTTGCTGCGGGTGAAGTTGATGAACTCCTTCGCTATCCCCTTGGCCGCTCCGCGGCTGACGAGGTAGAAGTTACGGGTGCCGGCGTACTGGCCCGACTTGGCGTTGCGCAAGGTGCACGGTACGCCCTGGTAGGGGACGACGTGGAGCCCGGCCGTGAAGCTGAAGGAGGCATACCCGATCGCGTTGGGGTCGGATTTGATCGTCTGCGCCTGCAGGCCGTTGGACGCTTTGGTCGTCGCGCTCGCCGCCACCCTCAGGGTCTGGCCCATGAAGATGTTCTGAAAGGCGTCCTGGGTACCGGAGGCGGCGGTACGGACGACCAGGTCGATCGGCCCGTTGGCGCTCGCGCCCGGGACCTGGCTCCAGCTGCGCACCCGACCGGAGAAGACGTCCTGGATCTGGGTCTGGCTGAGCGTCGCGAGCGGGTTGGACTTGTTGGTGACCACGCAGACCGCGTCGCGGGCGACTTTATTGAAGACGATGCCGCCCGGATCGGCCGGTTTGGGGTCGCGAGAGGACATCCCCAGCGTCACCCTGCCGCGCGAGACGTCGGTGATGCCGATGTCGGAGCCGCCCTGCAGGATCACGAACTTGACCTTGCCTTTGTTGCCCGGCTGGTTGACGAAGGCCTTGGCCAGCTTGGTGGCCAGAGGGGCGACGGAGGTCGAGCCGCTCATCGTGATCGTGGCTGCCGAGGCCGGTGCGGCCAGCGCCAGCGATGCGGCGACGGCCAGTTTTGCGGCAGCCACCAGGGGACGGGTTCGATTCATCGATATTCGCTCCTGGAACGGGGTCGGGTCTTCGCCAGTCTCGGGCCGACCCCCCGGCGTGTGGTGAACGCGACGTAACCGTCTGGAGAAAAACTCGTTACAGCCGCGCCGTTAACAGGATCTTTTCCACTTCGACACACTTCGTTTACCGACCGGAGGCGCCAATTGGCGAATCTTGCCGACGTGGCCCAGACCACGAATGCAACGAAGCGGGTACGCACGATCGGCAACGTCGAGATCCGCCCGGCCGAGTTCCAGGTGCTGATAGAGGAGCGGCGTGTCGGCCTCACCGTGCGCGAGTTCGAGCTCTTCCAGCTGCTCGCCGAACGGCTCGACGCGGTCGTACAGCGGCCCGAGATCTACTCCCTGATGTGGGGCGGCGAGATGCCCCGCCGCGACCGTTCGGTCGACGTCCTGATCCGCCGCGTCCGCGCCAAGCTCGAGCAGGTCGCGCCCGAGTGGCGCTACATCCACACGCATTTCGGGATCGGCTACCGCTTCAGCCCGGAACCGGCGTAGCGCTACCGCAGGTGCCCGGCCTTGCCCTGGGCGAAGTTGAAGGCGCAGCGGAAGTTCTCCGGCCGGCCGACCGGGCTGCCGCCGGCGAAGCCGCCGTTGTCGCCGTTGTCGTAGACGGTTATGTAGTGGAGGGTTTCGGGAGCCGGGTCGGCAGGCAGCGGCGCCGGGTTGGGCTCGCCCGCCTTGGGGTCCCCGCGAGAGCCTTCGCTGATTCCCTGCGAGCCGGCGGCTCGCCCGCCCGATGTCGTGGTGGTCAGCGTGGCGCTCATCTCGCGCCGGTCCTTGAGCCCGTCGGTCGGGTCGACGTCGGTCGAGGCGGTGACCTCGTTGTCGTCGACGCGACCCGCCAGCTTGACCCGGGGCGCGGCGCCGATCAGCTGCGCCGCGGTCGGCAGGTAACCGCCGAGCTGGGCGCACTTCTGGGTGGCGAAGAAGTAGTCGTTGCGGCCGACCTCGTCCTTCTGCAGCGGATAGGGGCTGGTCATCATGCAGACCGTCCCGATCTTCACCGTCTCCGGCGAGCAGTGGTCGAAGACCTTGTTGGGCAGGACGCTGGCCGGGAACTCCGCTTTGCGGTTGAGGCGCAGGATGCCGAACTTGCGAGGCTTCAGGCTCGGGCCGGGCAGGGCACGCTTGGCGATCGATTCGGCCACGCCCGAGAGCACGAAGGCGCCCAGGGCAAGGACGAGTGCCGACCAGGCGACGGCGGCGACGGCACGAGGGTTGGTCATCATCTGCGACTCCTTCGGGTTCGTTCTGCGCTGGTGAAAGCGGGGACGGGCCGGGTTCGGTTGGGGCGTCCGCCGGGGCCGCCGCGCACCGAGGCGCCGGCGAGTGCCGCGAGGAGGACGAAGGCGAGCAGGTAGGGCGGCACGGTGAAGCCGCGCTCGCCGCCGCGGCTCCCTTCGTAGCGGGAGAAGGCCTGCGATTCCTCGATCGCCGCCTCCTCTTCGCGCTTTTCCTCGACCTGGTAGGTGCGCGCCGGGGCGCCGCCCGGAGGCAGCGGCCGCACGATCGGCGGGGGCGGGGGCGGCACGATCGCCGGCACGACAGCCAGTGG
>DATDBO010000012.1:0-8347 GCA_036524775.1 Solirubrobacterales bacterium
CCGCCTTAACCCCGGCAACATCGGCGGCCGCGAGAAAGTCGCCGAGGTCGCCGAGCGGGCGAGCGCCGCCGACGTGCCGATGCGGATCGGGGTCAACTCGGGCTCGCTGCCCAAGCACCTGCACGAGCTCGAGCGCGAGCAGCCGGTCGAGGCCCTCGTCGCCGCCGCGGTCGAGTTCACCGAGCTGATGGAGAGCCTCGAGTTCGAGAACTTCAAGGTCTCGATCAAGTCGACCAACGTGCCCAACACGATCGCCGCCAACCGACTGCTCGCCGAGCGGATCCCCTACCCGATCCACCTCGGCATCACCGAGGCGGGGACGAAATGGGCGGGCTCGCTGAAATCGGCGGTCGGCCTCGGCACGCTGCTCGCCGACGGCGTCGGCGACACGATCCGGATCAGCCTCTCGACCTTCCACGCCGAGGAGGAGGTCAAGGTCGCCTGGGAGATCCTCAAAGCGCTGCAGCTGCGCGAGCGCGGCCCGGTGCTGATCGCCTGCCCGACCTGCGGCCGGCTGCAGTTCGACATGGACTCGGTCGTCGCCGAGATCGAGCGGCGGCTGGAGGGCTACGCCGAGCCGATCGAGGTCGCCGTGCTGGGCTGCGCCGTCAACGGCATCGGCGAGGCCTCGCACGCCGATTTCGGCATCGCCGGGGCGAAGAACGAGGGGTTGATCTACGCCCACGGCAAGCCATTGCGAAAGGTCCCGCAGGCGAAGCTCGTCGACACCCTGTTCGAGGAGATCGACAAATCCCTCGACCGCGGCGGGAAGGTCGAGTTCGACGAGGCCGAGTCGCGTGAGGGCGCCGAGTGGCTGGCCAAGATCGAGGAGGAGAACGCGGGCGAGCTGACGCCCGAGAGGATCGCCCGGATGGAGCACGAAGCGGCCGAGAAAGGCGAGTCCGACCGGGTCCTGCTCGACGAGGACGCCTCGCCGACGGCGGGGCGCCGCTTCACCAGGGCCTAGCTCCGCGCGCCGCGGTAAACGTCCTGTCGGCCGCTCTCCGCCTTACTGGTGGATAGATTTCCGACAGTGACGCGGCTGAGCCAGACGTTCCTTCCCACCCTGAAGGACCCCCCGTCGGATGCCGAGGCGATCTCGCACAAGCTGATGGTGCGGGCCGGGCTCGTCCGCCAGCTCGGAGCGGGCCTGTGGACCTGGCTGCCCGCCGGCTGGCGGGTGGTGCGCAAGGTCGAGGCGATCATCCGCGAGGAGATGGAGGCGATCGGCTGCCAGGAGCTCTTGATGCCCGTGCTGCAGCCCGCGGAGAACTGGCAGAAGACGGGGCGCTACGGCATCGAGGAGATGTTCAAGCTCGAGGACCGCAAGGGCGCGCCGCTGGTTCTTGCAATGACGCATGAGGAGAGCATCACCCACCACGTCGCCCAGGACGTGCGCTCCTACCGCGACCTGCCGCTGATGCTCTTCCACATCCAGACCAAGGAGCGGGACGAGCCGCGCCCGCGGGCCGGCGTGCTGCGCACGCGCGAGTTCACGATGAAGGACGCCTACTCCTTCGACCGCGACGAAGAGGGCCTGGCGCGCTCCTACGAGCTGCAGAGCGAGGCCTACGCGCGGATCTTCGACCGCTGCGGCCTGCGCTGGTACCGGGTCGAGTCCGACGTCGGCATGATGGGCGGCTCGGGCGCCCACGAGTACATGGCGCCCTGCCCGGCGGGCGAGAACGAGGTCGCCCTGGCGCCCGGATACGCCGCCAACGTCGAGGTCGCCTCGGCCGAGCCGCAGCCGGTCGAGCTGCCGGCGCCGCTGGACGCTCCCGAGGAGGTCGACACGCCCGGCCTGGCCAAGGTAGAGGAGGTGGCGGGCAGCCTCGGGCTCCCGCACGGAGCCTTCGTCAAGACCCTGCCGATCGTCGTCGAGGGCCGCGGCATGGTCCTCGTGCTGCTCCGCGGCGACCACCGGCTCAACGAGGTCAAGCTGCGCAACGGGATGAAGACCGGCTTCCGTCAGGCGAGCAGCGAGGAGATCGAGGCCCAGCTAGGCCCCGTCGGCTACCTCGGCCCGGTCGGCAGCGGCCTGCCGATCATCAAGGACGCGGCGCTCACCGGCAATTCCTACGTTTCCGGCGCCAACAAGCCGAACACCCACCTGCGCGGCATCGACCCGGCCCGCGACTTCGAGGCCTACGAGATGGACGTGCGCACGGTCGAGGCCGGCGACACGGCCCCCGGCGGCGGCACGATCGAGATCGAGGCGGCGATCGAGGTCGGCAACATCTTCAAGCTCGGCACCCGCTACTCGGAGCCGCTGGGCGCCCGCTACCTCGATGAGAACGGCGTCGAGCGACCTGTCGTGATGGGCTCCTACGGGATCGGGCCGGCACGGGTCGTCGCCGCGGCGATCGAGCAGCTCGCGGACGAGCGCGGCATCGTCTGGCCGCCGGCGCTCGCCCCCTGGCAGGTCCAGCTCGTCTCCCTCGCCAAGGCGGGCGAGGACGAGCGCGGCGCGGCCGACGACCTCTACGAGCAGCTGCGCGAGGCGGGCGCGGAGGTGCTCTACGACGATCGCGACGCCGGGCCGGGAGAGAAGCTGACCGACGCCGAGCTGCTCGGCTGCCCACTGCGCGTCGTCGTCGGTCGCCACGGCCTCGCCAAGGGTGTGGTCGAGGCCGGCGAGCGCGACGGCGGCGCCGAGCACGAGCTGCCCGTCGCCGAAGCGGCCGAACGAGCCCTCGCGCTGCTCCAGGGCGGGGATGGCTGACGCCGCCCCCTTCGGGCGCGGCCGCATCCGTCGGCTCTTCGGCCTCGACCGCAGCGGGCCGCCGCCGTCGCAGACCCGCGAGGGGGAGCCGCTCAACCCGTGGACGCTGCCCAACCTGGTCGGCTACCTGCGCCTCGCCGGCCTGCCGGTCTTCCTCTGGCTCGCCTTCGAATCCGACGACGGCCGCACGGTCGCCTCGGCGACGCTCTTCTGGCTGATCGCGGCGGGCGACTACCTCGACGGCTTCCTCGCCCGGGTCACCGGCCAGTACAGCCGCCTCGGGGCGCTGCTCGACCCGCTGATCGACCGCCTCACGATCCTCTCCGGCGCCGCCGTCTGCTGGCACTTCGAGCTGCTGCCGCGCTGGGCGCTGGCGCTGCTCGTCGCCCGCGAGCTGGCGATGCTGCTGCTCGCCCAGTACGGCCTGCGTCACGGCGTCCAGATCGCGGTCAACTGGCCGGGTCGGATCTCGGTCTTCCCGATCATGGGCGGCATCTTCTTCGCCCTCGTCTTCGCCGGCTGGGTGCCCGCCG
The DNA here is from genome assembly GCA_036524775.1 of Solirubrobacterales bacterium. Lineage (GTDB taxonomy): Bacteria > Actinomycetota > Thermoleophilia > Solirubrobacterales > 70-9 > VRUE01. The sequence goes on from DATDBO010000012.1 coordinate 3,256, forward strand.
CGCTGCTGGTCCTCGGCGTCGCCCTGGCGCTCCTCGCCACGGTCATGTACGCACGCACGGGCATGCGCGAAGTGCGCGAGCGCGAGGCGCAAGGCGCGTCCCAGGCTCCATAAACCTTCAACCTGGAGTTGAACCTTTGGCCAGGGAACCTATAATCGCCTCCTGCGGCCAACGGAGGCGAAGGCCTCGCGATCAAGGAGTGAGATGGAGGACACCTTTCCCGATCTCGGTTCGCTCAGCGACGAAGAGCTGAAAGAGCTGATCGACAACCTCACCGGTGAGGAGAACGAGATCTCCTACAAACGCCGGGTCCTGCACGGCAAGATCGACATCCTGCGCGCCGAGCTGGTCAACCGGCTGCGGCAGAAGCGCGAAAGCGGCGACTCGCTGATCTCCGGCGACGACGTCGCCCAGCTGACCGACATCCTCGCCGGCAAGACGCAGACCCCGCCCGACGACACGGCGGCCTGAGCCCGGAGCGAAGCGATGGCCACCCACTGCCCGGAGTGCGGCACCGTCAACCCCGAGGGGGCGAACTACTGCCAGAAGTGCGGCGCCTACCTGGGCGGGCCGAAAGACGGCGACGACGAGCCGACGACGATGACCTACCCGGTCGACGACACCGGCGAGATGCAGCCGATCGACATCGACCAGGTGGTCGAGGCCGAGGGCGCGGCGCTGGTGATCCGCGCCGGCGGCGGCCGAGCGGGGGAGAGCTTCACCGTCACCGAGGACCGGGTCAGCATCGGGCGCAGCCCCGACGCCGGCGTCTTCCTCGACGACGTCACCGTCTCCCGCAACCACGCCCTGCTGGTCCGGCGCAAGGACGGCTTCTACATCGACGACCTCGGCTCGCTCAACGGGACCTACGTCAACCGCCGGCGGATCGAGTCGCACCGGCTCGCCGACGGCGACGAGATCCAGGTCGGCAAGTACAAGCTCAGTTACCTGGAGAAGTAGGGAGCGGGCGATGGCGGTCTCCGGGCAGGAACAGCAGCAGCAGCAGGCGAGGCGCGACTCGCGCCCGCGCAAGGCGCTGACGATCGGCGCCGTCTGCAAGATCCTCCAGAACGAGTTCGACGACGTCTCGATCTCGAAGATCCGCTACCTCGAGGATCAGAAGCTGCTGACGCCGCGCCGCACCCAGGGCGGCTACCGCCTCTACAGCCAGTCCGACGTCGAGCGGCTGCGCACGATCCTGCGCCTGCAGCGCGACGAGTTCCTGCCCCTGCGGGTGATCCGCCAGGAGCTCGCCGCGGGGGGGGACATCGACCTCGGCTCCGGCGGCGACCGCCGGCCCGCCGGCGGCGCCGTACGGCGCGCGATCTTGGTCAACACCTCGAGCGCCTACCTGACGCTGGAGGAGGTGATCGAGGAGACCGGCGCCCGCTCGGAGCTGATCGCCGAGCTGGAGAACTTCGGCATCGTCCAGCCCGAGAAACGCGACGGCAGGACCGTCTACGACGAGACCGACCGCGAGATCGTCCGCGCCGCCAACGAGCTCTCCCGGGTCGGTGTGGGCGCCCGCAACCTGCGCGTCTTCCGCTCCTCTGCCGACCGCGAGGCGAACCTGCTCGAAGCGCTGCTGGGGCCCTCGCTGCGCTCGCGCAACCCGGAGCGGCGCAAGGAGGCGCTGGAGAGCCTGGAGAGCCTCGCGGCGACGGTCAGCCACCTCAAGCACCTGCTGCTGGTCAGGGACCTGCGGCGCTTGGCCGGCGACTGAGCGCGCCGGTGCCCCGCGTCACCCGCCGACGGACGATCGCGGCTCCCCTCGCCGAGGTCTGGGAGCTCGTCTCCGACCCATACAGCCTGCCCCGATGGTGGCCGCGGACGAGTCGCGTCGAGAGCGTCGATCGCAAGCCCGAGGGCAAGCGCAGCCAGTGGACCAAGGTGCTGGAGACGGCCGAGGGCCGCGGCGTGCGCGCCGACTACCGCTGCCTCAGCTCGGCCCGCGGCGAGCGCTACGTCTGGGAGCAACAGCTCGCCGGCAGCCCCTTCGAGCGCCACCTGCGCAGCTCGACGGTCGAGATCGGCCTGCGCGGCGAGGGCGAGGGCACCGAGGTCAGGCTCACCTCCGAGCAGAAGCTGCGCGGCATGTCGCGGCTCGGCTCGCCGATGATGCGCGGCGGCCAGGGCAAGATCCTCGACGAGGCGCTCGACGGGATCGAGGCGGCCCTGACGTGACCCCGCGCCGGGACTCCAAGTGGTGGGGCTGGGGCGACCCGGCGGTTGAGCCCGAGCTCGACGGCGAGGCGCTGGCGACGTTACGCGAGCGCGTCGGCGAGCTGGAGCCGTGGCCGCTCGCCGCCGAGCTCGACCGCTTCGAGCTGCCCGAGGCGCAGCCGCTGCCTCGAGCGCTGATCGACGCGGTCGGCGAGGCGAACGTCTATGCGGGAGCCGAGGACCGTGTGCGTCACGCGACCGGATGCGGCTACGCCGACCTGGCGCGATTGCGCGCCGGTCGGCTCGACGCGGCGCCGGATGCCGTCCTGCTTCCCGCCGATGCCGAGACGGTGCGCCGCGTGCTCGACGTCTGCGCGGCCGAGGGGGTCGCCGTCGTCCCCTTCGGCGGCGGCACCAGCGTCGTGGGCGGGGTCGAGCCGCTGCGCGGGAGCCACGAGCGCCTGGTCAGCCTCGACCTGGCCCGTCTGCGGGGGGTCGACGTCGACCGGCGCTCACTCACCGCGACGCTCGGCGCCGGCCTGCGCGGGCCGGAGGCCGAGGCCGCGCTGAGCGACGAGGGCGTCGTCCTCGGCCACTACCCGCAATCGTTCGAGTACGCGACGGTCGGCGGCTTCGCCGCGACCCGCTCCGCCGGCCAGGCGTCGAGCGGCTACGGGCGCTTCGACGACCTCGTCACCGCGGTGCGCCTGCTCGCCCCGGCAGGCGACCTGCGCACGCTGGAGACGCCGCACACCGCCGCCGGGCCCTCGCTGCGCGAGCTCGTCGTCGGCTCGGAGGGCGTCTTCGGCGTGATCCCCGAGGTGACGGTGCGGGTTCGCCCCCAGCCGCCCCTGCGGCGCTACGAGGCCTGGATCGCGGAGAGCTTCGAGGCGGGGGCGGAGATCGTCCGCGCCCTCGCCCAAGGGCCGGGCCTGCCCGACGTGATTCGCGTCTCCGACGAGGAGGAGACCGAGGTCTCGCTGGCCCTCTCGGGACCGCGTGGGCTCACCGGCAAGGCCTTCGACGGCTACCTCGGCCTGCGCCGCCGACGCGGCGGCTGCTTGATCGTCGTCGGGATCGAGGGGGACGAGGAGTCGGTCGCGCGCCGCCGTGCCCTCGCGGTCCGCGCCCTGCGCCGCGGCGGCGCCGCCTACCTGGGCAAGGGCTCGGGACGCTCCTGGGAGCACGGCCGCTTCCAGGGCCCCTACCTGCGCGACACGCTGATGGGAATGGGCGCGATGGTCGAGACGCTGGAGACCTCGCACACCTGGACGCGGCTGGGCGAGCTGCACGCCGCGGTCGCCGGCGCGATCCGCGACTCGCTCGCCGCGCAGGGGACGCCCGGCCTCGCCTTCTGCCACCTCTCGCACGCCTACGCGGACGGTGCCTCGCTCTACTTCACCTTCATCTCGCGGGCCAAGCGGGGGGCGGAGATCGAGCAGTGGGCGACGGTGAAGCGCGCCGCCTGCGAGGCGATCGTGGGCGCCGGCGGCACGATCACCCACCACCATGCCGTCGGCCGCGACCACGCCCCCTACATGGAGGCCGAGGTGGGGGAGACGGGGATCGAGACGCTGCGCGCCGTCAAGGAGCGGCTCGATCCGGCCGGGATCATGAACCCGGGCAAGCTCCTCGTCTGAACCGAGGGGCCTATTTCTTTACGATGGGCCCAGTTATTTCGCCGGTCAGCACCGTCTCGCCGGTGTAGCGGGGGAGCGATTTGTTCGCCTTGGCCCGCGCCACCTCTTCCTTGTAGGCGGCGGTGGAGGTGCGCGAGACGTAGACCTGGTTGAAGGCGCCTCCGGCGACGTAGGCGAGCAGTTCGGCCGGGATCGGGAAGCGGGCCGCGAGGCGGCCCTCGTCGCCGACGGCGGCACTGCCGACGCGCAGGGTGAGCTTGGGCGTGCGGTAGAGCCAGACCGTGTAGTTCTCGCCCTCGCCGGTCGGCTCGAGGCCCTCGGCGGTCACCTGGAGGACGATTTCGTCTTTGCCCAGGCGGCCGAAGACGGCGTTGCCGCTCGCCTCGCCACCGTCGGGAGAGGTGAGGACGGCCTGGGTGACTTTGTCGCTGAGGGCCGCCGCTTCCGCCGACGCGGTGCCCGCGGAGTCGTCGGAGCCGGAATCGGAATCGCCGCCGAGCAGGGCGATCGCGGCGAGGACGACGGCGACGATCCCGAGCGCGCCGCCCGCGAAGAGGACCAGGCGACGTCGCTCCGCCGGCGGCATCGGGCCGGCGGCTCGGCGCGATTGCAGTGATGGCGGGGCGGCCGTCCGCTCGCTCTGCGAGGCCGTCGGCGGCTCGGCGGGCGGAGGGGGCTCCGGCTCGCGGGGCGCGGGAGGCTCGGGCGGGGGCGCGTCGAGCGCCGCCAGCGCCTCGCTCACTTCCTCGCGTACCTCGGCGACGCTCTTCCCCTTCAGCGCGGCGATGTCCTCATAGCCCTGCTCACGCTGCGCGAGCAGGCGCAGCAGCGCCCTCTGGTCGTCGCTCAGTGGCATCCCCGCCGAACACTATGCGACCGGCATTAAGACCAGATGTGCGAGCAGCGGACTCGATGCGAAGCGGGCCGGGCGACCCCGGCAAGCCGATGGTCTAGGGTCCGCGCCGATGGCGGACGACCCGCGCGCCCTCATCTCCCACTTCGACGCCCTGGTCGGCACCGAGTGGCTCGACGACGACCCCGAGCACGCCCGCGTCCGAGTCGCCGTCCGCGACGAGTTGCGCCAGCCGGTGGGCCTGATGCACGGCGGCGTGATGTCGACCCTGGTCGAGAGCGTCTGCTCGCGCGCCACCGCACTCGCCGTGCTCGCCGACGGCATGGCGGCGATGGGCCAGTCGATCTCGGTCAACTTCATGCGGCCCGTCACCGAGGGCCACGCCGAAGTACGGGCAAAAGCGCGTCACCGCGGCCGCACGACCTGGGTCTGGGAC
>DATDBO010000013.1:0-34716 GCA_036524775.1 Solirubrobacterales bacterium
TCGTCCGCGGAGCGAACCGCATCGAGACCTTCAGGGACGTCGCGCCCATCACGATGGTCGAGGGCAGGAACGCGAGCCCGACCTGGAGCGGCGAATAGCCCAGGACGCGCTGCAGGTATAGGGCGCCGAGGAAGAACAGGCCGAACAGGCCGACGACCAGCAGCGCCATCACGATGTTCGAGCCGGTGACCTCGCGCGAGCGGAACAGCCGCAGCGGCATCAGCGGGTTGGCGATGCGCGCCTGGCGCACGACGAAGGCCGTCTCCAGGGCGAGCGAGATCGCGCCGAGGACGAGCGTCGTGGTCGAGCCCCAGCCGTTTTCGGAAACCTCGAGGATCGTGTAGACGCCGAGCATCAGGCCGCTGGTGATCAGCACGGCGCCGAGGATGTCGGCGCCCTCGCCGAAGCCGATGCCGCGGCCGTCGGGGACGAGGCGGCGGGTGGCCAGCGCGGTCGCGATCCCGACCGGGATGTTGACGAAGAAGATCCAGTGCCAGGCGATCAGCTCGGTCAGCGCGCCGCCCACCAGCAGGCCGATCGTGCCGCCGGCGGAGGCGACGAAGCCGTAGACCCCGATCGCTTTCGCCTGCTCGCGCGGCTCGGGGAACATCGTCACGATCATCCCCAGGATCACCGCCGAGGTGAGCGCGCCGCCGATGCCCTGGACGAAGCGGGCGCCGATCAGCATCTCCTGCGTCTGGGCGAGGCCGCAGAGCAGCGAGGCAGCGGTGAAGATCGCCAGGCCGGTGAGGAAGATGCGGCGCTGGCCGAGCAGGTCGCCGAACCGGCCGGCGAGCAGCAGCAGGCCGCCGAAGGGGACGAGGTAGGCGTTGACCACCCAGGCCAGGTTGCTCTGCGAGAAATCGAGGTCGTCCTGGATCGAGGGCAGGGCGACGTTGACGATCGTGATGTCGAGGACGATCATCAGCATCCCCGCGCAGAGGACGTATAGGGCGAGCCAGCGGTTGTGAGCTTCAGCCGTCATGACCGGCACACTAGCGAGAGCCGTGGCTCGCCCAAATCGTTTCGTCGTCTAGCTCATTTGGCGACCGGCCCGAGGATTGCGGCCGCTCCCACCATGCCCGCTTTGTTGGGGTGGATCGGAGCCGCCGGGTTGGTCGGCACGACCGGCTCGACCCAGCGCGTCGAGCTGCCCTTGCAGGCGTCGTGGCCGATGCCGGCTTTGTACCAGTCGACCAGCGTCGCGCCGTTGGCCGCCGCCTGCGTGGCCAGCATCGCGTTCAGTTCTTTCTGCTTCGCGCGCAGGTAGGGGACGTCGCCGAAGCCGATCGGCATCTGCGGCCAGCACCCGAAGCCGGTCTCGGGGAAGATCGGCGCGTAGTTGACGACGAACACTTTCGCCGCAGGCGAGCGTTCCGCGATGCCGTCCAGAACCGCGTCCACTTTCGGCGCGGTCGCGGCGATCCGTTCGGCGATCTGGTCTTTGCCGCCCGAGTTGTATTTGTTTTTACAGGGCGTGCTGAACGGGTTCAGCGTGACGCAGTCGAGGGCGATTTCGGAGAAGCCGATGTCGTTGCCGCCGATCGTCAGCGAGACGCGCGTCGTTTCCGCGCTGAGCGAGTCGAACTGCGGCGGCACGGAGCCGAGTTCGGTCGACTGCGATTCGGTCATGTCCTCGGTCTCGGCACCGCTGCAGGTGGCGTCTTTCAGCGGCAGGCCGATCGTCGGCGCGGCGAGGTGCGCGTAGTTGTTGTCGGACTTGAGGCAACCGAACGGCGCGATCTGGTTGGGGATCAGCGGCCCGGCGGCGTAGGAGTCGCCGAGAGCGACGTAGTTGGCGGCGCGCGCGGCGCCGGCGAAGGCGGTGAGCAGGGTCAGCAGCGCGACGGCGAGCAGCGCCGAGCGCCACAGCCCCCGCGGGCTGGACTGGATTGACTGGGACATTCCATCTCTCCTCTCAGGAAATTGGGAATCGGGAAGGGACGAGCAGCGGCTGGCCCCTACCCGTTTTTACCTAAGTTAATCCTGATCGATCAGGCGCGGGCGCGGGTTGGACGTTTGGGCGACTGCAGGCCGCGACCGAAGCTGTGGCCCGGCGGCGCCACTCGTTCGAGCTGCTCGCGGTGCAGCTCGCGGACCTCGGAGACGAGGACGTTGGTGGTGCCTTCGCGGCGCTCGAGGCGGCCCTTGGCGCGGACCAGGGGCGAGGTGCGGACCTCGGCGCGGTGCCGCTCGTAGACGGGGGGCGGCACGATCAGGTTGACCGTGCCGCGCTCGTCTTCGAGCAGCATGAAGACGATCCCCTTGGCGGTCTCGGGCCGCTGGCGGGCGACGACCATCCCCGCCACCTCGACGGTCGCGCCGTCCTCGATGCTCTCCAGATCGGAGCTGCGCCGCAGCTCCGAATCGAGCCCGGCGCGCATCAGCCCCATCGGGTGCTCTCCCAGGGTCATCCCGGTCATGCCGTAGTCGGCGATCGCCTCCCCCCACTCCCCCAGCGGCTCGAGCGGCGGTGCCCCCGGCGTCGCCAGCGGCAAGGCCATCTGCGTCCCTTCCTCGTGGCGAACACCCGTGCCGGCGATCCCCGCCTCCCACAGCGCCCTGCGGCGGTCGGCCGACCCGATCAGCTCGTCCAGGGCGCCGGCCCAGGCGAGGCGCTCCAGCCCGTCGCCGCTCGCGCCCGAGCGCGAGGCGAGGTCGGCGAGGTCGCGCCAGGGCCCGCCCCGCTCGCGCTCGGTGACGAGGCTCTCCATCTCCTCCTCGCGCACCCCCTTGACGTAGCCGAGCCCGACCCGCACGACGAGGCCACCGCGCAGCTCCGGCTCGCCCGGCCCGCGCCGCGGTGTCTCGACCCGGCAGAGCACGCCGCTCCGATTGGCATCCGGGCGGGCGAGTCGAACCCCGCGCCGCTGCGCCTCGTGGGCCAGCGCGTCGGGTGGGTAGAAGCCCATCGGCTGCTCGTTCAGCAGCGCGCAGAGGAACTCCGGCGCGTAGTGGATCCGCAGCCAGGCCGACTGGTAGGCGAGCAGGCCGAAGGCGGCCGAGTGCGCCTTGGGGAAGCCGAAGCCGGAGAAGCCCTGGATCTGCTGCCAGACCCGCTCCGCCGTCGCCTTCTCCACACCCCGCTCGCCGGCGCCGACGACGAAGCGCTCGTGGTAGCGGGCCAGCGCCTCGGCCGAGCGCTTGCGGCTCATCGCTCGCCGCAGCCCCTCGGCCTCGGCCGAGCTGAAGCCGGCCAGCGCCATCGCCACCTCGAGCACCTGCTCCTGGTAGACGATCGTGCCCAGCGTGTCGCGCAGCACCGGCTCCAGCAGCGGGTGCTCGTAGGGGACCTCGAAGCCCGGCTCCTCGCGCCGCCGCTTGCGCCGCTCTATATACGGGTGGACGGCGCCGCCCTGGATCGGGCCGGGCCGCACCAGCGCCACCTGCACAGTCAGGTCGTCGAGGTTTCGCGGCCGCGTGCGCGGCAGCATCTGCATCTGCGCGCGGCTCTCGATCTGGAAGACGCCGGTGGTCTCGGCGGCGCGGATCGACTCGAAGGTCTCCTCGTCGTCGAGCGGGATGCGCGATAGGTCGAGCCGCTCGCCGCGCGCCCGGCCGACTTCCTCGACGCAGCGCTCGACCGCGGAGAGCATCCCCAGCCCGAGCAGGTCGATCTTGAGGAAGCCGGCGTCGGCGCAGGAGTCCTTGTCCCACTGGACGATCTGCCGCCCCTCCATCGCGGCCGGCACGACCGGGCATACATCGAGGAGAGGTTGAGTTGAGATCACCATGCCCCCCGGGTGCTGGGAGGCATGACGGGGCAGGCCCATGATCTCGGCGGTGAGCCCGATCAGCACCTGCCAGCCGCGCGAGCGGGCGCGCTCGGCGCCGATCGCGGCGACGACGTCGCGCTCGATCTCGCCGCTGCGCTCGTGGAAGCCGACCGTCTTCGCCACCCGCTCGATCTCGGCCGGCGGCAGCGCCAGCGCCTTGCCGAGGTCCCGCACCGCGCCGCGCGGGCGGTAGGTGGGGAAGGCGGCGACGAGGGCGGAGCGGTCGGCGCCATAGCGCTCGTGCACGCGCGGGATCAGCTTCTCGCGGATGTCGCGGGGGAAGTCGAGGTCGATGTCGGGCATCGCCGCGACTTCGTCGTTGAGGAAGCGGCCGGCGAAGAGCTCGGCCTCGACCGGGTCGATGTGGGAGAGGCCGGTCAGGTAGCAGACGATCGAGCTGACGCTGGAGCCCCTCCCGCGCCCCGGCGGCAAAACAGATCGCGCCGATCCTGGGCCGCGCACCTCGAGCGCCACCTCGCGGGCCAGCTCGAGCAGATCGCGGTGGAGGAGGAAGAAGCCGGCGAGGCCGAGCTTGGCGATCGTCGCCAGCTCTGTGTCGAGGCGGTGCGCGGCCTCGGCGCGTCGCGGCGAGCCGGCGTAGCGCTCGTCGAGGCGCACCTCGCAGACCCCACGCAGCTTGGCATCGGCCGCCGGGTCGGCGGAGCCGGGGTAGCGGTAGCCGAGCTCGGCTGTCAGGTCGAAGCAGAGGCGCTCGGCGAGGTCGACGGTCTCGGCGACCGCCGCCGGGTGCTCGGCGAAGCGCTTCGCCATCGCCGCGGGCGAGGCGAGCGCCGAGGACGGGTTGCCGCGCCGCTGTGGCTCGCTCGCCTCCAGCGTCGTGCCGAGGCGGACGGCGACGAAGGCGTCCTGGATGCGGGTGCGGCGGCGGGCGTGCGAGTGGACGTTGCCGGTCGCCACGGCGGGGACACCGAGTCGCTCGGCGAGGCCGGCGAGCCAGTTGTTGCGCGCCCGGTCATACCTCCACCAGGGCCGCTGCAACTCGACCCGGAAGCGCTCGCGGCCGAAGGTGTCGAGCAGTCGCGTGGCGAGTGCCGCCGCGCCCGCGGAATCCCCCCGCGCCCAGGTCCCCGCCACGACCCCCTCCCCCGCACACCCGGAGAGACAAACCAACCCCTCGGCATGCTCTTCGACCTGCTCCAGCCTGACGTAAGGCTGTTCCAGGGTTCGGCCGATGTTGTCCCTGGTGTGGGAATGGGCAGCGGTAAGCAAACGACAAAGGTTTCGGTAACCAGTCGCGCCTTCCACTAAGAGAGTGAGATGTGCGTAGCTGTTCCGTGACAGGACCCGCGGCCCTGTGGCCACGGTCAACTCAGTCCCGGTAATTGCCCGGATACCGAAACCGGCGCACGCGTGCGCGAACTCCATCGACCCCCAGATCCCGTCGTGATCGGTGAGGGCGAAGGCCGGATAGCCTCGCTCGGCCGCCGCGGCGGCCAGCTCCATCGGCGTCGAGGCCCCGTCGAGGAAGGAGAAGGCCGAGTGCGCATGCAGCTCTATGTATGGAGCGCCGCTCACCGCCGCCTTCAGGCACGTTGCCGGTACCAGCGCCCGCCGCTGGTGCGGAAGACGACCACGTCGCGCCCGTCGACCAAGACCAGCTCGAAGTAGTGCCGCCACATCCGCCGCGGCGTCCACCACCGATCCTCGACCACCCACTCCTCCCGCACCGAAGCCACAGCGACCCCCTCCACCGCCAGCGGAATCCCTTCAGCATCGACCTCCACCGCCACCCGCCGCGGCGCATACAACCGCCCGATCCCCGGCCTCATCGGCCCTGTCTCACTTTTGTGTAATTACCGATGCGAAGAATTGACCTGAGTAACACACGCGTGCGTCGGGGCTTCCTAGCGTCGGGGTCATGCCCTGGCCGCCGAGAATTGGAGATCCTCTCCCCCGGGCGTCGAGCATTTGGTACGAGAGAATTAAGCTGGAGTGGATACTTGGACCTGATGGACATGGACCGGAGTGGGGACGTGTTTTCCACACAAGGGTCGAGGATGCGGACCAGGTATGGGACTGCATCGCACAAGCCGTGCCGATTGCGCCAATTACGGACATCCATGGCACCGGGATCGCCGTCAGTTACGGCGTCTTCATCGGCGTAACTCTCAACGGGCGATTCGCTCCAGTTCTCACCGCGTGGCACTACGCAGATGAAGGAGCAGCACCTCGGTTGGTCACCGCTTACCCCAAGCTCTACACTCGGAGGAATGGCGACTATGGATGAGATGGCGATCGGCGATCTGGTTGAACTGACTGAGTCGGTAGATCTTGCTCCGGCTGGATCTCGTGGCGGGATAGCCGACGTACTCGATGATCGAGTCATCGTTGAGGTGATGACTATGCCTCTGGAACCGATTCTCGAGCGGATCGTCTTCGCGCGGCCGGAGACGTTACGCATCATCAAGCGATCGCAGCCCCAAACCTGACTCCGCAGAGGCCGTCGGTGACACACCGGCCTCATCGCGACGGCACGGGGTACGGGGTAAGCATGGTGCGGCGCTCGGGGATGCGGGAGGCGCTGTCGACCGGGAGGACCTTGAGCAGCGCGTCGGCGCCCTGGGCGGCGCGGACCTCCTGCAGCGCCGCGACGAGGCGGTGACGCCGCGTTTCCTCCCCCGGGCGCGAGAGCTCGAGCTGCTCGGCAGCGCGGGCGCCGAGGCCGATCGCGCGCAACGAGAGTGAGACGGCGGGAGCAGGCAGCTCCGCCAGCCGCGGCAGGAGCACTCCGCGCAGGGCTCGTGCCGACCCGGTGGGCCGGCCGAGACCCTGCGCGACGCTCCAGCTGCCGCCGTCGCCTAGAACGGCGCCGAGGCGTAGCCCCAGCAACGTTCGCCCCGAACGCCGCGGCGCGGCGAGCAGTCGATCGACCAGCAGCTCCAGCGCGCGCTCCAACCGGCTGCCGGCCGTCCCCTCGGGAAGCTCGATCTCCTCGACAAGCTCCTCCCAGGCGCCGTGCACGGCGCAAACGAGCAGCTCGTCCTCGCCGCGGGCGATGCGCAACGCGCGCAGCCCGGCGGGCCCGAAGCGGTCGGCGACCTGGTCGGGCGAGAGCTTCGCCAGCTCGCCCAGCGTGCCGACCCCGAGTCGCCGCAGCGTCTCGACCAGGCGCTCGGCCTCGCGCTCAGGCAGCCCGATCCGGCCCGCAAGCGCCGCAACAGGGAGATCCGAGAGGAAAGTCGTCATGCGAACATATGTTCGTATACGACCGAACGCGCATCAACCTACGAAAGGTTTCTTTTCGCGGAGGAATTCAGGTCCGTGTGAGGACAAAGGCGATCATCGCGCCGTAGCCGGCAATGGTCGCCGACGTGAAAGCGATCGCAGCGAAGATCAGCGCCCGGGACATCCCGTCCAGCCGATCGTTGACTCGCTCCAGTTCACGATCCACCTTGTCGAAGCGCCGATTGACTTCATCCCGGAAGTCGTCCAGCCGCTCGTCGGTCCAAGCCTCTCTCATCTTGTACATGGTCGCAGACGCTAAGACAACACGTCGCGCGAGTGGCGCGCTCAAACGAAATCTTCTGACTCAGCTCTGTGACGAAACCGTCGCGCCGGCTGACCCTCGGACTGAGGCAGTCAGACCCGGGTCCAGCGGGCGCCTGCGCCTGAGCCTTCGGGCTTGATCCGCCCGGCGTCGCGCAACTCGGTGAGGACGAGGCGGATGGTCGCGACGCTTATCCCGGGAAGCGCCCGCTCGACGTCGCGGCGACGGAACCGGGCAGGCGCCTGGCGCAGGACGTACTCGCGTACCCGGTCCTGCTTGCTGCCCGACTGCTCGGCGGCTGCGGCGACTCTCTCCTCGAAGTCCTCATAGGAGGAGGAGAGAATCCGCGACAGGTAGGCAATCCACGGCCAGACGTCGTGCCCGCCCTCGTGCCAGTTCCGCTGCGATTCGTAGAGTGCCTGGTAGTAGGCGTTCTTCGACTCGAAGATCCGCTGCTCGAGGCTGACGTAGCGGGCCACGCCATAGCCCTGGGCAAGCAGCTCATATGTGGTGAGCAGCCGCGCGAGGCGACCGTTGCCGTCGGCGACGGGGTGTATCGCGAGAAGATCGAGGATCAGGGCCCCGATCAGGATCAGCGGGTGCGTCTGCCCCTCGGCCTTCGCCTCTTCGTAGCGGACGAGGAGCTCGGTGAGCGCGAGCTCCGACTGCTCAGGCGGAGTCGGCGTGAACACGACCTCCTTGCGACCGCTCTCATGGGAAACGATCAGGTTCTGATCGGTCTTCAGCCGGCCGCCATTGCCGTCGGTGTGCTCGAAGAGCAGCCGGTGCAGGTGCAGTACGAGGGGAACGCTCAGAGCCTCGTAGGTCTCCAACCGCATCAGCATGTCGATCGCGTCCCGATAGCCCGCGAACTCGCGCTCGTTTCGATTGCGATAGCGATGCGAGCCCCGCGCGATCAGCCCGGCGCGGTCGTCGCCGATCACGACCCCCTCGATGGCATTGGAGGCGGTGATCGACGCGACGCGGGCGTGCTCGGCGAGTTGCCGCAGAAGCTCGGGCTGTTGATCCTCGAAGAGACGCTCCTGACCCCTTCCGGTGTCGATCCGCGCCAGCATCGCCCCGAGAGGACGAGGCTGGGACCGCAGGGTCTTGTCGAGGTCGACGAAGCTCTGCATAGCGCTAATCATCGCATAATAGCGCTAATAAGGAGATTAATTAGCGCTATTTGACGCCGAGAACGGCTCAGAGCTGGGTAGCGACAACGGCCGCGAAGCCGGCGATCAGGGTGCCGACCGTGCCACCGGCGATCTGCAGCATCGTGCGCTGGAGCCCATCGAAGCGAGCGTCGATCCGATCGAAGCGCGTATTCATCTCCGATCGGAGATCGCGGAACTCCGCATCGACCCTGTCGAAACGCTTGTCGACGTCATCGAAGCGCCGACTGACTTCGTCGCGAAAATCGTCCAGCCGCTCGTCGGTCCAGGCCTCTCTCATCTTGTACATGGTCGCAAACGCTAAGACAACACGTCGCGCGAGTGGCACGCCCAAACGAAATCTTCTGACTCAGCTCTGTGACGAAACAGTCGCGACCAGCTCCTCCTCGAGCTGCGGCAGCCGATCGGCTTCGCCGGCGACGACTCGCTTGCCGACCAGGGCAAGGAGTCCGGCGGCGCGGACCCAATCGGTCCCCAGCCGCTCGGCGAAAGCCTCGACCATCGCGTCGTGGCGCTTGACGCCCTCAGGGCCGGCGGCAAGCACCTCGACCGTCAGCAGCCGCGCCGAGGGCGGGTCGGCGGCGAAGATCTCGAGGGCGGTGTGGACGATCGCGCGTACCCCAGCCCCGGATCCGGCCTCCCCCTCGTCCGACTCCACCGCCCGGTCTATCTCCTCCAGCAGCCGCCCAAGCAGCGCCCGGTGCGATGCGAGGAGACAGTCCTGCTTGCTGCCGAACTGCTTGTAGAAAGTGACGGAGGAGACGCCCGCCCGCTTTGCCACCCGCTCGACCGAGGCCTCCGCATAGCCGCGCTCGGCGCAGACCTCGGCCATCGCCGCGACCAGCCGTTCGCGCTGGTTGCGCGCCACGACGTCGGCCGGGATCCCATGCGACCCGGGCGGCAGCCGCCGAGCCACACTCTCTCCGGTCCGCTGCTCCATGGAGCAAGGATAGAGCTGGTTCCCAAAAACAGGAAGCGTTTTCTCAGGATGACCCAGGCACCGGGACAGCGATCACCTCGAGCCCCTCTATGCCGTCGAAGTCGGCGGGGTTGCACGTGTAGATGGGCAGGTCGCCGGCGAGCGCCGTCGCGGCGATCATCGCGTCGTAGGTGCGGGCGGTCGCCTTGCGCCCGGCCTGGCGCAGCGAGGCCGCGACTCGCCCGAAGGCGCGCGCAGCGGCCGCATCGAAGGGCAGCGGGTCGAAGTCGGCCTCGGCCTGCTGGAGGTGAGCCTGGCGCGCAGCCCGCTCGCTCTCCTCGCCGGCTACGAGCGGCCCCACGGCGAGCTCGGCGAGAGTCACGGTCGTAATCAGCGGCTCCGCGGGCAGCGCCGCAGGATCCGTGATGCGTTGCATGAGGATGACCGTCGAGGTATCGAGAATCCCCCGCGTGGGGGGCGTCGCTGCTTCGCTCATAGGTGCGGGTCGAGCAGCCGATCGACGTCGACGCGCAGCGCGGCGGGGTCCACCGCGGGCAACCGGCGCCGGCGACTCAAGAGACCCTCGGCCGAGAGGGGGTGCCGGGGCAGGGCCCGCAGCTCGGCCACCGCCTTTCCCGAGCGCGTGATCGTGATCTGCTCGCCGCGCGCAGCGCGATCGACCACCTCGCCACCATGGTTCCGCAGATCCCGGATGCTGATCTCCGCCATTCCCGACACTGTATCACGCGTGATGCATTGAAGAGAGCCGCCTATCGACCTCCTCCAAGAGCCGCTCGCTTCGCGATCGCCATCGCGGCAATCAGCCGTTCGCGCTGGTTGCGGGCGACAAGATCGGCCGGGATTCCATGCGAGCCCGGCGGCAGGCGTAGTTTCCTCTGCGTTCCTTTTGGCACCGTTAGAAGCTACCTACGGCACGCGGCCGGGCTCCAAGCCCGGCCGCGTGCTTCATCGCTTGGATCAGGAGTGCTCAGACAGCCGTTCCCCTACAACTCTCCCCGCACTTCGATCCCGCCGGAGAACGTGGCGTCGCTGCCCGAGGTGCCGCAGGGGCCTCCGGTCCCCGTGTACTGGATGCCGCTGCCGCTGATGCTGGCAACGACTCGCCTGTCGATCCCGGTCCCGACGTTTTCATACGTGACCGATCCGAGGGACTGAGAGGGAAAGGAGATGGTGCAGACGGTGAAGCCGGAGAAGGTCGGTTCGAATTTGATCGCCCCGCCCGGCGGACAGGAGATCGCCGCCGTGCCGCTGGTCGTGCTGGTGGCGTTGAGCACGATCGTGCAAAGGCCGGATTTCACGTTCGTTTTCGAGAACCCGAACGCCGTGCATTCGCTGTAGGCCGGCAGCAGGGACAGCTGGGCGCTCGGGCTCTGCAGGGCCCCGCCGCCGAACGAGCCTTTTTTGCAGCTGATCGTGCCGCCCGGCGTGGTGTAGACGTTTTCCGCGCTCACCGATCCGACGATCGTCTCCGGGTAGGCTTCGCCGGTGAATTTGGCCGGTTCGCCGCTCAGGTGGAGCGCCGCCTTGGTGGTCACCTGGATTCCCGTCTGCGAGCTCCCCGCCGCATCCGTGCTGCCTTTCAGCTCCCAACCGCCGCTGTAGGTGCCGTTTTCCGCGGAGCCGCTGCAGGCGCCGTCCGTTTTCAGGCCGCTGGCCGCGACCTGGGCCACGACGGTGGCCGTTTTGCCCGAGCCTTTGTTGGTGAATTCGGCCGCGAGGCTGGTTTTCGGGTAGATCCTCAGTTCGCAACTTCCCAGGTATTTCATCGTGATCGGGCCGCAGCCGGCTGGTCCGACATCGAAGCTTCCGCCGAACACGCCGGGTGATTTTTCAGCGCCCGGTTTGAAGGTCAACGAGCAGCCGTTCATTTTCATCGTCGTGCCCGAGCCGAAGAGGTAGCACGAGTAGCTGCCCAGCCCTTCGGTGGAGAGCTGGGTGACCGCCTGCGCGCTCATGCTCGACACGAATTCCGAGGCGGTGCACGAGAACGAGCCCGGACCGTTTGCGGTGAAGTTATGCGAGCCGGTCGGGGTGGCCTTGAGGAACGTGGTCGCTTCGGCGGAGACTTCGGGCGAGGCCAGCCGCGAGGCCGAGGCGCTCGTCGCGCCGAAGGCCATGGCCAGGATCAGGATGGTGGGACAGAGGAGTCCCAGAAAGCGTGTGTGTTTCACTGTCTCTCCCGCTGTAGGTGGTTGACTTGGAGGTGTGTAACCCCGAGTTCAACCTCCCACGGTGCATCGGCAAAAGCGCCCCCAATCTGGTTGTTGTTTTCCCCAGCGTGGTGACTCCTACTGCTCGCCGAGCAATCCCAACTCCTCCATGCGCAGCACGGCGCTCATCTCCGCCGCGCAGTCCGCCAAGGAGTTGGCGACGAGCTCCTCGATCAGCCTCAGGCGGTTGGCCAGGGTGTGCCGGTCGACCCCGAGCGCCGCAGCCGCAGAGGAGACGTTCTGGCCCGCGTCGAAGTAGGCGCGAAGCGCCTGGCGAAGCACGGCCCCGTCGTCGCGCTCTTGGGCCAACGGCGCCAGGTAGAGCCGCTGAAGCGAGGTGGCAAGCAGATCGTCGCTGCAAAGCGCTGTGAGCAATGCCGCGTCGCGGTAGCGGACCGGGCCGGGGCTGCGCAGCGCGATCGGCAGCACGGCCTTGGCCTGGCGGTGGGTGAGGCGCCAGCCGCCGAGCCCGTCGGCGGGCTCGGCGAGCGCGATCGAGCTGTGGGGGGGTCGCTCGGCGAGGAGCTCTTCGAGGCAGGTGGGGTCGATTCCCCGGCGAGACCCGAACCAGGCCCATACTGTCCTCTCGTCGGGTGTGACGATGAGGACGCGGCACTGAAGGGCGCTCGCGGCCTCGCGCAGGGCCGAAGAGGCGCCGGGTCCGCAGGCGGCGATCCCCAGGTGGTGTCCCTCGAGCTCATAGGCGAGCTCTGAGGGATCGGCGAGGTCCCCGGCGAGGAGCCTTTCCACGCAGCGCAGCCGACGGCGCTCGGCAGAGTCGGTCCTCTCCTCGGCCTCGCGGTTGTATTCGTCTGTGAGGACCGCGACCAGGCGGTTGAACGGGGTGGCCAGCGAGCGGAGGATTCCCTGCAGGGCGCCGGGGGTAAGCAGCTCGTCCTCCTCGGCCCTTTGCGCTAAGAAGTCGAGGAAGATCGTGTAGCCGGCCAGGTAGCGGCGCAGGACCGTGTCCAGGGCGATCCCGTTTCTGGCCGCTCTTCTGACCTGGGCGAGGAGCGCGTCGGGGATCGGCGGTGGGCTTCTCTGGCCGTGCTCGATCGCCTCGATCGCGAACTCGAGGGCCGAGTCGACAGCTGCGCGCAGTCCCGCCGCGTACTCGGGGTCGGCTACCGAGCGTGCGTCGGTGATCGAGTACGTCCTCGCCAGGGCGGCCCCGACGACCTCCTCGCGATGGGCCCGCAAGCTCTCCGCGAGGGCGGCGCGGGCCTCTACTTGCCCCCGCACCGCGCCCGCACCACCGGGCGCGCCTTGTGGGCCTTGCCGTTGTGGCCGGCGAAGGAGGCCTTGGCCCTGTGCTTGGAAGCGCACAGGTCGGTGGAGTTGATGATCAGGCCCTTCTTGGCTCCCTGCATGTTGACCACGACTTTGGAGAGCGGCGCGTCGGGGACATCGCTGAAGGTCGCCCTGATGCCGCCTTTTTGGGAGTCGATGCGGGCAACGGCTTCCACGTCGATGATCCCGCGCAGGTCGGCGACGAAGTCGGGCAGGTTGTGGTTGGAGGAGCGCAGGTAGACCGGTCCTTCGAGGGGTTGCTCCAGGAGCGGGGTGAAGGCGCGAGCGTGCCCGTAGACCGCTCCGGGCGGGCAGCTCTTCGCGGCGAACTGCACGCGGGTGCAGATCGTCCTGATGTGAGCCTGGTCGAGGAAGGCGGAGCGGGGCAGGCGCAGGACGACGTCAGAGAGGTTGGCGTCGCCGGCCCTGGGGCGGTAGGTCCCGCGCAGAGCGGGGTGCCCGCCGCGCTTCGTCCCACCGATCAGCTTCAGCTCCAGCCCCGGCTTGAAGCCGAGCGCCGCGCAGCCGGCGGCCTGGAAGCGTTGTGAGAGGGAGGTCGGGGAGTCATCAGCGGTGCTGAAGACGTTCGTCCCCCCTCCCCACAGCTGCGCCCCGACCGCGTATGGATCGCAGGAGGTCGGGTTGAGGGTGAACTGCGGTCTGTCGACGTAGACGCGCACGTCACGGACCTTCAGCGGGATGCCGGCGAGGATGTGGGGGATCGGGTCCGATGCACCACCGTCGACGCTCACTTCCGCCGTTCTGGGATCGATGCGGAGTGCCTCGCGCACCACCACCGTGCCGACGTCGAAGGGACCGGCGACCGCCGGGACCACTGCGACGACGCTCAGGGGAGCGCCGGCGAAGGGGCCGGCCATGTAGAGGGAGCCGGGGACGTAGATCAGCTGTGAGCCGACGCCGGCGCCCGAGAGGGTGGTGCCGATCTTGGCGGACTCGGGGCAGCTGGGCGAAGCCAGCTCGGCTTTGCCGCTCTTTGTCTTGGTCGCCGCGATCGCCGCCTCGGAGCACTGCGTGGTGCCGGCCAGCTTGGCGATCATCCCCGGCGGGAGGGTGGCCGAGAAGCGGGTCAGGTCCTGATCGCCGTCTCTGCGCGTGAGGCGCATGTTGAAGGGCGAGTAGCTCCCCGCGTTGTTGTTGAGCGCTCCCGCCTGGAAGCCCGGGCGGAAGGGCGGGTTGCCCTGCGGGCAGGGCTCGCCGTTCGGGCCCGAGGTGACCTCGAAGGAGGAGGTGGTGGTGAAGGGGCTCCCCTGGTTCGCCCAGGGGGTGAAGGTCGCCTTCGTGGTGTAGGTGCCACAGCGCGGCGGGGTGATCAGCGGCGCCCTGGCGCCTTCGCGGAAGCTGAAGCGGAAGTCCGATACCGGCAATTGCGGGGCGTCCTCGATCGTCGTGATCAGCTGGCCGGTCTCGGGGTCTGGGGTGACCTTGCCGGCGAGGGTGACGAAGATCCCCGCCTGCGGTTCGCGCAGGACTATGTAGAGGGCAATCAGGGTGTCGAAGGGGTTGGCTTTGGGGGTGGCGATGAAGACCTCCCCGCGGGTGATCTTTCCTTCCAGCAGCGGGCTTTCGACCTCCACCTCGCCGACCTTGGAGGACTGCGGGCAGCCATGGCCTGGGGCGGAGAGAAGGCTCTCCCTATCCAGGTCGGCTTCCGAGCAGGCGCCGAGGCCCTCGGCCAGGGACGGGTTCGCGGTCACTCCCTCAGGCAGCTCGACGACCGCCTTCTTGATGTCAGAGCCGGCGATGCCGTCGGGGGAGGTGAGCCCCTCGTCGTCGATCTGCAGGTCGAACTTCAGGCCAGTGGGTGACTCGGCCTGCGTCGTGGTCGGCGTGGCGTCGATCCTCGGCGCGAAGGGCAGTTTCGAGCAGCCGGCCATGCCGAAGGCGCTCTGGATGGGGTATTCGAGCCAGGTCGTCGGGTCCTGCCAGGAGCGGGTGCGGAAAGTGGTCTGAAGCGGACCCGAGCAGCTCCTCGGCGAGGTGAGGAAGGGCTTTTCGGGCAGGAGGACCGAGCAGTCCTCGACGCTTGGTTTCAGGCATTCGCCCCGTTCTTCGTCGTGCACCGGGGAGGCCGGGTTGCCCCAGATCTCCGTCTCTGAGCCGTAGAAGCGGATCGGCTGAGCGACGTTCG
Source organism: Solirubrobacterales bacterium (assembly GCA_036524775.1). Taxonomy (GTDB): domain Bacteria; phylum Actinomycetota; class Thermoleophilia; order Solirubrobacterales; family 70-9; genus VRUE01. The sequence continues at coordinate 15,049 of DATDBO010000013.1, forward strand.
TGACTTCAACGACGGGGCCGTAGGGGGGCTCCTGGGAGATGCCCAGGTCGATCGTCACCGGCACGTTCAGGACGACGAAGCCGATCTTCGCCGCGACGCCCGGTGGGGGGACGAGGTTGAAGACGGGGGCGCGGAAGAATTCGGGTTGCTCGAAGCCGACGCTCAGCTCCGTGACCCCGAGCGCGGTGGAGTCGGGGCATCCCGATGCGCCTTCGTTCCGCGCCGTGAAGTCCTCGTTGGAGCAGGGCGGGATCGCGGTCGGGTTGGCGACCAGGCCTAGGGGCGGGTGGATCAGCAGGTCCTTGACCGAGTCGTCGGGAACCTCGCCCAGCTCGGGGTCGGTGTGGCTGTTGGCGTCGAAGGTCGTCGTCGCCGCGAAGGGGTGTTCGCCGGCTTTGATCGCCGCGCTGCCGTCTTCGTTTTCCAGCGCGAAGCCGAGGTTTTTGAGGCCGAAGGAGGCGCTCGCGGGAGCGGCGGCGAGCAGGGCGAGGATGGAGGCGACGGCGAGAGGCGCAGCTGCTCTGGTAAGGCGCCTCATCGTGCCGCCCTCCTGCTCTTGTTGGCTTTTGCTTTGACTATGGGTTTCCTCGGCACGCAGCGTTGCTTGCCGGCGCGGCGGACCCTGCGCTTGCCCTTCGGGCAGCGCGGCTTTGGTTTCGCGCTTGGATCGGGCGGCCCGACGAAGGAGGCGCTGCCGGGGGTGATGTCCGCCGGGCTCTGCGCCGCTCCCTGGCAGGCTTCGCCCTGGCAGGGAGCGGGCTCGGGTTGCGGGAAGCCGCCGCCGACGCGGGCGTCGTAGATGTCGATCAGGCCCGGGTCCTGGGGCAGGATGCTCGAGGCGGTGGCGATGAAGACGTCGTCGCCGTTCGCCGAGGCATCGACGAAGGAGGAGTCCTCGGAACTCTGGCCCGAGGAGATCAGGCTGATGCAGCCGCCGTTGGAAGGCGAGTAGTCCGGCGAGGCCTGCGTGCAGCTACCGCTGGCCGGCTCCTGCCACTCATAGACGTCCTGAGCGCCGTTGGTGTCGCGCGGCGACAGCGCCTCGAAGCTCTCGAAGTAGAGGCGCGAGCCCTCGGCGGAGAGAACGCGGGAGGCGTAGGTCGACATCTCGTGACCGGGGATCTTGGCCGCGACCCAGAACGGGGGCTTTTCGGGGAAGCTGACCGCCGCCCCGGTCGGCCGCACCCCGGTCGGGTTGCACGAGACGCAATCGAGGCGACCCGCCCCGCCGTTTGCCTCGGCGTCGTAGCGGAAGACCTCGCGGTCGGCCTCCCCCGACTCGACGTCGGTGTTGTCGAAGCCGGTCAGCAGCGCCGGCGAGGCGAACACCGCGACCGATCCGTCAGCCGTAACCCGCGAACTGCGGTAGTTCGGCCTCACCGAGATCGGGCTGAGCGCGTATATGACCGCGGGCGAGTCATCGGTCGCCGACAGCGCGCCGATGTATCTGAAGCCGCCCCCGGCGGAGTCGTGGAGGTAGAGGTTCTCCTTGCCTTCGGTGGCTCCCGTCGCCAGCGCTTCGCGCGAGACCAGGTAGACACGCGAGGCATCCTCGCTCGCACCGAGGATTCCCCGCACTTTGCCGGCGATCGGCGTGCTGGTCTGCGTCGCCGTCTCGTATTCGTAGAGGTCGGCGATTCCACTGTGAAGGGATCCGACCGCGTAGATCGCCTTCGAGCCGTCGGCGGCCGCGGCGAGGAAGGTCGATGCGCTCGTCTTGCCCGAGAGCGATTCGCCACCCGCCGAAACCGCGATGGTCGGATTTTTGCCATCGACCCGCAGGTAGATGGCCCCCTCGCCAGCCACGGTAGGACTGGGATAGGCAGTCCAGAAGATTCGCGAGCCGTCTCGTGACACCGCATTTTCGAGATTGGATGCACGCGGGTTGCCGTCTTTTCCGCTGGCGCCGAACCCGATCGAGCAGGCACCGGGGTTGGCCAGCCCGGCAGGCAGCACGCTGACCAAGCGCAATTTCGCCGCAGTGAACTGGTAGCACTGAGGCTGGTGGGGACCAGATGCCGCTTTAGGGCCCGCATCCACTTCCAGTTGTCCCCAGGCCTGAAATGCCGTCACGCTGCCGTCGGCAGAGATGCCCTGGACCCGTGGGTTAAAGCTGCTGGGATTCACCCCTGGCGGCTCGCTCCGCGTCAACGCTTCGTAGGATTCTTCGCCGCCGCAAAGCTCCGCCCGGTAGATATTGGGGAAGCCGGTAACGGCGTCGGGGGTCAGGGCCGGATCGGTGTCGTGCACCACCCAGCCCTGGCAGAGATCGTCGCTGAAAGCGTTGAACTGGTTCTCAAGCGTCGCCGGGGCGCCCAGATGCGTGGTGCCGCGCGGGGGGGAGATGCCGTGGGTGCTCCAGCCCTGCCCGGGATCCCTGCTAGCGATGTACTGGGAGGAGGCAGGAGCCGATTGCGCGTCCCCGAAGGCCCGATAGGAGGAGTAGGTGATCTTGCCGCCGTCCAGCGTGCTGCGGTTGAAGTGGATCGGTTCGGGCGCCGCGTTGAACACAGAGTGGATTTCGCCGCCGGCTTTGTCGACCGGGGTGACCATCTCGTAGGCGCGGCAGTCGGGCAAAAACGCCGAGGGGCCGCTGCGGAGGATCGCGTTGGGACAGGGGTCGGTGGCGGGAAGGGGCGGCGGCGGAGCGGGCGTCGTGAAGGTTCCTTCCAGCCCTTCCGCCGGGCTCGCGTCGCCGCCTTCGGGTGCGGGGCCGTAGACCGGGCCGCCGCCGCCGCTCTGCGCGATGAAGCGGAAGCGGTAGGTGGTCTCGGGCTCGAGCTCGGGGAGGACGACCTGCGCGGTCGGCTTGAAGGCGTTGATCACACCACCATTCAGTTGCGCCGTCGAGGTCTGCGAGGCGCAGCCGCCCTCAGAGCATTTGCCCGTGCCGTACTCGACCTGGTAGGAGGTATCGGCCCAGAAGTTGGGGTTGACCGTGGCTCGCACCGTCGCCGCGTCTGGGTCCGCGGTGACGGCGTACTGCTCGCCGATCTCGGGCACGCGAACCGGCGGCGCCCATTTGTCGGGCGGCGGGCCCCAGGCTGAGACGAAGGCCCGCTCGCTGGGGTTGCCGCCGCCTTCACCCTGGAAGAAGGCGCCGTAGATCTCGACGCCGCCCGCCGCCGTCACCGTGTTGGTCGCCAGGGCGCTGAAGAACACCTGCGGGTCTTCGATGCTTCCTGACCTCTGATTGGTGCTGGGCAGCAGCTCGGGCGCGCCGCTCGGCTCGAACTTGACGATCTCGTTGCGCTGGCCGTTGGCTTTGTAGTTGATTTTCGTGTAGAGGTTGTCCGCGGCGTCCAGCGCCAGAGGAGCTCCTGGCTGCAGTACCGTCGTCGCGATCATCGGTTCCCCTTCGGGGGTCGTGTATTCGACCTCGAACTCGGTGTCGATCGTCCTCAGCTGGGCGCCGCTCGGGTCGAACTCGTAGAGGCCGGCCCTGGTAGTTCCTTCTCCAAGTCCAAGGTCCGCGACGACGTAGAAGTCGCCGCTCGAGTCAACCGCCAGGTACAGCACCGCCCGGCCGTCGAGTTCGTCCTCGAGCACGATCTTCTCCTTGAAGGTCCCGTCGGGTTCGAAGGCCTGGATCGTTCCTTTGGGGCCGCCGACGAAGACGTCGCCGGTTGGGCCCAGCGCCAGTACGGGCCCATAGCCGCTCGGTTCGAACTGCCCGTCTCCCGTTCCCTGCACGCCCTGACCGCAGACGTCGCCTGGGGCCACCGGGCAGACGTCGCCGCCGGTGGTCTGGTTGACCCCGTCGCCGAAGGTGAGGATGAAGTTGCCGTCGGAGTCGAACTTCTGCACGCGGAAGTTGTTCAGGTCGGCGACGTAGAGGTCCCCGGCTGCGTCGACGGCGATGCCGCCCTTCGGACCCTCGCCCGGGAACTGACCGGGGCCGCTGCCCGTGCTGCCGGGCAGGCAAGCGGCGGTCGGTGGCGAGGCACCCGGTCCGCAGGTCTGCGGCTCTTCTGAGCCGTCGGCGACTCCCCAGCCCCAGGCCTTGACGAACTGCCCCCAGGCGTCGAACTCGCTGATCCGGCGGTTACCGGTCTCCGCGACGTAGAGGTGTCCGCTGTCGGGGTCGGCCGCGATTCCCTCCGAGCGTTCGAGGCGCCCGGCCCCAGTGCCGCTCAGGCCATCGACCGGGCTCTGCCAGAGCAGCGGCGGGCTCGCCGCCGCTGCGCCGCTCGGCAGGGCGAGCACGAGGAGTGCGGCGAGGGCGAGCAGGGCAGCGCGGACGCGAGCCTGAGCTCGGGGGGTTTGTCTTCTCATCGGTCGTTCCTGCTTCCGGTGTCGATTGGCCTTCGAGGCGATTCGGGAGGCCGGTGCTTAGCGCCGGCCTCCCTCTCAGTCCCCGCTAGGGGGTCCCCATCGCCCAGCTGCCGTAGGCCCTCACGGTTCCTGCGGCCACCGATTTGAACAAGCCGACGGCCCCTCCACCGGATTCCTGGAGTTGGTTCGACTCGTTTTGAGCCACTCCGATGTTGGTGCTCGACGCCTTGTAGATGCAGATGGCGCCCGGCAGCATCTGGCTGGTGATCGGGTGGACGGCGGGCTCGGGATCAGTGGCGGTTCCCAAGCAGAACGGCGGGCCTTCGAAGATGCCGATCGGCGTTTCTTCGGAGGTCAGCTCGTTGATCGGGACGCCGGTCGAGATCGGGAAGTAGAATTCTTCGCCACCTGCAGCAGCGGTCGCCGGCGGCAGCACCCAGGTCCCCTTCATGACTTTGCCGCTGGGGACGGTTCCCGCGACCCAGGGGGAGCCTTCGGGCCCGGTGGCGCCCTGCGCTCCCGCTTCGCCTTCTTCGCCTTCCGGTCCTTCGGGCCCGGTGGCCCCTTTCGCTCCGGGCGCTCCGTTCTGGCCGTTGGAGCCCGCCGCGCCGGTGTCGCCCTTTGCGCCGGCTGGTCCGGCCGGTCCCTGTGGGCCTGCCGGTCCGGGGGGACCTGGCTTGCCCCGCTTGCCCCTCGGGCCCGGGGGGCCCTGCTTTGCGGCCGAGGCCGTTGCCTTGGCGCCAGAGCCGCCGTCGTTTGAAGCTGCGTAGGCGCCGCCGAGCATGGCGAACACCAGGGCGATCACCGAGATCACGCCCGGGATGCCGAAGCGGTTGCGTAGTGGCGAGAGCATCTAGATCTCTTCTCCTTGTCCCATGAGCCCCTCTGCCTGCCGCTTCCCTTGCGGCCCCTGTGGCGAGCTCGGTTATGTCTTTCCCTGTTCGCCTGCCGGTTGCAGAGAGTTCCTAGAAGGTGATCTCTGTACCGCAGACATGGCTAGGAAAGCACTCCGTCACGGAGTTGTCAAGCAAAGTTCCCAAAAGAAAAAACGCGTTCCTAGACGCGTTCCCTGAGAGGACAGAGCGGTACCGAAGCTGTGCGGCGCTAAGGCGTCAAGGCTGAAGCGCCAAGTCAGCCGGCGAGGTGATCGGCGCGCCGCCGACAAGGTCGAGAAGATCCGAGTCGCCGGAGATCAAAACGGCGCTCTCATGGAACGCGAGGGCGATCAGGTAGTCGTCGTCGGGATCGACAGAGCGGAGGGGTGGCGACTCGTCGGGATCGGGCGCAAGCGTGGCGATTCGACGCAGGAGCTCCAAGTAGTCCTCAACGGCATCGAGATCGACGTAGCGACGAAACTTGTCGCGGCGAAGCACCTCCTCCAGCTCACCGAGCAAAAGGGGTGAGACGATCAGCTCGAACTCGGCGTCGCGGGCTCGCTCCAACAGCTTCGCCGGAGCGCCGCTTGGGGTGATCAGAGCAGAGACGAGAACGCCGGGATCAAGAACCGCTCGCCGCACGCTTTTCCCGGCGCATCGCATGGAGCTCGGAGGTGGCGAGCTCCATCCCCTCCTCCTCCGGTGCGGGCTTCACCTTTGCCCAGAGTCGATCCAGAGCGTCAAGGCCGAGGTCGCGGCGAAGTGCTGCCTCGATCACCTCCGAGTCTCGCCTGCCACTGCGTGCTGCCTGGATCTTGACCGCACGGAAGACATCCTCCTCGAGCGTGACCGTCGTTCGCGTCTTGGACATAAAAGCATCTTAGCATCAAGATGCACCACTGACCGTCGCCGCTTCGGCCGGGCCCAGGTAAGGCAAGAGGATCAGCTCGGTGCAGTCGGGGAGGAGGTCCTCGAGCTGCTCGGCTTCGCCCGCTGCGACCTTGCGGTGGGCGAGGGTGACCAGGGAGCCGATGGTCGAGTCCTCGGTCGAGTCGGGGAGGCGCTTGCCCTCGGGACGCTCGTCGCGGCCCTTGCGCAGCAGGGGGACCATCTCCCCCACCGCCTCGTTGAAGCGCTTGGTCACGGCCGGGCCGGCGCCGCGCGATTCGACCAGGCAGAGGCGGGCGAGGTCGGGCTCGGAGGCGAGGAAGGCGAGCGCGGCGCGGCAGGCGGCGATCGCCTGCCGAGGCCAGCCCTCGACTTCCTCGGCCGCCTCGGCGACCAGCTCGTGCAGGTGGTCGACGACGACGTCGAAGGCAGCGAGGAAGCACTCCTCCTTGCTCTCGAAGTTGGCGTAGAAGACGCGGCGGGAGACTTTCGCCTTGCGGACGACGTCGGCGATGGTGATCCCGGCGTAACCTTTCGTCGCGACCGCTTCGGCGAGGCCGGCGATCAGGCGCTCGCGCTGGTGGTGGGCGACCTGCTCGCGGCTGAAGCCGTGGCGGCCGGCCGGCAGGGGACCTAGATCTTCGGTGGCCATCGACGGATGCTAGGTAAATGGAACTAGTATCGACTAGTAAACGCTAGTACGCGTGCGTGCGACTAAGCGGAGATCGCGTCGGCGACCTCGCTCGCCTCCCGCGCCGCTTCGTCCTCGCCGACGAACGGGCGGAGGACGAACTCGAGGGTCTCGGGCAGCAGGCTGCGCAGATTGTCGGCTTCGCCCGCGATCAGCCGTTGGCCCAGCACCCAGACAATGCCGCCGCAGAGCGTCTCCTCGAGGCTCTCCGGCAGGCGCGCCTGGCGGGGGTTGAGCTCGCGGCCGGGTCGCAGCAGCGGCGCCAGTCGTTTCAGCGCCGCCTCGTGCTTGGCGGCAGCCTCCGAGCCGGCGGTGAGCGCCTCGACCAGGACGGCGCGGGCGGGGGCCGGGTGGGCGGCGACGTCCTCGAAGAGGGCGCCGAGGGCAGCGCCGACGCGGTCGGGCCAGGGCCCTTCTTCGCGTTTGTAGGCGCCCTCGACGCGCTCGACCGTGTGGTCGATCGCGGCGTCGAGCAGGGCGAGGAAGGCCGCTTCCTTGTCGGGGTAGTGCTTGTAGAAGGTGGCGTAGCCGACGCGGGCGCGGCGGACGATCTCCTCCATCGTCGCCTCCTGGTAGCCGCGCTCGGCGATCAGCTCGGCGGTGGCCTCGAGGATGCGGCGGCGCTGGTCGGCGGCGGCGCGGTCGCGGCTGACCGGCTCGGCGCCGGGCGGCTGTCGTGAGTCCTTTCCCGGTAGGGCTCGCACGGGAGTCAGGATAGCGCTAGTTCCCATTGGTACGAAACTGGTACTTGGATTGGAGAACGTTCCCAAACATAAGCTATGGTGTCTCAAATGGAAGCACCGGGACCGTTGCGCGCAGTCCGCTCGTGGGAGGAGGTCGCCCCGGACCGTAGCGCCGACGACGCCGTGCTGGAAGCGATGCTGCTGACCGCGGCCGAGAAGGGCTACGCGAACGCGACCGTGCGCGAGGTAGCCGAGCGGGCCGGGATCACCCAGGACCGCTTCCACCGTCGCTTCGGCAGCAAGGAGGCCTGCTTCGCACGGGCCTACGAGGCGGGCGCCGAGCGGATCGCGGCCGACCTGACAGAGGCCTGCCGTGAGGCGCCCGGGTGGCGCGAGGGCTTCCGTGCCGCTCTGGCCGAGCTGCTGCGCAGCGTCGCCGAGCAGCCGCTGACGGCGAAGGCGCTGCTGCTCGAGGTGCGGGCGGCGCGCGGCGAGGCCTGGGTCAAGCACCAGGAGATCGTCGAGCGCCTCACCGTCGCGCTCGACACCGCCCGCGAGGAGCCCGGCGCCCGCGCCGGCGCCAGCCCGATGACCGCCGGCTTCGTCACCGGCGCGATCGAGGAATCGCTCAGCATCGAGATCGCCTCCGGCCGCGCCGAGGGCGCCCAGCTCCTCCTCGACGACCTCACCCGCCTCGCCTTCCTGCAGCTCTTCGGCGAGGAGTAACGGGCTCAGAAGATGTCGGCGGCGGTGATCGCCAGGACGCCCTCGGCCTTGTCGACTCGCTCGCGGGCGCAGATCGCGTAGCGGGGCTCGCCGGCCACTCGAGGCAGCGCGCTCGCCTTCTGCTCTAGCTCGGCGCAGAGCTTCGCGGCGTTGACGCGTTTGGCCCACTTCGCCTCGCCGAGCAGAGCTGCCTTGCGGTTGCGGCCGACCAGGGCCACGGCATCTATCTCCGCAGGGTCATTGGCACTCGTCCAGAACGGCCCGATCGCGACGACGTCATCGCCGAGCTCACCGGCCGCCGCGAGCCGCCGCAGGTGGTCGCGAAACGCCTCCTCCCATGGGGCCCCCATGTGGTCGTCCAGCGAGCTCAGCAGGACCGGCAGGATGCTCTGCCCCAGCCCACGCTCGATCTCCGGCCGGTAGCGGTCGAGCACGCCGAGCCAGAAGGCGAGGAAGTTGTCGGCGATCCGGTAGATGCGCCTGCGGGTGCGCCGTGGATCCTCGGTGACGGGCACGACGCGCTCGACCAGGCGCAGGGCGACGAGCCTGTCGAGGGTCCGGCCCGGATCGGCCTGCACCGCCTGCTCGATCTCGTTGAAGCGAGTGCGTCCGCTGGCGATCGCGTAGAGCACCTGGCGGGTCAGCTCGCCTCCCTCGCCCTCGGTGGCGAGGACCAGCTGCCCCTCGCTGAGCAACTGGCCACCCGGCGTGCAGGCTAGGTGGGCGAGATTGACCCGGAGGCTCGCACGCTGATCCCACCATCTCAGGTAGAGGGGCATGCCTCCGACCAGGCCCCAGACCAGAGCACGCTGGGACGGCCGAAGCGCAGGAAGCATCAGGGCCGCCTCGTGGGGGCGGAAGGGGTGGAGCAGGAGCGCCAGGTCGAGGCGGCCATAGAGCGGGGCGCGCTCCTCCTGCATCGCCTCCATCGTCCGCACGGCCGAGCCACAGAGCAGGAGCTTCAGCTTGGTGCGGCCGCGAAGCCGGTCCCAGGCAGCGCGAAGGAGCAGCGGCAGCTCGGGGGAGGTCTGGACCAGGGCGGGCCACTCGTCGAGGACGAGGAGGAGCGGACGATCGGTCGCGGCGAGGGCGAGGACCTCGAGGGCGTCGTCCCAGTCGGCGAACGGACGGGCGGCCAGATCGCGGAGGCCGTCGCCCAGAAGCGGTTCCGCCGCGCGAGCGAGAGCGGCCAGCTCGGCATTCGCGAGTCTCCCGCCGCCGGTGTGGAAGACGGTCCGCCGGTCGGCTGCGAAGTGCTGGACGAGCGCCGTCTTGCCCACGCGTCGTCGTCCCCAGACCACCCCGAGCGCCGCCTCGGGACGCTTCCACCACGCCTCCAACTGCTTCAGCTCCTCCACTCGGTTCACGAACATGCCTAGAGCTTACCGACATTGGATGTCGCCGACGTTGACTGTCGGCGACCTTGCATGTCGGCTACAAGTCGGCCGAGGTATACGCTGCGGAAATGGACCGGGGCGAGTCTTGCGCTGAGCTGCTGCGCGGGCATTTTGAGGCGAGGCGGCATCTGGCCGTGGGACTCGACCCCGACCTGGGACGGATTCCGGAGTCGGTCGCACCTGGGGCGCCGGACGCCGAGCGGGTGGTCGAGTTCAACCGGCACATCGTCGAGGCGACGGCCGACGTCGCCGCCGCCTACAAGCCCAACTCGGCCTTCTACGAGGCGCTCGGGGAGGACGGCTTCTGCGCGCTGGAGGAGACGATCGGGACAATCCGCGAGCGGGCTCCCGGCGCCGCCGTGATCCTCGACGCCAAGCGGGCCGACATCGGCTCGACCAACGCCGGCTACGTCGCCGCGGCGTTCGACCGGTTCGGTGCCGACGCGATCACGGTCCACCCGTACCTCGGCGGGGAGGCGCTGGCGCCCTTCCTCGAGCGGGCCGAGAAGCTCGTCTTCGTCCTCGCCCGCACCTCCAATCCCGGCGCCGGCGAGCTGCAGGACCTCGTCGCCGGCGGGGCGCCGCTCTACCGCCACGTCGCCCGCGCCGTGGCGCGCGACTGGAACGCGGCAGGCAACTGCGGCCTGGTCGTCGGCGCCACGTATCCGGAGGAGATGCGCGCGATCCGCGAGGACATACCGGCTGAGATGCCGATCCTCGTCCCCGGCGTCGGCGCCCAGGGGGGCGACGTCGCCGCGGTCGTCGACGCCAACCGCGAGGCGGGCAGCGACGCCTTCCTCATAGCTGCGTCCCGCTCGATCCTCTACGCCTCGGACGGCGAGGACTTCGCCGACGCCGCGCGAACGGCAGCCGAGGCGCTCGACAGCGAGATCCGCGCCGCGTCTGCCTAAGCCGGAGGCCCGGCCCAGAGGGCCGAGATCGGCATGGCCCAGATCCGCTTCCCCAGCTGGGCCGACTCGGAGCCCGTGTGCAAGATGACCCCGCTGCCGAAATCGTCGCCGAGAGAGGCCGCCAGGCTCCTCAGGCCGCGCGAGTCACGGGAAGTCAGGCTTGCCGCCGCCTTGACCTCGACCGCACAGATCGGACCCCCCCTCGGCTCGATCAGCGCGTCCACCTCGAGCCCGTCTGCGGTCCGATAGTGAAAGAGCGGAGGGCGGGCGTCGCTGACGCTCGCCTGCTTGACGAGCTCCATCAGGACGAAGTTCTCCAGCACGGCGCCGAAGGAGCGTTCGACGGCCTCGCCGCGCCCGAGCAGATGCGCCAGGAGGCCCGCATCGGTGAGCATCAGCTTCGGCGCCTTGATCAGGCGCTTGCCGAGGTTGCGAAACCAGGCCGGCACCGTAGCGACCAGGAATGCCGTCTCGAGCAGGGCGAGGTATCGCTTCAGGGTCGTCTGCGGCATCCCCAGTTCACGCGAGACGGAGGCATAGTTGAGGAGACCCGTGGTCCGCGAGGCCAGTAGCTGCACCAAGCGGGGAAGCTCGGTGAGCCCGGAGACATTCGCCAGGTCGCGGATCTCCCTCTGCAGCATCGTGTCGAGGTAGCTGTCGAACCAACGGCCGCGCCTCGCCCCGGTCCGCTCGACCGCCTCCGGATAACCGCCTGCCTCAACCCGCTCGCCGAGGTCGCTCCGGTCCAGCGGCTCGGCGGAGGCGGCAATGCCGGCGGCATCCCCTGCCAGCAGCGCATCGAGGAAACCGTCGCGGCGACCTTCAATCTCTCCCTGGGAGAGCGGCCACAACCGCAATACCTCCATACGACCCGCAAGGGTCTCGGCGACCCGCGGCAGGCTGAGCACGTCGGCGGAGCCGGTAAGCACGAAGCGGCCGGAACGCCGATCGTTGTCGACGGCCGCCTTGATCTCCAGCAGGAGATCGGGCGCGCGCTGCACCTCGTCGATGATCAAGGTGCGCTCGTCGCCGGCGATGAACGCTGCGGGATCTTCACGGGCCCCACTCAGGTTCAAGCCCCGGTCGAGGCTCACGTAGCGCGTGTCGTCGCGCTCGTCGGCCAGCGCCTGAACCAGCGTGCTCTTGCCGCTTTGGCGCGGCCCGACGAGCATGGTCACGGGGGTGTCGTCGAGGGCATCCCGCAGGTGGGGCATCAACCGCCGTTTCAGCATTCCCGTATTTTAACCACTTAGTGGACGATTTTCAGCCACCTAATGGTTGAAACCCGGCATTTCGCCTGAAACGGGCGTGCGGTGTCCAGCGCGTGACGGCTGGCGCTTACTTGCCCTTGGCGATCTCGGCGGCCTCTTCGCTGCCGAGGTACGGAGTCAAGGTGAACTCGACCAGGTCGGGGAGCAGCTCCTCCAGCTCCTCGGTCTTGCCGGCGATGATGCGGCGCGAGATCAGCGAAACCATGCCGCCAACCAGCGCTTCCTCGGTGGTCGGCGAGAGGCGGGAGAGGACCTCGGGCGGACGGCCCTCGCGGCCCTGTTGGAAGTAGGGGACGAAGCTTTGGATCGCCGCGTCGTAGCGCTCGACCACGGCCGGGCCGGCGACCAGCGCCTCGACCATGCAGAGGCGCGCCAGGTTGGGCTCGGCGGCAAGGAACTCCAGCATCGCCTCGATCCCGCCGCGGATCGCCCGCGGCCACTCCTCGCTCGCGTCGAAGGCGGCGGAGACGCGCTCTTGAAGTTCCTTCATGACCGTGTCGTAAGCCGCGACGAAGCACTCGTCCTTGCTCGAGAAGTGCTCGTAGAAGGTGCGGCGCGAGACGGCGGCGGCGCGGGTGATGTGGGCGATCGTCGTCCCCGAGTAGCCGTTCTCGGCGATCGCCTCGGCGATCCCGGCGATCAGGCGCTCGCGCTGGTTATGGGTGACGAACTCGCGGGGCAGGCCGTGGCGGCCGGGGGGGAGGCGGGCAAGCTCGGGTGGATACTCGGCTGCGTCGTCCTCTGGCGGCTTCTGTGACTTGTCTGCGCGTTTGCGTGCGATCTCGCGAGCATATCCCTCCGGGACGCCGGACTCGCGATTCAACTCCGAGATAGCCGCCTCGATACCTAAATAGGGCATGACCGCCGCGGACATCAGCTGCGGCACCAGCGCCGGCAGCTCGTCGACGTCGCCGCGGACCACCCGCGAGTAGATCTGGCCGTAGGCGGAGCCGGCCAGCGCCTCGGCCGTCGTGTGGGGCACCGATTCGGGGTCCTCCATCTCCTGGCGGCCGGCATCGATCAGCGCGGCGATCACCCGCATCGTCATGTCGCGCCGGGCGCGGGCGGCGTCTCCGGCGGCGAGCACCTCGACCCCGAAGGAGGCCCGGCAGGGGTCGTGGCTGAGGTTCTCGATCACCTGGTAGGCGACGGCCCGCAGCCGGTCGGGCCACTCCTCGCGACTCTCGTAGGCGCTCACCATCGTTTCCAAGCACTCCTCGTTGAGCTCCTGCCAGGCGGTGAGGAAGCAGTCGTACTTGCCGCGGAAGTGGCGGTCGAAGGCGGGGCGGTCGAGCTCGGCCCGGTCGAGGATCGACTCGATCGTCGTTTCGCCGTAGCCGCGCTCGGCGGCGACCTCGATCAGGGCCGCGACGAGCTGCGCGCGCTCGGAGCTGCCGGTCTCCTCGCGGGTCTCGGTGTCGAGCACTAGCGCATGGGACCGCCGATCCCTGCCCTGGCTACCGTCTGTCTGGCTGCTTCTGCGGTTCGGCTGCTGTGCGCTTCGCCGCGTCGGAGCCGACGTACGGGGTGAGCGAGAACTCGACCAGCTCGGGGAGGAGCTGCTCGATCTCCTCCACCTGTCCCATCACGATCCGCTGGTAGATGATCCAGAAGATCCCGCCGACGATCGTCTCCTCGAGTGTCGCCGGCAGCTGCTCGCCCTGGGGCGCGACCTTGCGGCCCATCCGGAACAGCGGGACGAAGGCCTGGATCGAGCGTTCGTAGCGCTCGACCGCGGCCGGGCCGGCGGAGAGCGCCTCGACGATGCAGGTGCGGGCGAGCGCCGGCTCGCTGGCGACGTAGCGGAGGAAGGCGCCGAGACCGGCGTTGACCCGTTCCGGCCAGCTGTCGACCCGGCTGGCGGCGTCGACGACGCGTTGCAGCGCCTCTTTGACGGCGAACTCCGAGGCGGCGAGGAAGCAGTCTTCCTTGGAGGAGAAGTTCTCGTAGAAGGTGTTGCGGGCGATGCCGGCGCGGCGCACGATGTCGGCGACGGTGACGGCGCGATATCCCTTCTCGACCGTCTCCTCCGCGAGGGCTGCGATGATCCGGGCGCGCTGGTGGCGAGTGATGAACTCGCGAGGCAGAGGATGCCGTCCGGGGGGCATCCTGGTTGCCTGGGTAACACGCTCAGCCACGAAAATCCAGGCTACTCTCGGCCCGCCGAACTTCAAGCTGGACGGATCAGCGATATACCGTTACAGTACCGAGGTCTAGACAACCTGTTCCCTGGATCTCGAAGGAGGGATGGCGATGGGGAGGCAGGCCGTAACCAACGTCCAGGCAGGGGCTGAGGGGACCGGCAGCGTCAGGGAAGTGAAACCACTCCCCCACTCCCCGCGGCTCGAGCTTGTGAACTCTTCCAAGCGCGAAAAGATCCTCGTGGGAATGCTGGAGGCGGTCGGGGCCGAGGGCTACGACGCGACCTCCGTACGCACGGTTTTGGACCGAACCGGCCTCTACAGGCAGGCCTTCTACGACGAGTTCGCCGACAAGGACGCCTGCTACCTGGCGGCGCTGGAGATGGGGATCGCCCGGCTCGAAGCGACGATCGCGAGGGCAGCGACGAGCGAGGAGAGCTGGCGCGGCAAGCTGCGCGCGGGCCTCGGAGCGCTGCTCGACCGGCTCGACGAGGAGCCCGACTTCGGCCGCGGCGTGATCGTCGAGGTCCACGCGGCGGGCCCGGAGGCGCTCTCGAGACGTGCCGAAGCGCTGAAAAGGGCAGCCGATTTCATCGATCTGGCGAGGCAGGAGGAGGACGGCCCGGAGTCGCCCCCGCAGATCGCCCCGGAGGGGATCGTCGCCGGCATCCACGCGATCGTCCATTCACGGCTCTCCACCGGGGCTACCGACGGTTTCCGCAGCCTCCTGCCGGAGTTCATGTACTTCGCCGTGCTGCCCTACTTCGGCGCCGAGGCGGCCGCGGCGGAGATGCAGGCCGCCCGAGCCTAGCCGCGGGGGCGTTGGACAGGGGTCGAGTCCTGCCCTACATTGGGATGCCGATGGATTCGCCTCCGACTTCGAATCCAGAAGCCCCGCTCGACCGCCACGGCCTGCCGCGCGCTTACGTCATCCGCACCGAACGAGAGCGCCTGAAAGAGGCGATGGTCAGGGTCTCGGCGGCGAAAGGCTACGAGGCGACGACGGTCGCCGACGTGGTCGAGTACGCGGGCGCCACGCAGGAGGCCTTCGAGGAGATCTTCGGCGACAAGGAGACCTGCTTCCTCGAGGCCTACGAAGCGGTCTTCGACGTGCTGGTGGCGCACGTCACCGCGGCCTTCGAGGCGGCCTCCGACGAACCCTGGCCGGAGCAGATCGCCGCCGGCCTGCGGGCGCTGGTCGAGCTGCTCTCGATGGAGGCCGACATCGCCCGCATGGCGATGGTCGAGGTGACCGCGGCGGGCGACGACGCGCGCGAGCGCTACCGGGCGATGTTCGCCCGCTTCACCCCCTTCCTCGAGCAGGGCCGCACCTGGTCGGGGCAGGGTGAGGAGCTGCCCGCCGACACGGCGCGCTTCGCCGTGGGCGGGGCGACCTCGATGATCTTCGACGAGGTGCGGGCGGGCCGCGGGCCGGAGCTGAAGCGGATCCTGCCCGACCTGGTCTTCGCGGTGCTGATGCCCTACCTGGGGCCGGAGGCCGCAGAAGACGAGATGCGTCGCGTTACTCGCGAGGGCTAGTCGGGGAACTCGCCGTGGCGGCCCTCGCCGCCGGCGAAGCGGGCGGCGCCTTTGACCGCGACGTCGAGCACCTCCATGCCGAGACGGCGCTCCAGCTCGAGACCCTCGGCGAGGGGCCGGCCAAAGCCTTCTATTGCTGCTTGACGGTCGGCGAGCATGGTCTCCTGGGGGAAGCCGGCGATGCGCTCGGCCAGCTCCAGGGCGCGGTCCAAGTGCTTGCCGGGCTCGGTTATCTCGTTGACCAGACCGATCTGCTTCGCCTCCTCGGCTTTCACGGGGCGGCCGGTGAGGATCAGCTCGAGGGCGCGTCCCATGCCGACGACGCGGGGCAGGCGCTGGGTGCCGCCGTCGAGCAGCGGCACGCCCCAGCGCCGCTCGAAGAGGCCGAAGGTCGACTGGGGCGTGGCGATGCGCATGTCGCACCAGAGCGCCAGCTCGACCCCGCCGGCGAGGCACCAGCCGTCGACCGCGGCGATCGCCGGCTTGGCCGGAGTCAGCCGGGTCGGGCCCATCGGCCCGTCGGCATGGCTGACGTCGAGGTTCATCGCCTTGAGGTCGGCGCCGGCGCAGAAGGCCTCGCCGCCGGCACCGGTGAGGACGAGCACGCGGGCGCCCTCGTCGGCCTCGAACTCGACCAGCCCCTGGCGGAACGCCTCCGCCGCCGCGGCGTCGATCGCGTTGCGCCGCTCCGACCGGTCGATGGTGAGGACGGCGGCCGCCCCGACCCGCTCGTAGCGCACTTCGTCGCTCATCGCGCGCAGAGTATGGGAGTGGCGGGCTAGTTGTTGGAGAACTCACGGGGGAAAACCAACAACGCCGACTCCCAGATGCGCCCCGGTACGCGAGTCAAAGAGGGCAGGCACTCGATGACTGCGGGCCAAGCTAGAGAGACGCGCGGACAACAAAAAGCAACCGGGGGCGGCGCCCAAAGCCTGCCTCGCGCGTAGCCTTCGCACGTAGAAGCTCTTTGCGCCACCTTCAAGACGGTGTCCCGCTGGCTTCCGCGGGGCCTGTCTTTCCCAGTCGCAGGATCAACTTAGCTCGGCCTCCTGTCCGCGTCTAGGGTCGGCCCGGCTTCGACCCCGCAAAGTCCGTGGAAATCGCGCTCTGAGTACCCTCCGGCGATGCGCATCGACGCCATCCTCGACTCGAAGCGGCCGGTCTTCTCGATCGAGTTCTTCCCGCCGAAGAGCGAGGAGGCGACGGCGCAGCTCTACGCGACGGCGCGCTCGCTGCGCGAGCTCGAGCCCGACTACGTCTCGGTCACCTACGGGGCGGGCGGCTCGACCCGCGACGGCACGGTGGAGATCACGCGGGCGCTGAAGGACGAGCTGGGCTTCGAGACGATGGCCCACCTGAGCTGCGTCGGCGAGACGACCGAGGGGCTGGCGACGACGCTCGACCTGATCGCCGGCGCCGGGATCGAGAACGTCTTCGCGCTGCGCGGCGATCCGCCGCGGGGCGAAGAGGACTTCGTCCAGCCCGACGGCGGCCTCGGCAGCGCCGCCGAGCTGGCCGCCTTCATCGGGGAGCGCTGGGACTTCAGCGTCGGCGGCGCCTGCTTTCCCGAGGTCCACCCCGAGGCTCCCGACCTCGACACCGACCTCGATTACCTGAAGACCAAGGTCGAGGCCGGCGCCTCCTTCCTGATCACCCAGCTCTTCTTCGACAACAAGGTCTACTTCGACTTCGTCGCGGCGGCACGGGCGAAGGGGATCGAGGTGCCGATCGTGGCCGGGATCATCCCGGTCGCGAGCTTCGCCCAGACGAAGCGGATCTGCGCGCTATGCGACGCGACGATCCCACCCCGGCTCGAGGCAGCTTTCGCCGCGGCCGACGGCGACGAGGAAGCCGAGTTCGCGCTCGGCGTCGCTTACGCAGCGCAGCAGTGCTCCGAGCTGCTCGCCGCCGGGGTGCCGGGGATCCACTTCTATGCACTCAACCGGGCGCCGGCGACGCGCGCCGTGCTCGGTGCGCTGCTGGCGGGAAGACCATGGGAGAGCTGAGCTGGCAGGGCCGGCGGATCGCCTTCGAGGAGTACGGCGAAGGCGAGCGGCCGATCGTGCTCGTCCACGGCCTGCTGATGAACAGCACGATGTTCGCGCGACTGGGTCCGGCGCTGGCCGAGCGCGGCAACCGGGCGATCTGCGTCGACCTGCTCGGCCATGGCCGCTCCGACCAGCCCGATGATCTGCGGCTCTACTCGATGCCGCTCTTCGCCGAGCAGGTCGCGGCGCTGCTCGACCACCTCGGGCTGGAGCGGGCGGTGGTCGGCGGCACCTCGCTCGGCGCCAACGTCGGCCTCGAGCTGGCGGTGCGTCGGCCGGAGCGGGTCGAGGCGCTCTTCGTCGAGATGCCGGTGCTCGACAACGCCCTCGCCGCCGTCGCCGCGATCTTCGCGCCGATCCTGCTCGGCCTGCGGGTGGGACGGCCGGCCGTCGAGCTCGGCTCGCGCCTGGCGCGGCTCGTCCCCCGCACCAACTTCCTCCTCGACATCGGGCTCGACTGGCTGCGGCGGCGGCCGGGCCCGTCGATCGCCGTGCTCGAGGGGCTGCTGCTCGGCGAGACCGCGCCGGCGCGCGAGCAGCGCCGCCTGATCGACCGGCCGACCCTCGTCGTCGGCCACCCGCGCGACCCCCTGCATCCCTTCAGCGACTCGGGGATGCTGGTCGAGGAGCTGCCCGGCGCGCGACTCGTCGAAGCGAACTCGATCCTCGAGTGGCGGACGCGGCCGGACCGCCTCGACGCGGAGCTGGCGAAGTTTTTGGACGAAATCTGGAGAGCGCCCGACGGCCCCGGAGCGAACGGGAACGGCCGAAGCGCCACTCCTGTGGCAGGATAGGGGGCCGCGAAATGGCAAATCGCAGGGAGGAAGAGAGAGAGCGGCTGCGCCAGGCGCGGCAGGAACGCGAATCCGGCCAGGACACGTCGGAGCGTCGTCGGCTGTTCGCGGTCTACGCCGGAGCGGGGCTGATCGGCCTGCTCGTCCTCGCCGGAGTCGTCGCCCTGGTCGCAGGCTCGGGCGGCGACGAGGACGGCAACGCGCACCTGCTCGCCTCGACCGGCGAAACCAACGGCTTCAAGCCGGACGAACGCGCGGGCACCGAGCCCGCCCCGGCGAAAGACGCCGACCTCGAGCAGGCGGCGAAAGCGGCCGGCTGCGACCTGCGGCTCAAACTGAAAGACGAGGGGCACAAACACCTGCCGCCGACCGGCCCGGAACCCGACTACGGGACCACCCCGGCGACCTCCGGCAACCACGCCGGCTCCCCCTACCAGCAGGCCGACGGCGCCTACATCGAAATGCCCGACGAACTCTTCGTCGTCCACGCGCTCGAGCACGGCCGCATGGCGATCCAGTACAGCCCCGACCTGCCCGAGGATGACCAGCTGGAGCTGAAGGGCCTCTACGACACGATGTTCGGCGGCACGCTCTTCTTCCCCAACGAGAACATGGACTACGAAGTGGCGGCCTCGACCTGGACCAACCTGCTCGGCTGCGACGAATACAAAGGCGCGGCGACGCTCGACGCGATCCGCGCCTTCGGCGCCCAGACCTGGGGCAAATTCGGCGGCGAGCCCGTCAACGCGTTTGGGTTGCGAGGCCCGACGCCCCCGGAACCGCGCAGCTAGCCAGCCCTGTAGGCGGGGAAAAAATCCGTGGGTGGCTTGCCGGCCGAGAGGCGGTCGTAGGCCTCGCGGTCGCAGACGATCTCCGAGACGCGCCAGTGCTGCTCGCGATTGGCGAAGCCGCGCTTGAACTCCTCCAGCGGGTCGCCGGGGGAGAGGCCGCCGCCGAGGTTGAGCGGCAGGCCCTGCTCGGCAGACAGCTCGACCAGGGCCGCGACGACGTTCTTCATCGGCGAGACGCGCAGCCGGCTGTCGGCGCTGCCGCTGAGGTAGTAGTGGAGGAAGCCGTCGCTGCGGACGGTGAGGGACGCGGCCGCGACTCCGCCGCCGGGCGCATTGGCGAGCGCAAGCCAGGCGCGGTCGGACTCGAGCAGGCGGTCGAAGTAGGCGGCGCCGAAGAAGTAGCGCTCGGCGGCGCCGGCGCGGCGCATCGTCTGCTCGTAGGCGGCATGGAAGCCCGCGCGCTGCGCGGCAGTGGTCCGCGGGCCGGCGACGAGCTCGACCTCGTAGCCGGCGCGGCGGTTCTTGTTGATCCGGTTGCGGTCGCTGCCGCGGCTCTTCGCCGGCAGTGCCGGGTCGGCGAGGAGGACGACGTTGCGCTCGGCGCTGCCGGCGAGCGCAGGCGGCTCGACGAGCGTGTG